>NZ_JBXEJE010000022.1:0-174719 GCF_056820935.1 Streptomyces sp. Q2 | reverse complement strand
GCCCCGACCCGCTGCGCCCGCTGCCCGCCGCGGGCGACGGCTCGGTGCCGGTGCCCGTGCTGTCCCTGAAGGCCGGATCCGTCGCCGCCTGGGCCGACCTCGTCACCGGCGAGCGCGGAGTCCGCCGCGCCCTGCCCGTCGTCCTGGCCGGCACCCTCACCAAGGGCGCCCCGGCGCCCGGACTGCGCGCCCCGCGCTTCCCGCGCGCCGCCACCGCCGCCGTACGCCGCTTCTTCACCCTCGCCACCCCCGCCGCACGGCGCCTGGCCACCCAACTCGCCGCCATCCCCTTCGAGTTCGACCTCGTCGACCAGCTGCGGCGGCGCACCATGCCCGAGACCGGACCCGACCACCTCGCCGAGATCCTGATGGGCGGGCTGATCGACTGGGACAGCGGCGGCGAGGGCCGGCCCGAGTTCGCCGAAGGAGTGCGCGAGGCGCTGCTGGCCACCACCACCCGCAGCCAACTCGCCCGTACCGTCAGCGTGGTGGGCGAGCTGCCCGCCGCCGGCGAACGGGGCCTCGCCCTGCGCGCCGCCCTGCGCGACCCGACCGGCACCACACTGCCCGACCCCGCCGAGCACGGCTGGGTACGCAGCGAACTGGCCGTGATGCGCGCACTGTCGGGACCGTACTCCGAACGCGCCAGACGCATCGAACCCAACCTCGCCAGGCTCGGGTCCGGTGCGGCCGAACGGGTGGCTGCCCGTTTGCCCGCCGTCTCACTCCCTGAGGTGAACCACGCGGGCGGCGGGGGGTCAGCGGGCGGCGGAGATGGCAGGGATCCAGCAGACGTCCCCGACGGAACTGGAGAACCGCCCGTGCAGAGCCTGGTAACCGACGCGATCCAACAAGAAGCCCCGGAGGCTGAGCAGCTCATGCAGAGCACCACGACCGCAACACCGGCTCTTCTGGTGAACGTTCCCCTCAGGAACACGTCGTTCGTCGGCCGCCAGACGCTGCTGAGGTCCGTGGAGGAGCAGCTCAGCGCCCAGGACACCGCGGCCGTCCTGCCGCACGCACTGCACGGCCTCGGCGGCGTCGGCAAGTCCCAGCTCGCGCTGGAGTACATCTACACCCACCAGCACGACTACAAGGTGATCTGCTGGATCCCCGCCGAGCGCGAGAGCCTCATCCTGGCCGCCCTCGCCAGTTTGGCCGCCCAGCTGGGCGTCGCCCCGACCGGTCAGGACAGCCTCGGCGCCCCCGCCGCCAACACCGCCGTGCCCGCCGTACTGGAGGCACTGCGCGCCGGGGCACCGTACGACAACTGGCTGCTCGTCTTCGACAACGCGGAAGACGTCGAGGCGGTGCGCAACTACTTCCCCACCAACGGGCCCGGCAAGGTCATCGTCACCTCCCGGAACCGGGCCTGGGAACGGGTCGCCACCCCGCTGCCGGTCAACGTGTTCGAGCGCGAGGAGTCCATCGAGCTCCTCCAGAAGCGCTCGCCCGACCTGAGCGCCGAGGACGCCGACCGGCTCGCCGAGGCCCTGGGCGACCTGCCGCTCGCCGTCGAGCAGGCGGGCGCCTGGCGCGCGGTCACCGGCATGCTCGTCGACGAGTACCTCGACCTGCTCGCCCAGCGCAGCCCCGAGATCCTCGAACTCGACCCCGCCCCCGACTACCCGGTCTCCGTCGCCGCCGCCTGGGACATCTCGCTGGAGCGGATCCAGCAGAACAACCCCGGCGCCCGGCAGCTCCTCGACATCTGCGCCAGCATGGCCCCCGAGCCCATCCCGCGGTCCATGCTGCGCGGCAGCCGGGGCGTCAGCATCACCCCCGAGATGGATCCGCTGCTGCGCGAGTCGATCCGGCTGAACCGGGCGGTGCGCGACCTCAGCCAGTTCTCGCTGATCAAGGTGGACCCCCGCTCCGACACCCTGCAGATGCACCGCCTGCTGCAGACCGTGCTCCTGGCCAAGCTGAGCGCCGACGAGCGACAGCGGATGCGGGACGCCGCCCACCAACTGCTGTCGGCCGCCAAGCCCGGCGCCTACGGCTCCTCGCTGGAGTGGCGCTCCTACCAGGCCCTGCTGCCGCACGTGCTCACCTCGCAGGCGGTCACCAGCACCGACACCTGGGTGCGCGAACTGGTCTACGACACCGTGTGGTTCCTCTACTACTGGGGCGACCACGAAGGCGCCGCCGACCTCGGCCGGCAGGCATGGAGCGCCTGGATCGCCGCCTCCGGCGAGGAGAACATCCACGTCGTACGGATGACGAAGAGCTTCTCCTTCCTGCTGCGCCAGGTCGGGCAGGTCCCCGAGTCGATCCCGCTCTCCGAGAAGGCCCTCGAAGTGTCCCGCCGGATCGAGGTCGAGCCGGAGGAGCTGATCGACTCCCTGTGCGAGATGGCCGACGCCCGCCGCTACCAGGGCCGCTTCCAGGAAGCGCGGGACCTCGGCGAGGAGGCCACCGAACTGGCCCGGTCCCTGTTCGGCTCCGACGACCCCGCCACCCTGCGGGCCACCCACAGCTGGGGCGTCGACCTGCGGCTGTGCGGACAGTTCAAGGAGGCGCTGCCGCTGGACCAGGAGAACGCGCGCCTGCGCGACCTGCTCTTCGGCCCGGCCAGCTTCTTCACCCTCAACACCCTCAACGGCCTGGCCATCGACATGCGGGAGGGCGGCGACTACCCCGGCGCCCGCGACTTCCAGGAGGACGTCCACCGGCGGGCGCGCACCGCGCTCGGCGAGGAACACCCGCTCACCCTGCGCATCGCCCGCAACCTCGCGGTGTGCCGGCGCCGCGACGGGGCGCTCGCCGAGGCCGCCAAGCTCGCCGAGGAGACCCTGCGGCGCTTCGTCGCCCGCTACGGCCCCGACCACTTCGACTCGCTGTCCACGGCGATCAACCTGGCCGTCGACCAGCGCCTGTCCGGTGACCTCGAAAGCTCCCGCCAACTGGCCGACGTCACCCTGCGCCGCTACGAGCAGCGCCTCGGCGAGAACCACGCGTACACCCTGCTGGCCCGCGCCAACCTGGCCGCCACGCTGCGCACGCTCGGGTCCCTTGACGCCGCGCAGGAGCACGAGGACGCCGCGGCGGACCGACTGGCCGAGACGGTGGGCGAGCGCCACGTCATGACCCTGACCGTCGCCATCGGCCAGGCCAACACGGCGTACGCACGCCTCGACTTCGAGCGGGCGCACGAGATCGACCAGGCCAATCTGCCGCTGCTCGCCGAGGCGGCGGGCGAGGAGCACCCGCTCACCCTCTCCTGCACGGCCAACCTCGCGCTGGATCTGCGAGGGCTGGGCCGCGGACCGGAAGCGGACGAACTCCAGCGCAAGGCCGTGGAGGGCTTCACCCGGATCCTGCGTGCCGACCACCCGTGGCTGCTGGCGGCCCGGCAGCGGCGGCGGATCGAGTGCGACATGGCGCCGATGCCGCTTTAACCTCCGGCGGGTGGGCGGTGTATTTGGGTGGGCGTGGGGTTGTGGCGGCAGTGCGGGTCCGGTGGGGGCTGGTCGCGCAGTTCCTCGCGCCCCTGGGGCATGGAGCCTCCCGGCGATGGGGGGAAGCCCAAGTAACACGCCGGGAGGCGGGAGGGTCGGGGGGGGCGTGGGGTGGTGGCGGCAGGGCGGGTCCGGTGGGGGCTGGTCGCGCAGTTCCTCGCGCCCCTGGGGCATGGAGCCTCCCGGCGATGGGGGGCAGCCCATGTCACACGCCGGGAGGCGGGATTGTCGGGGTGGGCGTGGGGTTGTGGCGGCAGTGCGGGTCCGGTGGGGGCTGGTCGCGCAGTTCCTCGCGCCCCTGGGGCATGGAGCCTCCCGGCGATGGGGGGCAGCCCATGTCACACGCCGGGAGGCGGGATTGTCGGGGTGGGCGTGGGGTTGTGGCGGCAGTGCGGGTCCGGTGGGGGCTGGTCGCGCAGTTCCTCGCGCCCCTGGGGCATGGAGCCTCCCGGCGATGGGGGGTCAGCCCATGTCTGCCGCGGGGACGGGGTCCGAATGGACCGTGTGGGGGCGTTCGGCCAGGCGGCGGACCAAGAGGAGCAGGGGCTGGGTGAGGAGGGTCGTGGCCAGGGCCATGAAGACCAGGACCGTGTAGAGCGGCTCGCTCAGCAGGCCCGCCTGCAGGCCCGCGTTCAGGGCGATCAGCTCGGTGAGGCCGCGGGCGCTCAGCAGGACCCCGACGGTCCGTGCGTCGTCGCGGTCCAGCCCGCCCAGCCGTGCGGCCACCGTCCCGCTGCCGATCTTCGTGGTGATCGCCAGGACGGTCACCACCAGCAGGGCCACCCACCCCGTGGCGTCCATGGCGTTCAGTGCGACGGACTGCCCGGAAACGACGAAGAAGAAGGGCAGGAGCAGCGAACTGACGTCGTGCAACGGCCGCACCAGTTCCGGATCGAGCGTTCCGCCCTTCTCCCGTGGCACCACGACCCCCGCGAGCAGCGCGCCGAAGATGACATGCAGTCCGAGGGAGTGCGTGACCCAGGCCGACCCGAGGGCGAAACCGATCAGCAACGCCAGCCGCAGCGAGGGCTCCATCCGCGTCCGCGGCCCCCACAGCAGCAGTCGCAGCAGCGGCCGGGCCGCCACCAGCATCAGTGCGGTGAAGCCGAACGCGATCAGCGCCCGCCACGGCCACCCGAGCGCGTGTTCGCCACTGTCGCCGTCCATCATCGTCCCGGCCAGCACGGTCCACCCGATCACGTCGAGCAGTCCGGCGGCGGACACGGCCACCACGCCGGGCACCGTGCGGGCCAGGCCGTTCTCCCGCACTATGGCCGTCAGCACCGGCACCGCCGTTATCGACAGGGCGACCCCGGCGAACACCACCATGGCGGGGGAGAGGTCCCGCGGCATGCCCAGGTCCCGCAGCTGCTCCTGGAACAGCAGGGCACAGCCGCTGCCCACGGCCATCGGCACCACGAACGCCGCCACCGCCACCGTGCACGCCGTGCGCGCCCGTGCGCCCAGGACCACCAGATCGAGTTCGTAGCCCACCGCGAACAGGAACACCACCAGGGCGAACTGCGCGAACCCGGTCAGGGCCGGACCGATGCCGTCGGGGAACAGCTGGTCGTACGTGTCCGGTGCGAGGCTTCCGAGCAGTGAGGGGCCGAGCGCTATGCCCGCGGTCAACTGGCCGACGATGTAGGGCTGTTTCAGCTTCCGTGCCAGCCAGCCGGCGGCGTGTGCGGCCACCAGGATCAGGGCCGAGGCCCCCACGAAATGCATGACCATCGTGTCAGGGCTCACGGTGTCTCCCTGGTGTCCAGTTGTCGGGGCCGTTGTCCGGCCGCGGAAGGGTCATCGCACGTGTGCTCGACCCCAACCTCCTTATGATACTGGTAAGTTGACGACGTAACGGAAGTCGTACACAACGCTGCACCGGTGTCACGGGGGGCACATGACGGCGGTCGTCTTCATTCACGGCACAGGGGTGCGCGAACCCGGCTTCTCGAAGCTCGCGGGGCGCGTGGCGGCCGGGCTGACCGCCCTGCGCGGCGGACTTCGCATCGTGCCGTACTACTGGGGAGGCGCGCACGGCGCCACGCTCGCCGCGGACGGGGCGAGTCTTCCGGCGCAGGCGGGGAGCACGGCCCGAGGTCTGGGTCTCGCCGAATCCCCGGTCGCCGCCGACGACGACACCACGGCCGCCTGGGCCGCCCTCTACGCCGACCCGTACGCCGAGCTCGCCCTCGCCGCGGCCGGCGCCGGCATGGCCGTGGAGCGTCCGCCCGGTTCCGTACCGCCGGAACAAGGGCTCCAGGCCCGGCTGGCCGCACTCGCCGCCCAAGGGGACTCGCCCGCCGCCGAGTTGGGCCCCGGACTGGCCCGAGCGGCCACCGACCTCGCCGCCCATCCGCTGCTCGGCCCCGCCGCCGGTGCCCTCGACGCCGACGACCTCGCCCCTCTCGCCGCCCGCAGCCTGACCGCCCGGGTCATCGCCGACGCCCTGGACGCCGACACGCCGCTCGTCCCGGTCGGCGACACCCGGGACGCCGTGGTCGACCGGCTCGCCGAAGCCCTCGGCGCACCGTCCCGGGGCACGGAACGCGGCCTGCGCTCCCTGCTGCTGCGGGCCGCCGGATCCGCCGCGTCCCATGCCGTCGTACGCCGTCGGCGCGCCCTCACCGAGGCCGCGCACCCCGCCGCCGCGGACATCCTGCGCTACCTCAGCCGCGGCGAGGCGGTCCGCGCGGACCTGCGCACACTCGTCGCGGGACTGGAGCCACCCGTGGCGCTGGTCTGCCACAGCCTCGGCGGGATCATCGCCCTGGACACGCTGATCGCCGCCCCGCTGCCCCAGGTGCGCCTCCTGGTGACCGCCGGCTCCCAGGGGCCCTTCCTGTACGAGTCCGGCGCCCTGCCCACGCTCGACCACCCCGCCCCGCTGCCGCCGCACGTCCCGGACTGGCTGAACCTGTACGACCCCCGCGACCTGCTCTCCTACCTCGGCGCCGCACTGTTCCCGGGCCGCGTCACCGACATCGCCGTCGACAGTCGCCAGCCGTTCCCCGCCGCCCACAGCGCCTACTGGACCAACCCCGCCGTGTACCGGCACATCGTGGACCGCCTGCCATGACGGGTCGCGAGCCGGTCATGGATCCCACCCGGGTGCACGCCCTGATCGTCGGCGTCGAGAGGTACGACGCCGGGTCCGGCTGGGACCTGCCCGGGCCCGCCCGGGACGCGGTCGCCTTCCACCGGCTGCTGCGCGACGCCGGGGTGCCGGAGGACCGGCTCCGGCTCCACCTCGCCCCCTTGCCGCCGTACGTCCCCGGCCTCCCGTACCGGCCGGCCGACCACGCGACCCTGCGCCGCGCCCTCGTCCGGGAACTGCCCCTGGCCCAGGGGGACGTCCTGTGGGTGTGGTGGGGCGGGCACGGAGTCCTCGACCGGGCCGGTCACCTGCGGCTGTTCTGCGCGGACGCGACCACCGCCGACAAGCTGGGCATCGACCTGGACTCCGCGCTCGCCCGGTACGCCGGTGACGCCGTGCCCGCCTTCGCCGAGCAGCTGTGGATCGTGGACGCCTGCGAGACCTTCGAGGAGACCCTCGGCTTCCGGGAGGCCCTGCCGCCGGACGCGCTGCCCGTGGGGCGGCGCAACCTCGCCCACCGGCAGACCCTGCTGCGGGCCGCCGGGCGCGGCCGGGCCGCCGCCAATGACCCCGAGCGCGCCACGGGACTCTTCTCCGAGGTCCTGCTGGGTCTGCTGGCCGACCGCGCGGCCGCGCTGCCCGCCCCGCCCGATCCGGAGGAACTGTTTCCGGCCGTACGAACGCGTATCGCGGCCCTCAGGGAAGCGGGCCGTACTCTGCAGTATCCCGAGATTCGGCTGCAGAGCCCCGAACGCACCGAGATCGTTCCCGTGGCAGGCCAGGGCCCCGGCCCGCACCCGGTCTCGCCGCTGCTGCGGGCCGTGGAGGCGCTGCTCGCCTACCCGTTGATGCGGGACCCCACCGAACGGCAGACGGTGGTCGGCGCGTTGAACCCGCGTGTCACGGCGACACTGCCCCGTCACACGAAGGCCCGCACGGATGCCACCGGCATACTCAACGGGCTCGCCCGGCACCACCCGGAAGCCCTGCGGGAGCTGCTCGACGCCGTGCTCTCGCTCGACGACGACCCCGAGCGCGGCGCCGAACTCGACGCGGCACTGCGCGAATTCGGAGCCTCGGTGAGACGTCGAAGCGATCGAAAATGATCGAGTGGCGTGATCGTACGGTTTTCGACCCGGGCATGTATGGCCATGATGGAAAAGGACACGGGTACGGGGCATCGCGTGCCACCGTGCGAGAAGGGGGAGCATCTTGGACCAGCCGCCCGCACTGCACCACCCCGCAGCCACCGCTCGCGCGTCGGCCGCCGCTCGGCAGGCCGACGTCTGGGAGTCGGATCTGGCGGACCTCGCGGCGCTGCCCTTGACCGCCGTGGACGGTCTCGCTCCGCTCCTCCCGAACGCCCGCCTTCTCCAGGAGGTTCTGCGTGCCCGCAGCAGCATGCGGGCCGGAGGGGAGGGGGGAAGCGGGGGCGCCCGGGCCGAATAGGCGGCCCGCCCCGACGGCCGAGCCCTGACGGAGGCCCCGTGCGCCCGTCGGGGTCCCCGCATGTCCGCACCCGCGACCGGAGGTCCCCCGCCCATGAGCAGTGAGCAGCGCCCCGACCCGTTCCGCATGCCCGAGCGGCTGTTCGCGGAACTGGCCGCGGGCGGCGGCTCCGCGGCGGCCGTCACCTTCCTCGAACGAGGCGAACGGGCCCGCCGGTTATTGCTCCTGCGCACCCTGCTGGACCGCCTCGACACCCTCCCCACACCGCTGACCCCGGCCGCCGAGGCCTGGCACGTCCTGAAGAACGCGGCCGCGCGGGCCCCCGAGCCGGTCGACCGACTGCTGCTCGCCCCCGCGACCGGCGGCTGGATCGCCCACGTCCTGCGCCGGGCCCACGGCACCGCGTCGGGACCGCCCCTGTGGGCGGAGGCCGGCCACCTGTGCGCCCTCGCGGTCACGGCTTCCCTGCACGCCGGCACGGAGGCGGACCTCCGGGTGGCTCTGGTCGACGGGGCGCTGACCCTGCCCGGGCTGGGGCTGGCCCGACTCCCCGACGCGGAAGGGGGGTTGGTCATCGGCCACGCCCGCACCAGCGGGGGAGAGCTGACGCTTGCGGGTCCGGGGCGCGACGGGGAGACGACGTCCGTGACGGTCCGGCCGGTGGCGGTGCGGTTGAGGAGCGGGAGAGAGCGGACCGGAGAGGCCGGCGCCTCGGACTCGGTTCCGTCCCGGGGGACACGTGCGGCGGACTCGGCGGCACCGCAGACGCAGCACGCCGGAGCGGCTGACGCCCACCGGGCGGGGTCGGTGCCTCGTGGTGGAGGAGCGCGGGACGACATGAAACCGCAGGACGCCCAGGAAGCCCTCACCGGAGCCGGAACCTCCTCCTGGCTCCCCCTGCGCACCCTCACCCACCCGACGCCCACCGGTACCGTCGCCATCCCCCTCGACGACCTCGACCCCTACCGCGACCTGGACGACCCCCTGCCGCCCGCCCGGCTCGACGCCGCGGAGGCGGAGGCGTGGCAGGGGATGTTCGAGGAGGCCGTCGCCGTGCTCGCGGTGCCGGGCGGGGTCGGGCCCGGGCGGCTCGACCCGGCGTGGATCCGGACGGTCGTGCCCTGGGGTCGTACGAGCGCGCTGCCTCCCGCCCCGCCGACCGTGCAGGTCTCGGCCTCCAGCGGAGACTCCTTCGGCGCGATGGTGATCGCCCGCCCGTCGTCCGCGCTCGCCCTCGCCGAGACGCTCGTCCACGAATTCCAGCACAGCAAGCTGGCCGCCCTCCTCCACCTCTTCCCCCTCCTCGACGACGACCGGGAGGAGCGCTACTACGCCCCTTGGCGCCCCGATCCCCGCCACCTGACCGGCCTGCTCCACGGCGCGTACGCCTTCACCGGTGTCGCGGGCTTCTGGCGGGACCGCATGGCCGCAGCGCGGGACGGCCGGGCGGTCCTGGCCCGCCGGGCGGCCGGCGAGGAGGAGGCCGGGTACCACTTCGCGTTGCGGCGCCTGCAGAGTCGGCTCGTCGTGCGCACCCTGTTGGCCGAGGGGCGTCTCACCGTCCAGGGCCGCGCCCTGGTGTCGGGCCTGGCGCGCACGCTGGACGGCTGGCTGCGCGAGCCCGTCCCCGCCCCCGCCCTCGCCCGGGCCCGTACGGCCGCCTCCCTGCACCGCACCGAGTGGCGGCTGCGCAACGTGGCTCCGCCGGACGACGCGGCGCACCCGACGGACGCCCCCCGCTTCCGCCCCGACCGCACCTCCTGGCCGGACCTGCGCACCCACGCCTTCGCGCTCCGCCCCGCCACCCCGCACACCGCCGACGAGTACCTCGCCGCCGGCGACCCGGGCGCGGCGCTCGTCCGGTACGACGACGAACTGGCCGCCGACCCCGCCGCACCGCACACCCTCGCCGGCTGGATCGTGGCCCGCGCCACCCTCCACCCCGGCCGCACGGCCCGCCGCATGCTGGCCCGCCCCGAGCTGTTCCAGCCCCAGCCCAGCAGCTGACCGGTCCCCCCCCGGTCCGGCGCCCTCCCTCACCCGACCAGCCGCAACCGCTCCCCGCACACGCCGACCCGCACCGACTGCCCCCAGGTGAGTTCCACCGCGTCGGTCTCCATCCCGTCCCCGAAGGCGATGAGCCGCTCCGACTCGACGGTGATGCGCAGACCGGCCGACCCGGTGAGTTCGCCGGCCACCGACGACGTGCCGGTGGCCGGGGACGGCCAGGCCTCACGGACGAACCACAGCAGGCGCGGCTCCGTGGGCGAGGGCAGGGGCCAGTGGCCGCCGCGCTCCTGCCACACCGACCGGATCCACCCGGTCGCGCCGGTGCCCGTGCCCACGAGCACCCCGGAAGAGGCCTGGGCCTCGACGACACCCCCGTCGCCCTCCAGGCCCAGGCGGTATCTGGCCGTCTGATGTCCGACGGCTGCCAGGCAGATCTCGTTGAGCGCGACGACCCGCTGCGTGTCGTCGGCGACGGCCTCCACCATCGTGCGTTCCTCGACGCCGACGGAGCGGGTGAGGACGGCCGGCAGCAGTGCCGCCGCCTCCCGGGGGCGGTGCCGGACCAGTACCCCGGGGTTGCGTCCGGGGTCGGTGTCGATGCCCACCACCGGCTGTCCCGTCAGGTACTTGGCGACGTTCGCCACCAGCCCGTCCTGCCCGACCACGACCACGACGTCCTCGGGGGCGAACAGGAAACGGTCCAGGTCGGCCCGCTCCACCCGCGCCTGACGCCACGTCAGTGGAACCGCCGAGCCGACCTCCGCCAGCGCCCGCCGCGTCCTGCGGTGCCGTTCGGCGAGCTCCGCGATGTCCCGGCCCCGCGAGGACAGGAAGAATGCGGCCTGCCCGTGCGTGCCGTGCCGGGCCACCAACTCCTCGTACTCCGTGGTGCGATGGACGAGGACGACCCGGGGTGCGAGGCTCACGCCTGCTCCTCCCGCGCACCCAGCCTGGCCAGCAGCCCCGTCAGCACGTCCGGCGACACCGTCACGCTGTCGATGCGCGGCAGGTTCTCCGCGATCCGGGTCCCGGTGAGCGCGTGCAGCGTCGCCACGTCCACCTCCGCGTGCACCCGCAGCCAGGCGGCCTGCGCCTGGGCGCGCGCCTCGCCGACCTCGCGCGCCCCTTCCGCCTCCGCACGGGACAGCCGTACGGCACGAGCCGCCTCGGCCTCCGCGAGCCGCACCGTCCGTGCCGCCTCCGCCTGCGCGCGGACCGCGTCCGCCGCCGCGTGCTCCTCGGCCTCGCGCCGGGCGTTGGTGCCGCGCTGGTCGACCAACTGCTCCTCGCGACGCGCCAGTTCGATCTTGCTGGCCAACTCGTTCTCCGCGATGGCCCGTTCCCGTTCCACCGCGAGGGCCCGCCGTCCGTACGTCGCCCGGTCGGCCTCCTGCTGGATCTGCTCGCGGGCCGGGGTGCGCAGCGCGCGCTCCACCTCGGGCTCCGGTCGCAGCGCCACCACGCGGACGGCCACCACCTCGATGCCGGTCGCGGGCAGCCGCGGCTCGGCTTCCAGACCGGCCGTTATCCGCTCGCGGACCGAGGTCACGCCGTCGACCAGCGCGGCCGCCAGCGGCGTACGCGCCAGGACGTCCAGCGCGTGCTGCTGGGCCGTCTCGGTGAGCAGTGTGCCGAGCTGCTCCAGCGGAGCGCCCCGCCACACGCCGGTGTCCGGGTCGATGGAGAAGTCGAGGCGGGCGGCGGCGACGCCCGGGTCGACGATCCGGTAGGTGACCGTCGCCTGCACCGCCACGTCCTGGAAGTCGGAGGTACGGGCGTGAAAGGTCATCGCCAGTTCCCGGTCGTCGACCGGTACCTCGGACAGCGCGGCGGTCAGCGACCTGAACCAGAAGCTCAGCCCGGGCCCGTCGTGCAGCAGGCGGCCTCCGCGGTGGTGCCGGATGTGCGCCGTCGGTGCGCCGCGCAGGTGGCGCAGGCCGAGGCGCCGGGTGATGTCAGCCATGGGACCCCCTCGCTTTTCGTCTGGTCGACGATAACCGGGAGAGGTGATTATCGTCAAGGGGACGAAAACAAGTGGTCGTGGAAACACGTGAGCGACGGGTCAACCCGCCCTCCAATGGTCAGGATGGAGGCATGGGATTCCATGTCGACTCCGAGGCCGGGCGCCTGCGCCGCGTCATCCTGCACCGGCCGGATCTCGAGCTCAAAAGGCTCACCCCCAGCAACAAGGACGCGCTCCTCTTCGACGACGTGCTCTGGGTACGCCGGGCGCGTGCCGAGCACGACGGGTTCGCCGACGTGCTGCGCGACCGCGGTGTCGCCGTGCACCTCTTCGGCGACCTGCTCACCGAGGCCCTGGACGTCCCGGCCGCCCGGATGCTCGTCCTGGACCGGGTCTTCGACGAGAAGGAGTACGGGGTGCTGGCCACCGACCACCTCCGGGCGGCCTTCGAGACCCTGCCCGCCCGGGACCTGGCCGAGGTGCTGGTCGGCGGCATGACCAAGCGGGAGTTCCTGGAGGTGCACGAGGAGCCGACCTCCGTGCGCTTCCATGTCATGGAACTCGACGACTTCCTGCTCGGTCCGCTGCCCAACCACCTCTTCACCCGCGACACCTCCGCCTGGATCTACGACGGCGTCTCCATCAACGCGATGCGCTGGCCCGCCCGGCAGCGCGAGACCGTGCACTTCGAGGCGATCTACCGGCACCACCCGCTGTTCCGTGACGAAACGTTCCGGGTCTGGTCGGAGGGGCAGGTCGACTATCCGTCGACCATCGAGGGCGGGGACGTCCTCGTGATCGGCAACGGCGCCGTGCTCATCGGCATGAGTGAGCGGACCACCCCCCAGGCCGTGGAGATGCTCGCGCACAAGCTGTTCGACGCCGGCTCCGCCGAGTCGATCGTGGCCCTCGACATGCCCAAGGGGCGTGCCTTCATGCACCTCGACACCGTGATGACGATGGTCGACGGCGACACCTTCACCCAGTACGCCGGGCTCGGCATGCTCCGCTCCTACACCATCGAGCCAGGTGTCGGCGACAAGGAACTCAAGGTCACCGACCATCCGCCGGAGCACATGCACCGCGCGATCGCCGCCGCGCTCGGACTGAACGAGATCCGCGTCCTGACCGCCACCCAGGACGTGCACGCGGCCGAGCGTGAGCAGTGGGACGACGGCTGCAACGTCCTGGCCGTCGAACCGGGGGTCGTCGTCGCCTACGAACGCAACGCCACGACCAACACGCATCTGCGCAAGCAGGGCATCGAGGTGATCGAGATCCCGGGGAGTGAACTGGGGCGGGGGCGGGGTGGCCCGCGATGCATGAGCTGCCCGGTCGAACGGGAGAGCGTGTAGGCCGGAGAGGTCGAACGCGGGGGCGTATAGAAATGCCGAAGGTCGTATAGACTTCCATGGTCATTGTTCTCGTATCCCTGGAGCGCCCGCCATGGCGACAGTCCCGACCGCCCTCGGCGGCCGCCACTTCCTCAAGGAACTCGACCTCACCGGGCAGGAGTTCCTCGGCCTGATCGAACTGGCCGCCGAGCTGAAGGCCGCCAAGAAGGCCGGGACCGAGACGCGGTACCTGCGCGGCAAGAACATCGCGCTGATCTTCGAGAAGACCTCGACGCGCACCCGCTGCGCGTTCGAGGTCGCCGCCGCCGACCAGGGCGCCTCGACGACCTACCTCGACCCCTCGGGGTCGCAGATCGGCCACAAGGAGTCCGTGAAGGACACCGCGCGCGTACTGGGCCGGATGTATGACGCGATCGAGTACCGCGGGGACAGCCAGGTCAAGGTCGAGGAGCTCGCCGCGTACGCCGGCGTGCCCGTCTACAACGGCCTGACCGACGAGTGGCACCCCACCCAGATGCTCGCCGACGTGCTGACGATGACCGAGCACAGCGGCAAGCCGCTCCGGGACATCTCCTTCGCCTACCTCGGTGACGCCCGCTTCAACATGGGCAACTCCTACCTGGTCACCGGCGCCCTGCTGGGCATGGACGTGCGGATCGTCGCCCCGAAGTCCTACTGGCCCGCCCAGGACGTCGTCGACCGGGCCCATGAGCTCGCCGAGACCAGCGGGGCCCGCATCACCCTCACCGAGTCCCTGGCGGAGGGCGTCCGCGGCGCCGACTTCGTCGCCACCGACGTCTGGGTCTCCATGGGTGAACCCAAGGAGGTCTGGGACGAGCGGATCGCCGCCCTCGTCCCGTACGCCGTGACCATGGACGTCCTGCGTGCCACCGGCAACCCGGACGTCAAGTTCCTGCACTGCCTGCCGGCCTTCCACGACCTCGGCACCAAGGTCGGCCGCGAGATCTTCGAGGCCCACGGCCTGGAGTCGCTGGAAGTCACGGACGAGGTCTTCGAGTCGGCCCACTCGGTCGTCTTCGACGAGGCGGAGAACCGTATGCACACCATCAAGGCGGTCATGGTGGCCACCCTGGCCTGAACGCCGGTCATGCGGTCACACGGGTCGCGCGATGCCACCGGTCACACCGGTCACACCGGACGACGCTGAGCCGGCACCGTCGGCAGTCGGAACCAGACCGCCTTGCCCGACCCGGCGGGGCGGTGACCGCAGGACGAGCTGAGGGCGCGGATCAGCAGCAGTCCGCGTCCGTGCTCCTGCCAGGGGTCGGGCTCGGTGTCCACCGGGCGCGTGAGGTTGCCGGGCGGTGCCGGGTCCGGGTCGTGCACCTCGACCTGGCAGCCGCCCGGCAGCAGCTCCACCACCAGTTCGATCGGCGCGTCCCCGGCGGTGTGCTCCACGGCGTTCGCCACCAGCTCGGCCGTCAGCAGTTCCGCGGTGTCGCTGTCGGCCCCGTGCTCCAGCTCGGCCAGCGCCGTGCGCACCAGGGCGCGGGCCACAGGCACGGCCGCGGCGGAGTGCGGCAGTGCGATACGCCAGGAGGCGGAGGCTGCGGGGCGTTCGTACAAGGCGGTTCCGTTCATGAGCAGGCTGTCCTGCTTTCAACCTGATGAATGGTACGGCGCGCCCGGCGGAGGCATCCGACGGGCACCGTGCGGGACCTTCGGTCCCGCTGCGGGCGGCTTACCCGGATGAACGGCGGGCCTCGCGCGGCTGCTCCCGTCGTTACGGGGGTGTCGACGAGCCGTGACGGATGTGACGGTGCCGGGTCGGATCCGCGGTGATGTCCCGATCGTCCGGCGTCACCGTCCATCCGTATCGCGCACTCATGACGACAGTCACGGATGAGTGATAACTTCGAAGGACAGAGCTCCATGAGGCAGTGCCCGCCACCGAACGAGGAGGCCGCACCCCGTGAGTCCCTTCACCGGCTCCGCCGCCCGCACCCCCCACTGGGAACACCTGAGCGTCGACCTCACCGACGGCGTCGCCACCGTCACCCTCGCCCGCCCCGACAAGCTCAACGCGCTCACCTTCGGCGCCTACGCCGACCTGCGCGACCTGCTCGCCGAACTGTCCCGGGAACGGTCCGTGCGGGCCCTGGTCCTGGCGGGACAGGGGCGCGGCTTCTGCTCCGGCGGTGACGTCGACGAGATCATCGGCGCCACCCTGGCCATGGACACCGCCCAGCTCCTCGACTTCAACCGGATGACCGGACAGGTGGTGCGGGCCGTACGGGAGTGCCCCTTCCCCGTGATCGCGGCGGTGCACGGGGTGGCGGCGGGCGCGGGCGCGGTGCTGGCCCTCGCGGCGGACTTCCGGGTGGCGGATCCGAGCGCCCGCTTCGCCTTCCTCTTCACCCGCGTCGGCCTGTCCGGCGGCGACATGGGCGCCGCCTACCTGCTGCCCCGGGTCGTCGGCCTCGGCCACGCCACCCGGCTGCTCATGCTCGGCGAGCCGGTCCGCGCCCCCGAGGCCGAGCGGATCGGCCTGATCAGCGAACTGACCGAAGAGGGCCGCGCCGACGAGGCCGCCCAGTCGCTGGCCCACCGCCTGGCCGAGGGCCCGGCGCTGGCGTACGCCCAGACGAAAGCGCTCCTGACGGCAGAGCTGGACATGCCGCTGGCGGCAGCGGTGGAACTGGACGCCGCCACCCAGGCCCTCCTGATGAACGGCGAGGACTACGCCGAGTTCCACGCGGCCTTCAAGGAAAAGCGACCTCCCAAGTGGAGCGGACGGTGAGCGCGCCCACCCCTGGTGCGCGGGGCCGTGCCGATGTGCGGCTCCGCCGCGGGGTGCGCCCAGACCCCACCGACACGCACTCGCGCGCCCAGACCAGCCGCCCACGACGCATCGCAGTCATCGGCGGTGGCCCCGGCGGCCTCTACGCCGCCGCCCTGCTGAAACGTCTCCGCCCCGACCGCGAAGTCACCGTCTGGGAACGCAACGCCCCCGACGACACCTTCGGCTTCGGAGTCGTCCTCTCCGACGAAACCCTCGGCGGTATAGAACACGCCGACCCGACCATCTACGAGGCCCTCCAGCAGGACTTCGTCCGCTGGGACACCATCGACATCGTCCACCGAGGCACCCGCCACACCTCCGGCGGACACGGATTCGCCGCCCTGGGCAGGAAACGCCTCCTGGAGATCCTGCACGACCGCTGCCGCGCCCTCGCAGTGGAGCTCCGCTTCCACTCCGAGGCGCCCGACCCCGCCCGGCTCGC
Organism: Streptomyces sp. Q2; assembly: GCF_056820935.1. Classification (NCBI taxonomy): domain Bacteria; kingdom Bacillati; phylum Actinomycetota; class Actinomycetes; order Kitasatosporales; family Streptomycetaceae; genus Streptomyces; species Streptomyces sp. Q2. The sequence goes on along the minus strand of NZ_JBXEJE010000022.1, from coordinate 158,139 downwards.
GGAGGCGTACGACCTCGTCATCGCCGCCGACGGTGTGCACAGCACCACCCGTGAGGCGTACGCCCATGTGTTCCGGCCCCATGTGGCCACGCACCACTGCCGTTACATCTGGCTCGCCGCCGACTTCGCCCTGGACGCCTTCCGCTTCGAGATCGCCGAGACCGAGCACGGCGTGATGCAACTGCACGGCTACCCGTACGCGGCCGACGCCTCCACCGTGATCGTCGAGATGCGGGAGGAGGTCTGGCGGGCGGCGGGTTTCGCGGAGCTGGACGAACAGGAGTCCGTCGAGCGCTGCGCCAAGATCTTCGCGGACGCGCTGGGAGGCCGGGCGCTCACGTCCAACAAGTCCGCCTGGACCACCTTCCGCACGGTGGTCAACGAGCGTTGGTCGCACGGCAACGTGGTCCTGCTGGGCGACGCCGCCCACACCGCCCACTTCTCCATCGGCTCCGGCACCAAACTCGCCGTCGAGGACGCCCTCGCCCTTGCCGCCTGCCTGGAGGAACAGGACTGTCTGGAAAAGGCGTTGACGGCGTACGAGGCCGAGCGGCGGCCCGTCGTCGCCTCCACCCAGCGGGCCGCCCGCGCCAGCCTGGAGTGGTTCGAGAACCTGGGACTGTACCTCGACCAGCCGCCCCGCCGGTTCGCCTTCAACCTGCTCACGCGCAGCCGCCGCGTCACCCATGACAACCTGCGGCTGCGCGACGCCCGCTTCACCGAGGCCGTGGAGCGCGAGTTCGGCTGCCCGCCCGGCACACCCCCGATGTTCACGCCGTTCCGGCTGCGCGGCCTGACCCTGCGCAACCGGGTCGTCGTCTCACCCATGGACATGTACTCCGCCACCGACGGTGTCCCCGGCGACTTCCACCTCGTCCACCTCGGCGCACGGGCTCTCGGCGGCGCCGGCCTGGTGATGACGGAGATGGTGTGCGTGTCGTCCGAGGGCCGGATCACCCCCGGCTGCACCGGCCTCTACACCGGCAAGCAGGCCGAGGCCTGGAAGCGGATCACCGGCTTCGTCCACGCACGGGCGCCGGGTACCGCGATCGGCGTGCAGCTGGGCCACAGCGGGCGCAAGGGCTCGACGAAGCTGATGTGGGAGGGCATGGACGAGCCCCTGGAGGACGGCAACTGGCCGCTGGTGGCCGCGTCCCCGATCCCGTACAAGCCCGGCAGCCAGACCCCGCGCGAGCTGTCCCGCGCCCAACTCACCGACATTCGCGAGCAGTTCGCGTCCGCCGCCGGTCGCGCGGCCCGTGCCGGGTTCGACCTTCTCGAACTGCACGGCGCCCACGGCTACCTGCTCTCCGGCTTCCTCTCCCCGCTGACCAACCGCCGCACCGACGCCTACGGCGGCTCGTTCGCGAGGCGGCTGCGCTTCCCGCTGGAGGTCTTCGACGCCGTACGCGGGGTGTGGCCGGAGGAGAAGCCCCTGACCGTCCGCATCTCCGCCACCGACTGGGCCGAGGGCGGGAACACGGCCGAGGACGCCGTCGAGATCGCCCGCGCCTTCGCCGCGCGCGGCGCCGACGCGATCGACGTGTCGACCGGGCAGGTCGTCGCCGACGAACGGCCGGAGTTCGGGCGGTCGTACCAGACACCGTTCGCCGACCGGATCCGTCACGAGGCGGGAATCCCGGTGATCACGGTCGGCGCGATCTCCTCCTGGGACGACGTCAACTCCCTGCTCCTCGCCGGGCGTACGGACCTGTGCGCGCTGGCCCGCCCCCATCTCTACGACCCGCACTGGACCCTGCACGCGGCGGCCGAACAGGGCTACGACGGGCCGGGCGTCGAGTGGCCCGCGCCGTACCGGGCAGGCAGCCGACGCCCGCAGACGGGACGCACGGACGCCCCCAAGCCCCGCCTGACCCTGGGGACTTGAGGGCGCCTTACCTGATTTCCTTCTTCGGACTGTCGGAGTGCTTACGCCGGCCCCACCATGCCGGCGGTCGGCGTGGCCCCGTCCGCCGGGCCGATCAGGATGAAGGCGCCGAAATGCGCCGGGAGACCGCGACGTCGTCCAGAGCCGGCGGCTCGGCCGTGCGCCAGGTGATCCGGCCCAGGCCGTACGCCGTCAACCGGGCCACCCCCGCCCGGTCCTCGGCGATCGCCTTGACGGTCCGGGTCGTGTGCCTGACCCAGGACGCGGTCGCCGGCCCTCAGCGAGCCCGACGCCAACTGGCCCGCTCAGTACCTGACTTCGCCGTCGCGGATCACGTACTGGAGCGGGAAGCGGGCCGGGGCGCCGGCGGTCTCGGTGCCGACGGGCACGTTCTCCGGGAACTCCAGCAGGGCCGGACCCCGGTACCAGTCCATGTGCGCCGAGTGCTCCACGACGTTGTCGCGCGGGTCAGACGCCCGCGAAGGCGGCCCCCGCGTCCCGCAGCCGCTCGTGCAGTCCGCGGAACACGGCGGCCGAACGCACGCCCGGCCAGTCCGACGGGAGCAGACCCGCGGGCAGCCCCGGATCGGCGTAGGGCAGGTGGCGCCAGGTGTCCAGGGCGAGGAGGTAGTCGCGGTAGGCCTGCTCGGCCGGGGTGTCCGTGCGCCGTTCCCAGTCGTGCAGCACGCGCGCGTGGCGGTCGAGGAACGCCTCGTGCTCCTTGGCGATCGCCGCCAGGTCCCACCAGCGGGCGACCGCCTCCACCGTCGGTGCGAAGCCGAGGTGCTCGCCCCGGAAGAAGTCGACGTAGGGGTCGAGCCGCAGCCGCTGCAGCGTGTGCCGGCTCTCCTCGTACAGCCGCGCCGGAGCGATCCACACACCGGGCGCGGCGGTTCCGAAGCCGAGCCCGGCCAGCCGGGAGCGCAGCACGTGCCGCTTCTGCCGCTCGGACTCCGGCACGGAGAACACCGCGAGCACCCAGCCCTCGTCGTCCGGCGGTGTCGTCGCGTAGATGCGCCGGTCGCCGTCGTCGAGCAACTGGCGGGCGTCAGAAGACAGTTCGTACCCCGCCGCGCCCTGTGCCGTACGGGCCGGCAGGAGCAGCCCGCGGCGTTTGAGCCGGGACACGGACGAGCGTACGGACGGGGCGTCGACGCCGACCGCGGCCAGCAGCCGGATCAGCTCGGCGACGGGCAGCGGGCCGGGCGTGAAGCGTCCGTACGCGCCGTAGAGCGTGACGATGAGAGACCGTGGTGCATGCTGGTCGGACACGTTGATCATCTTAGGTCGTCGACATCACTGCTGGTCACCATCGGTGTCACCTCCCTTGACGGCCGCGGCGCGCAGTCTGAAGCGTTGCAGCTTGCCGGTCGCGGTGCGCGGCAGGGCGTCCAGCAGGACGATCTCGCGCGGGCATTTGTAGGGTGCCAGTTCGGACAGGACGAAGGCGCGCAGGGCCCCGGTGTCCCGTAGGGCGCCCTCCTTCAGGACGGCGAAGGCCACCACGACCTGCCCGCGCGCCTCGTCGGGCCGCCCCACCACCGCCGCCTCCAGCACGTCCGGGTGGCGCAGCAGCGCGTCCTCGACCTCCGGCCCGGCGATGTTGTACCCGGCCGAGATGATCATGTCGTCCGCGCGGGCGACGTACCGGAAGTAGCCGTCGGGTTCGCGGACGTAGGTGTCGCCGGTGACGTTCCAGCCGTCGCGCACGTACTCCCGCTGCCGTGGATCGGCGAGATACCGGCAGCCGACCGGCCCGCGCACGGCCAGCAGACCGGGCTCGCCGTCGGGCACCGGCGCGCCGTCCTCGTCCTGCACACGTGCGTGCCACCCCGGTACCGGCAGCCCCGTCGTCCCCGGCCTGATGTGCTCGTCGGCCGCCGAGATGAAGATGTGCAGCAGCTCGGTGGCGCCGATGCCGTTGATGACGCGCAGCCCGGTCCGCTCGTGCCAGGCCCGCCAGGTGGCGGCCGGCAGGTTCTCACCGGCGGAGACACAGCGGCGCAGCGAGGACACGTCGTGCGCGTCGAGTTCGTCGAGCATCGCGCGGTAGGCGGTCGGCGCGGTGAACAGGACCGACACCCGGTGCTGGGCGATCGCGGGCAACAGCTGCCTGGGGCCGGCCTGTTCGAGCAGCAGGGCGCTGGCACCGGCGCGCATCGGGAAGACCACCAGCCCGCCGAGACCGAAGGTGAAGCCCAGTGGGGGACTGCCGGTGAAGACGTCGTCGGGGCGTGGCCTGAGCACATGGCGGGCGAAGGTGTCGGCGATCGCCAGCACGTCCCGGTGGAAGTGCATGCAGCCCTTCGGGCGGCCGGTGGTCCCGGACGTGAACGCGATCAGCGCCACGTCGTCGGACGCGGTGTCCACGGCGGTGTACGGCTCCTCGGGCGTCGCGCGGTTCAGCAGGTCACCGGGGGCGTCGCCGCCGTACGTCGTGATCCTGAGCCCCGCTATCTCGGCCTTGGCGAGGTCGTCGACGGCCCGGATGTCGCACAGGGCGTGCTCCACGCGGGCGATCTCGCACATCGTGGCCAGTTCGTGCGGGCGCTGCTGGGCCAGCACGGTGACGGCGATCGCGCCCGCCTTCAGCACCGCCAGCCAGCAGGCCGCCAGCCAGGGGGTGGTGGGGCCGCGCAGCAGGACCCGGTTGCCGGGCACGACGCCGAGGTCACGGGTGAGGGCGTGCGCGATGCGGTCGACGCGGGTGCGGAGATCGCCGTACGTCCATGTCCCGCCCGTCGGCGTGTGAAAAACCGGTCGGTCCGCGGCCGGCCCGGCGAGCAGTTCGGCGGCGCAGTTCAGCCGATCGGGGTAACGCAGCTCCGGCAGGTCGAAGCGGAGCTCGGGCCACTGGTCGGGTGGCGGCAGATGGTCGCGGGCGAAGGTGTCGACGTGGGCCGAGGGGTTCATGGCGGTTCGCCCCCTTGCCTTGTGGGCGTAGGTGGTGGGCGTCGGGTCGGCATCCCCGGGTGGGTTCGCGCATCGAGCGTATCGTGTTGGTGACGGCAGTCAACGGTGCGCGATACCGTCGGGGGAGTGGCCGCAGGGCTGCGGGGAGAGAGGACCGGCAATGCCCGCATTCTCGCTCGAACCATCACGGATCGCCTGGGCAGCGGAACTGCGGGCCCTGGCCGCGGACCGGCTGCGCCCCCTCGCGGAGAAGGGCGAACCGGGCCACGTCAACCGCCCGCTCGTCGCGGAACTAGGCCGGCTGGGCCTGCTGTCCCGCCTGTTCACCTCCGGTGCCCTCGACCTCTGCCTGATGCGGGAGTCCCTCGCCTACGCCTGCACCGAGGCCGAGACCGCCCTCGCCCTCCAGGGCCTGGGCGCCCACCCGGTCCACGCCCACGGCACCCCCGCCCAGCGGGAACGCTGGCTGCCCCGGGTGGCCGAGGGCACCGCGGTGCCGGCCTTCGCCCTGAGCGAGCCGGGAGCGGGTTCGGACGCGGCGGCACTGACACTGCGGGCGGAACGGGAGGCCTCGGGAGGGGCGGGGGCGTCGGGTGCGGAGTCGGGCGCCCCCCTCGCCGCAGCGTCCGACGGCCCCGACCGCTGGCGGCTCACGGGGGAGAAGTGCTGGATCTCCAACGCCCCCGAGGCCGACTTCTACACCGTCTTCGCGCGCACCACCCCCGGCACCGGCGCCCGGGGCGTCACCGCCTTCCTCGTGCCCGCCGACCGCCCCGGCCTGACCGGCGCGGCCCTCGACATGCTCTCGCCGCACCCCATCGGCAGCCTCCGCTTCGACGCCGTGCCGGTGACCGCCGACGACGTGCTGGGCGAGATCGACCGCGGCTTCCGGGTCGCCATGGACACCCTCAACCTCTTCCGACCCAGCGTCGGCGCCTTCGCGGTCGGCATGGCCCGTGCGGCGCTCGACGCGACCCTCGCCCACACCGCCCGACGGGACGCGTTCGGCGGCAAGCTGAGGGACCTGCAGACGGTCGCCCACCAGGTCGCCGAGATGGCCCTGCGCACCGAGGCGGCCCGCCTCATGGTGTACGCGGCGGCGACGGCGTACGACGAAGGCGCCCCGGACGTGCCGGGGCGCGCGGCGATGGCGAAGCTGCTCGCCACCGAGACCGCGCAGTACGTCGTCGACGCGGCCGTCCAGCTCCACGGCGCCCGCGCCCTGCGCCGCGGCCACCTCCTGGAACACCTCTACCGCGAGGTACGCGCCCCGCGCATCTACGAGGGCGCGAGCGAGGTCCAACGCGGCATCATCGCCAAGGAGTTGTACGCGAACCTGGATGCCACGGATGCCACGGATGCCACGGATGCCACGGACGCCGTGCAGGCCGTGGGTCGCGGGAATGCGCTGGAGGCCGACGCATGACCGCCGAGCGGGTGAACCCGCCCGGACTCTCCCCGCCCACCGGCTTCTCCCACGCCGTCGTCGCCACCGGCACCCGGATCGTCTTCCTCGCCGGCCAGACCGCTCTGGACGCCGACGGCAAGGTCGTCGGCGACACCCTCCCCGAGCAGTTCGAGCGGGCCCTCACCAACCTCCTGGCGGCCCTGACCGCCACTGGCGGTACCCCCGCCGACCTCGCCCGCGTCACCGTCTACGCCACGAACATCGCCGCGTACCGCACCTATGCCCCCGAACTCGGCCGTATCTGGGGGGAGTTGGCGGGCCGCGACTACCCGGCCATGGCGGTCGTGGAGGTCGTACGCCTGTGGGACGACCAGGCGATGGTGGAGCTCGACGGCTTCGCGGTGCTGCCCTAGGAGTTCTCCCCGCGTCGCGGAAACGTGATCAGACGGCGATCGTCAGCCGCCCCGCGGCCACCCGGTGGGGGGCGACGACCCGGCCGTCCGGCAGCAGCTCGCCGGTGTCGTCGAACACGATCGCGCCGGTGCACAGCAGGGTCCAGCCCTGCTCGGGGTGGGCGGCGAGGACGTGCGGGGCGTGGTTGTCGGTTGCGGGGCACGAGGGCTGGTGGGAACACATGGCGCACCTCCACGGGCGTAGGACCTTCGGATCGGGTCCCTATGACAGACCATCCTCCGGCGCCGAACTCATCGGAACGGTTAGCCGCGAAGCGTGACAACACGCGGACATCACGCGGACAACACCCGGACCGTTCCACGACCGACGGTGCGGACTCGCCACCGAAGGGGTGACGATCACCGCCGAGGACGCTCGCGCCCGGTACCAGTGGAGCCCTCACTTCAGGAGGTCTCCCCAGGTCCTTTCGTCCCGCCCTCGCCGCGACGGTGACCGCCGCCGCCGCGCTGCTCCCCCTGGCCGCCCCGCCACCTCCGCCGCCCCCGCCACCTCCGCCGCCCCCGCCACCGCCGAGCCGTACGAGACGGTGACGGTCGACCCGACGGGCCGTATCGCGCCCGACGGCACGGTCACCCTCTCCGGCACCTACCGCTGCACGGGCGCCACGGGCCCGGTATTCGTCAGTTCGTCCGTCGGCCAGCGCTCCCTGTCCGTCCGCCACGGCATCGGCGGCACCCGCGCGGTGTGCGACGGGCTGGTGCACCCCTGGGCGAACGTCGGCAGTCCGTCGCCGCGTTCCCTCCAGGCCGCGCCGCGTATGTCGAGGCCACCCTCATGGAGCTGCGTCCGCAGGGCGGCCCGCCGCTGCCCCGCTTCCACGCGGACCAGCGGCAGGACATCACCCTGATCGCGGGCTGATCGCGGCGTCAGTTCATCAGTCCCGCGGCGACCGTGGCACCCAGTTCCCAGCAGGCCTCGACGTCCGCCTTGCCGGGCTCGCCCGTCACGGTCACGGCCTCGGCGGCCCGTCGCCAGCCGAGGCCCGTCGTGATCGCCTCGATGCCGCGGACCGCTCCGGTCACGTCGTTGCCGCCGTGTACGTAGTAGCCGTAGGGGCGGCCCTGCGTCGCGTCGAGGCAGGGGTAGTAGACCTGGTCGAAGAAGTGCTTGAGGGCGCCGGACATGTAGCCGAGGTTCGCGGGCGTACCCAGCACGAACCCGTCGGCGGCGAGCACGTCCGACGCCGTGGCGGCCAGCGCGGCCCGGCGCACGACGCGCACCCCCTCGATCTCCGGGTCCGTCGCACCGGCGACGACGGCCTCGAACAGCGCCTGGCAGTTCGGCGAGGGCGTGTGATGCACGATCAGCAAGGTAGTCACGCCCGCAGCCTGCCGTGCGGGCGTCACGAGCCGCAAATGAGGGCGGCTCAGTCGGCCCCCTCCGCTGTGCAGAATCAACAGGGAATTCACCAATCCAATTCCGGGATTCAATGGGATGCAAAAGGTTCCGTCGTTAAATCGGTCTTGGACCGGCCCTTAAAGCAATAGGGAGAGGTACGGTGGCCGCTCAGACCTGCGCGCGAGTCTCGCGCGTCCGGTACTCGCTCGGGCTGACGCCGTGTTCCCGCTTGAACGCGGCGCTCAGGGCGAAGGCGTTGGCGAAGCCGACGCGGTCGGCCACCGTGGCGAGTGTGGCGTCGGCGTCACGCAGCAGTTCGGCGGCCAGGGCGAGGCGCCGTTCCCGTAGGTAGGTCATCGGCGGCTGCCCGACCAGGGCGGTGAAGCGCCGGGCCAGGTTCGCTCGGGACACGCCCGTCCTCCAGGGCGCCGCAGCGGCGCGTGAGACCCGCGCACAGGAACCGCTCCGCGCCCGCGAGCGCCGGCATCGCGCCTTCCTCCTCACCCTTGGCGTGATCGTCGTCGCCTGGCTCGTCGGTCAGTGGGCCTACGACCTTCACCAGGAGAAGGAACGAAAGGCCGCCGCGGCCAGGAAACACGTACACGGTGAAATGGTCTGGGACGCCGGCTCGCTCGAGTACGGCCATGTCGAGAAAGACGTCGACTACCCCATGACCCCGCCCGTCGGCGGCAACCACGACAAGGCGTGGATGACCTGTGACGGCACCGTCTACACGAAGACGATCCGCGACGAGAACGCCGTGCACTCCCTGGAGCACGGCGCCGTCTGGATCACGTACAACGGCACGGCGACCGCCACGGACATCAGGAAACTCGCCGGAAGGGTGTCCCGCGCTCCCTACACCCTGATGAGCCCGGTCACCCGCCGGTCCGGGAAGATCACGCTGTCCGCATGGGGGCATCAGCTCACTGTCGGCACGGCCTCCGACCCGCGCGTCGAGCAGTTCCTCACCGCCCACGTCCAGGGCCCGCAGACCCCCGAACCGGGCGCCCCCTGCACCGGCGGCCTCACGGGCTCCTGACGAGGCCCCCGCCTTCCGTTTCTCCTCCGCCGACACCCCGCCGGCACGATCTGCCCGTGATCCGAAAAGGGATCCGCATTTGACAAACCGGCCCCATTTGTGAGCACAGGCGGACCCTTTTTCCTTTTCCGGTGTAACCATGCCGAGCGGAAAGTCAACACCGAAAACAATCACACGCGAGAATGACCGCCGAGGGTCGTTACCCGTGTCTGCCGGGTGTTAGGGTCCGTCCTTGTATTGCGGCCAGACGGCCCTGCGATCTCTCCATCAGGGCGTTCCCGAGTCGAATTTGACATTCCAGGCCTCTTTCCTGTCCGGGTAAAGCTCCTTTCCGTTCCCCTCGTCTTCCTTTGGAGTGCTCTCTTGTCTGCCGACAGCACAACCACGACTACCGGGCAGCCGGGTGCCGAGGCGTCCGGGGTCTCCCCGGGCGGGCGGCACCTCGGCCTGGCACTCTTCGTCATCGCCGCGGCCCAGCTGATGGTGATCCTCGACGCCACGATCACCAACATCGCCCTGCCCGCCATCCAGACCGACCTCGGCGTCTCCGACGCCAACCTGGCCTGGATCGTCAACTCCTACGCGCTGGCCTTCGGCGGACTGATGCCGCTCGGCGGCAAGGCAGGCGACCTCTTCGGGCGGCGGCGCGTCTTCCAGGCAGGCATCACCGTCTTCACCCTCGCCTCGCTCCTGGGCGGACTCGCCCCGAACGAGGGCCTGCTCATCGGCGCCCGCATCCTGCAGGGCGTCGGCGCCGCCCTCGCCGCGCCCAACGCGCTGGCCCTGATCACCACCACCTTCCCGGCCGGCAAGTCCCGCAACACGGCGATGGGCGTCTACGCGGCCATGGGCGGCGTCGGCGCCACGGTCGGCCTCCTCCTCGGCGGCACCTTGACCGACGCGCTCGACTGGCGCTGGGTGTTCTTCATCAACATCCCCATAGGCCTGGCCGTCCTCGCCGGCACCCGCACACTCGTCGAAGCCGAACGCCACCCCGGCCGCCTGGACATCCCCGGCGCCGTCACCGGCACCGGCGGACTCATCGCCCTCGTCTACGGCATCACGCGCGGCGGCGAGCACGGCTGGACGGGCGGCCTGACCCTGGCCTCCTTCGCCACGGCCGCCGTACTCCTGGCGGTGTTCCTGCTCGTCCAGGCGCGCGCCGCCGACCCGATGATGCCCCTGCGCCTGTTCAAGGACCGCAACCGCTCCGGCAGTTACGGCACGATGCTGTTCGTCGGGTCGGGCATGTTCGCCATGTTCTACTTCCTGACGCTCTACATGCAGCTGATCCTCGGCTACAGCGCGGTCAGGACCGGCTTCGCCTTCCTGCCCTTCAGCGTGGGCATGGCTGCCGCTGCGGGTATCAGATCACGCACCTGGCACCCAGGCTGATCGCCGGCCCGGGCCTGCTGGTCGCGGCCGTCGGCATGGTCTGGTTCGCCACCCTGGAGACCGGCTCCTCGTACGCCGGGCACCTGATGCCGGCGATGTTCGTCACCGCACTCGGGCTCGGCATGGGCTTCGTCCCGATGACGCTGGGCGCGGTCAGCGGCGTCGACCACCAGGACACGGGCATGGCCTCCGCCCTGCTGAACACCGCCCAGCAGATCGGCGGCGCGCTCGGACTCGCGGTCCTGTCGACGATCTCCACCTCGGCCGCGAACGACAGGCTGCCCGAGGCGGCCTCGTCCTTCTACCGGGGCCTGGCCACCCAGGACTTCCCCCTGCTCGCGAGGGCGGGCGAGGCACTGACGCACGGCTACACGATGGCCTTCGTGGCCGCGGCCGCCATGTTCCTGGGCGGCGTGGCGGTCATGTTCCTGGCGGTCAACGCCGGCAAGCAGCGGCACACCGAGGGCGCACCGCCCGTCCACATGGGCTGACCACGCGGAGCGCGCTACCCGGCCACGACGACGTACGGCGAGGTGTCACACGCGGCGCCTCGCCGTACGGGAGCGGACATCCCGATGACCACCCCACACCGCGGGCAGCCGGTGCACCGGCCTTCCGAACCCCCGCCGGCACCCGAGCCGATCCAGGCCCTCGACGATGCCTTCACCCTGCTGGGCAGGGCCCGGGCCGGTCCGGTCATCGCGGCGCTCGCCAGGGGCCCGGCCGACTTCGGCCACGTGCGCGGGCGAGTCCCCGGCGTCAGCGACGGCACGCTCGCCGACCGCCTCCAGGAGTTGGCCGACGTGGACCTGATCACCCTGACCGTCGTGCCGGGCCCTTTGCCCCGCACCCGCTACGCCCTCACCGCCCACGGCAACGCCTTCCTCATTCCGCCGGCCGCCCTGACCGTGTGGGCGCAGGACCGCCTGCCGCCGAGCGGCGTGCCGACCTGGGGCAGGCCACCCGCGCCCGCTCACTGAACCCACCGGAACCGTGCCGGCCGCCTGCCTGCCCGGATGCTCTCCTACCTGGGCGACAGACCGGGCCATGCCGCCGACCGCCGGGAGGTGCTGGAGGCGCTTTTGGCATGCGACGACGGGTCGACCGGCGCCTACCTCCGCCAGGCCGTCCACCAGCTGAACGTGGCACTGCCGCCGCGAGCGCAGGCTGCTCGCACAGCTCCAGCGGTGACCGGCTCAGATGTTCCGGAACGTCTCGATCTGCGCCCCGACCGAGTTGAGCCGCTCGGCCAGGTCCTCGTACCCACGGTTGATGACGTACACGTTCCGCAGTACGGACGTGCCCTCCGCCGCCATCATCGCCAGCAGGACGACCACGGCGGGTCGCAGGGCGGGCGGGCACATCATCTCGGCGGCGCGCCAGCGCGTCGGGCCCTCGACCAGTACCCGGTGGGGGTCCAGCAACTGCAGCCGTCCGCCGAGGCGGTTGAGGTCCGTCAGGTAGATCGCCCGGTTGTCGTAAACCCAGTCGTGGATCAGCGTCTTGCCCTGCGCGGCGGCCGCGATGGCCGCGAAGAAGGGGACGTTGTCGATGTTCAGGCCGGGGAACGGCATCGGGTGGATCTTGTCGATCGGTGCCTCCAGCTTGGAGGGCCGGACGGTGAGGTCCACCAGGCGGGTGCGGCCGTTGTCGGCCGGGTACTCCGGGGTGCGGTCGTGGTCGAGGCCCATCTCCTCCAGCACCGCGAGTTCGATCTCCAGGAACTCGATGGGGACGCGGCGCACCGTCAGTTCCGACTGGGTGACGACCGCGGCGGCCAGCAGGCTCATCGCCTCGACCGGGTCCTCGGAGGGCGAGTAGTCGACGTCCACGTCGATGTTCGGCACGCCGTGCACGGTGAGCGTGGTGGTGCCGATGCCCTCCACCCGTACGCCCAGGGCCTCCAGGAAGAAGCACAGGTCCTGGACCATGTAGTTCGAGGAGGCGTTGCGGATGACGGTGACACCGTCGTGCCGGGCGGCGGCGAGCAGCGCGTTCTCGGTGACCGTGTCTCCGCGCTCGGTCAGCACGATCGGCCGGTCGGGCCGTAGGGACCGGTCGACCGTCGCGTGGTACTGGCCCTCGGTCGCCGCGATGTCCAGCCCGAACCGGCGCAGCGCGATCATGTGCGGCTCGATGGTCCGTGTGCCGAGGTCGCAGCCGCCGGCGTACGGCAGCATGAAGCGGTCCATGCGGTGCAGCAGCGGGCCGAGGAACATGATGATGGACCGCGTCCGTACGGCCGCCGCCGCGTCGATCGCCGCCATGTTCAGCTCGGCCGGCGGCACCAGTTCCAGGTCGACGCCGTCGTTGATCCAGCGGGTGCGTACGCCGATGGAGTTGAGGACCTCCAGGAGGCGGTACACCTCCTCGATGCGGGCGACCCGGCGCAGCACCGTGCGCCCCTGGTTGAGCAGCGAGGCGCACAGCAGTGCCACACAGGCGTTCTTGCTCGTCTTCACGTCGATGGCGCCGGACAGCTGACGACCGCCGACCACGCGCAGGTGCATCGGGCCCGCGTAGCCCAGAGAGACGATTTCGCTGTCCAGCGCTTCACCGATGCGAGCGATCATCTCAAGGCTGATGTTCTGGTTTCCGCGCTCGATGCGGTTGACGGCACTCTGACTGGTGCCGAGTGCCTCGGCGAGCTGTGACTGTGTCCAGCCCCGGTGCTGACGGGCGTCACGGATGAGCTTGCCGATGCGTACGAGGTAGTCGTCTGCCATGAGGTCGAGGCTATCTCAGATATGAGATGGCACCTCTTGAGGGGGGCTGTTCGGGTGAGCGGCGGGAGGGGCCTGAGGAATCGTCAACGGCGCTTGGTGGTACGGGTGCGACGCCATCCGAAAGGTCCGGGCAAATCCACCGATGTCGTACGGCGTCCTGTGCTGCTGCTCGTGTGCCTCGGTCCGTGGCTGCCGCCGCCGGTGGTGATGGACCAGGAACGCCGGTTGATGTTCAGGCGCACGCCGGGCAGGATCCGGAAGCTCTTGCGGAACGTAAGGGGCATGTGGGCCTCCCTTCAGGGTCGGTCAGTCGCTCCCAACTCCTGTCGGATACCCCCACTTGGCGAACTGATGGCAGTACTCCACGGCCTCGTCGAAGGTGACCGACGTCACCGCTCCGGTGCCGTACGGCGGTACGACGGGGGCGATGTCGTACCGGTGCCGTGTGACCCGCCTCTCCTCGTCCCGCAGTTCGAGAACACCCGGCTCCGGGCAGCTCCACGTCAGGAGCGTGACGTACTCCCCGCCGAGGTTGGCCAGACTGCTCCATCCCCGCCCGTCGGCGCGGAGCTCCAGGGCGGACGACTCCATCGCGCCATGGTCGAAGGGGCCGCTGTCCCAGTGGCCGATCAGCGACTCGTCCAGGCCCGCCCGCGCATTCCGGGCGTCCCGCTCGGCGATCCAGAGCAGAAAGGCGGTGTCGGCCCCGCCGACGTCGACGACACGCGTGCCGTGCAGGAGAACGCCCAGGCCGTGCTCCTCGTCCCAGGGGCAGGTGAACTCGATGCCCACGTACGGGATGCCGTCCCGGGAGGCCGGGTGGACGTAGAGCGTGCTGAGGCGCAGGAGGTCGGTCAGGCCACAGGCGGTGGCCAGGTCGTCCGGCTTCAGGGTGTGCACGGCGTGGGCGTTCAGGGCGGGCCGCGCCCCGGCGAGCAGGACGGGCAGCCGCTCGGCCGTCCATGCGGCCTTCGCGATCTCGGTGTCGTCCAGCGGGTGGCCCTCGCGGCCCTCGGGGGCGTAGTACAGGGGTACGGGAGTCCCTGTCGCGGCCGCCCAGGTGTCCGGCGGCAGTGGCACCCGTGTCATCCAGGCGAAGTCGTCCCAGGAGAAATCGGCTCGGTCCATGGTCGCAGGAGGACATCACAGGGAGGCCGGGCATGACCAACCGGGCCCCATGTACTAGAGTTATCTCGACATCGAGATATCTGCCGAGGCGCGCCGCGGTCGCACGTCGTCATCAGTCCGACAGTAAGGCGAGCCTAACTTAGCCTTACCTTAGCGGATCGGCCAAGAGGGCGTGGCGGCAGGATGCGGTGGTAAGCGCACAAAAATGAAGGAGACTGTCGTGTCGGCGAACAGCTTCGACGCCCGCAGCACGCTGCAGGTGGGCGACGAGTCGTACGAGATCTTCCGGCTGGACAAGGTGGAGGGCTCGGCCCGACTGCCGTACAGCCTCAAGGTCCTGCTCGAGAACCTGCTCCGCACGGAGGACGGCGCGAACATCACCGCCGACCACATCCGCGCCATCGGCGGCTGGGACTCGCAGGGCCGGCCCTCTCAGGAGATCCAGTTCACGCCGGCCCGCGTGATCATGCAGGACTTCACCGGTGTGCCGTGTGTCGTGGACCTCGCCACCATGCGTGAGGCCGTCAAGGAGCTCGGCGGCGACGCGGCGAAGGTCAACCCGCTCTCCCCGGCCGAGCTGGTCATCGACCACTCCGTCATCGCCGACAAGTTCGGCACCAACGAGGCCTTCGCGCAGAACGTCGAGCTGGAGTACGGCCGCAACCGCGAGCGCTACCAGTTCCTGCGCTGGGGCCAGACCGCGTTCGACGACTTCAAGGTCGTACCCCCCGGCACCGGCATCGTCCACCAGGTGAACATCGAGCACCTGGCCCGCACCGTCATGGTCCGTAACGGCCAGGCGTACCCCGACACCCTGGTCGGCACCGACTCGCACACCACCATGGTCAACGGCCTCGGTGTGCTGGGCTGGGGCGTCGGCGGCATCGAGGCCGAGGCCGCGATGCTCGGCCAGCCGGTCTCCATGCTCATCCCGCGCGTCGTCGGCTTCAAGCTGACCGGTGAACTCACCCCCGGCACCACCGCCACCGACCTGGTGCTCACGATCACCGAGATGCTCCGCAAGCACGGCGTGGTCGGCAAGTTCGTCGAGTTCTACGGCGAGGGCGTGTCCGCCACCTCCCTCGCCAACCGCGCCACCATCGGCAACATGTCGCCGGAGTTCGGCTCCACCGCCGCGATCTTCCCGATCGACGACGAGACCATCAAGTACCTGAAGCTGACCGGCCGCTCCGAGCAGCAGCTGGCGCTCGTCGAGGCCTACGCCAAGGCGCAGGGCCTGTGGCTGGACCCGAAGGCGGAGCCGGACTTCTCCGAGAAGCTGGAGCTGGACCTGTCGACGGTCGTCCCGTCGATCGCCGGCCCGAAGCGCCCGCAGGACCGCATCGTCCTCGCGAACGCCGCCGAGCAGTTCAAGACGGACGTCCGCAACTACGTCGACGACGTGGACGAGGCGGGCAAGGAGTCCTTCCCGGCCTCCGACGCCCCGGCCGTCCACCCGAACGGCGCCCCGTCCAACCCGGTCACCGTGACCGCCCCCGACGGCTCGACGTACGAGATCGACCACGGTGCGGTGACGGTCGCGGCCATCACCTCCTGCACCAACACCTCGAACCCGTACGTCATGGTCGCCGCCGCGCTCGTCGCGAAGAAGGCCGTGGAGAAGGGCCTGACCCGCAAGCCGTGGGTCAAGACCACCCTCGCCCCGGGCTCGAAGGTCGTCACCGACTACTTCGACAAGGCAGGGCTCACCCCCTACCTCGACAAGGTCGGCTTCAACCTCGTCGGCTACGGCTGCACCACCTGCATCGGCAACTCCGGCCCGCTGCCGGACGAGGTCTCCAAGGCCGTCAACGACCACGACCTCGCGGTCACCTCGGTCCTCTCCGGCAACCGGAACTTCGAGGGCCGGATCAACCCCGACGTCAAGATGAACTACCTGGCGTCCCCGCCGCTGGTCGTCGCGTACGCCCTCGCCGGCTCCATGAAGGTGGACATCACCAAGGACGCCCTGGGCATCGACCAGGACGGCAACCCGGTCTACCTGAAGGACATCTGGCCCTCCGAGGCCGAGGTCAACGACGTCGTGGCGAACGCCATCGGCGAGGACATGTTCAACAAGTCCTACCAGGACGTCTTCGCGGGCGACGCCCAGTGGCAGGCGCTGCCGATCCCGACCGGCAACACCTTCGAGTGGGACCCGCAGTCCACGTACGTCCGCAAGCCCCCCTACTTCGAGGGCATGACGATGGAGACCACCCCGGTCTCCGACATCACGGGCGCCCGCGTCCTCGCCAAGCTGGGCGACTCGGTCACCACCGACCACATCTCCCCGGCCGGCGCCATCAAGGCCGACACCCCGGCGGGCCAGTACCTCACCGAGCACGGTGTGGAGCGTCGTGACTTCAACAGCTACGGCTCGCGCCGCGGCAACCACGAGGTCATGATCCGCGGCACATTCGCCAACATCCGCCTGCGCAACCAGATCGCGCCGGGCACCGAGGGCGGCTACACCCGCGACTTCACGCAGGACGGCGGACCGGTGTCGTTCATCTACGACGCCTCCCGCAACTACATCGAGCAGGGCATCCCGCTGGCCATCCTGGCCGGCAAGGAGTACGGCTCCGGCTCGTCCCGCGACTGGGCCGCCAAGGGCACCGCGCTCCTCGGCGTCAAGGCCGTCATCGCCGAGTCGTACGAGCGCATCCACCGCTCGAACCTCATCGGCATGGGCGTCCTCCCGCTCCAGTTCCCGGAGGGTGCCTCGGCCGCCTCCCTCGGCCTGACCGGCGAGGAGACCTTCTCCTTCACCGGCGTCGAGGAGCTCAACAACGGCACCACGCCGCGCACGGTCAAGGTCACCACCGACACCGGCGTCGAGTTCGACGCGGTCGTCCGCATCGACACCCCCGGCGAGGCGGACTACTACCGCAACGGCGGCATCATGCAGTACGTGCTGCGCAGCCTGATCCGCAAGTAAGCGGTCCGGTACGGCAGTCGGGCCGCACTCCCTGTCCGGGAGTGCGGCCCTTCGCGCTTCAGAGCCAGCCTCGCTGCGCCGCCCGCACCCCCAGCTGGAACCTGCTCGCCGCCCCCAGCCGCTCCTGCAGCTCACTCACCCGCCGCCGCAGGGTCCGCAGGCTCACCCCCAGATGGCGGGCCACCGCCTCGTCCTTCATCCCGGCCGCCAGCAGCCTGATCAACGCTCTTTCGCCCTCGGAGAGTTCGTCGTCGCCGGCTGGCTGGCCAAGCGGTGTCGCCTGCTGCCAGGCCATCTCGAATAGCTTCTGCAGGGCTTCGGTCACCGCCGAGTGCCACACCACGACGGCGCAGTAGCCGCCCGCCGCGGAGGAGGTCAGAGGGAGCATCGCCCGACACCCGTCGACCACCAGCAGCTTGACCGGCACGGACGGCAACACCCGGGCCTGCTCGCCGAGTTCGACCATGTTCCAGGTGCGGGACAGGACCTTCGGGTCTTCGAGGGCGGGCGCCGCGTAGATCCCGCGAGAGACGATCCCGCGGCGGAGCAGATCGGCCTGGAGACCCAGCTGCCGGACGGGCGGTGCGAGATACGGAGGCGTGTCGAAGAGGCACACCTCGTGCTCGGCGCGCGCGTACATCTCCTCCAGGCGGGCGGCGATGGCACCCTCGCCGGAAGCGACCTCGATCAGCCGGGACGGCTCCTCACGCAGCAGCCCGGCCTCGTACGCGGTAGCCATCTCCTCGGCGGTGGCGGCGAGCAGTTCGGACACCGTCTCGCGCCGTCTGATCAGTCCGCGGACCGCCACTCTCGGGTCGATCGCGCGTAATCCCCCCATGGAATCCGGCGGCTGGAGCAACCCGATCGCGAGCAGACGGTCGCAGGATTCGCGCACCCGGGCCGGGGAGGCGCCGGTCAGGAGCGCCCAGCCGGCCGTGCCCGCATCGGGCTGGTGCAGGATCGCCTGGTGGACCAATTCGTCGAAGGCGGAGACCCCCACCGCGGCCCAGGGGCTCGTGGCAGGGGTCTGGTCTGCCGTGTCGTATGCCGTGTTCGCCATGGCCCGGCACGGTAGGCGATCTTTGTTAAGGCCGTTTGTCCCGGCCTGGGACGCCGTTCAATTCAGGCCGTCTCCTTCAGGCCCTCCACGTCGGTCCGTCTACTTCAGGCCGAACGCCCGCAGCACGGTCTGGTCGACCGCGTTGCCGCTCCGGTCGGCGGCCCGCACGCGCAGCGACACGGACGTGGCGCCCTTCGGGTGCTTGAGTTCCAGCTCGCCGCGTTTCACCTTCACCTCCTTCCAGGACGTGCCGTCGTCGTAGGAGACCCAGGCCCTCAGGTCACCGGCCGTAACGCCGCCCGACTGGTTCCGGACGGAGAGTCCGAGCTTCGACGTGTGCCGCGCTTCGGCACGGCCCAGGAGGTCGAGCCCGTCCACGTCATAGTCGACCGAGAGCAGCGGCAGCGCCGTCTGCCGGTCCGTGTGAGCCGAGGCGAAGGACCACTCGGTGTGGGTGCCGGTGGAGTACGCGGCCCAGTCGGCCCTGCGCCGGGCGTCGAGAACGAGGCGGTACGAGGCCTTCGCCGCCGGGGCGTCGAAGGTGCCGAGCCCGCCGAGCGCGGTGTCGCCGACCAGCTGCCCGTCCGCGTACAGCGTGCCCTTCGCGGTGTCCTGGACGTTGTCCACCGACCCGAAGTGACCCGGCGTGGAGTCGCTCAACTC
This sequence comes from Streptomyces sp. Q2, assembly GCF_056820935.1. Taxonomy (NCBI): domain Bacteria; kingdom Bacillati; phylum Actinomycetota; class Actinomycetes; order Kitasatosporales; family Streptomycetaceae; genus Streptomyces; species Streptomyces sp. Q2. The sequence continues at coordinate 139,166 of NZ_JBXEJE010000022.1, read as the reverse complement.
CGGTATCGCGAAGGTGAGTTCGTCACCGGTGCGCTGGGAGAGGCCGTACTGCCCGCTGGTCGCCGGGCGGACGACCGGGCGCAGCCAGTCCTCGGTGGGCAGCTCGCCCGCCTTGTCGAAGGTCCGCAGGGAATTCCACTGAGGCTTGGGCGCGTTCACGTCGGGATAGACGGCGTGCCAGATCCGGCTGTCGGAGACGTTGTAGTACTCGGTGCGTTCCGTGCCGAGCTGCACGTTGTTGGTGGTCGCGATGTCGATGGACGACCAGGGACGGTACCGGTACACGGCGTCCTTGCCGACCTGGCCGGCCCGGCCCGCGTGGTAGCGAACCGTCTGCTGCACCGTGTTGGAGCTGTTCAGGTGGTACGTCTGGTTGGCCGAGACGGCGTCCGTCTGCGGGAACATCACGCTGTACACGTACGGACTGACCGCAGTGCCCTTCAGCTTCAGCTTGACCTTCTTCCCGCTCTTGAGCAGGGCCCCCAGCTTCGCGCCGGACTCGCCGGTGGCGGTCATCAGCGGGATGGTCGCGCTCTTCACCCAGGAGATCCAGTATCCGGGCGTGTCGTGATAGGCGAGGACGTAACCGGCCCCGGCCGCCGTCGCGTTGGCGAGCGCCTCGTCCGCCGTCGCACCGGCGGCCACCCGGACGACCGCCACTTTGCCCTTGACGTCGAGCCCGTCGAAGTCGGCCACGGTGCCGCTGCCCGCGTCCACCGCCCGGACCGTGCGGTCACCGCTGATCTTCACCGGGAACCCGCTGGATGTCTGCGCGTAGTCGAGGGGCAGCGCGTACTTCTCGGGGCTGGTGACGCTCGCCGTCAGCTCCTTGGCGTACAGACGGAACTTCGAGGAGAACTCGAAGGTACCCTCGGTGACCTTCTCGGTGGGCGCCACGTAGACGTGGTCGGTCCACCAGCCCTGGCTGTAGGTCAGGCCCCAGGAGCTGCCCGGGCCCTCCCGGTGCCAGCTGGTGCTGAAGCCCTGGAACTCGGAGTCCTCCTTGGTCTTGGGCTTGATCTCGACCGCCTTGCGGGCGTCGAGGACGACTTCGGTGTTCCTGTCGACCTTGACCTCCGGATCGCCGACGACCGAGGTGCTGACCTCCAGTCCGGCCGCGTCCCGCTGCGAGATCCAGGACGCCATGTTGTACCTGCCGGCCGGCACCTTGAAGGTGTAGCCGCTGCCGAGGAACCCGTGCGTGTCGGGGTACGCGCCGTTCAGTTCCTGGAGCATGAATATCGACGCCCCGGTGGACGGCTTGCCGTCCCGGCCCACCAGCGACACCTTCAGGTCGTAGGTCTTCGCCAGCTTCTCGAAGCCGAGGGCGGTGGTGACCTGGAAGGCGTCGGCGCTCGCGGTGATATGGCCGGTGTACCGGCCCGTCGCCTCCTCGGCCGGGTCGACGGTGACGCCGACGGTGGCGGTGCCCTTCGCCGGGACGGTCACGGTGTCCGCGTTCAGGGCGGCGTCGGGGAGCGACGAGGAGATCTTCAACTCGACCGCTTTGTCGGTGGTGTTGGTGTAGGTGATGTCCTTGCTGTCGGTCTCGGTGTCGCTTTCCTCGAACGTGCCGAAGCTCAGCGTCGGCGTAGCGAAGACGCCCTGATTGACGGCCCGTACGGCGTCGACCCGGCCGTCGCCCTGCTCGAACACGGAGTTGACGGTGTTCGTCTTCGCGGTGGTCGCCAGCGCCTGCTTGATCTGCTGTCCCGTCCAGTCCGGATGGGCCTGCGCGACCAGCGCTGCGGCACCCGCGACATGCGGAGTGGCCATCGACGTACCGCTCGACGTCGTGTAGTAGTCGTCGACCGGTGTGCCCATGGTGGTGCCGGCCGCGCGGGCCGCGGTGATGGCCGCGCCGGGTGCGGTGATCTCCGGCTTGACCGCGTAGTCGCCGATGCGCGGGCCCCGGCTCGAGAACGATGCCAGCTTGTCGGACTTGTCCACGGCGCCCACCGTCAGCGCCGAGTCGGCGATGCCCGGGGTGCCGACGGTCTGCTCGGACGGGCCGGAGTTGCCCGCCGCGATCACGAAGAGGGTGCCGGTGGACGCGGACAGCTCGTCGACCGTCTCACTCAGCACGTCCGAGGGGCCCGACGCGTCACCGCCCAACGACATCGACACGATCTTCGCGCCGGAATGCGCCGCCCACTCCATGCCCGCGATGATCCAGGAGTCCTGGCCCTTGCCCGCGTTGTTCAGCACCTTGCCGACCAGCAGTTCCGCGCCCGGCGCCACGCCCTTGCGTCTGCCGTCGGAGGCCGCGCCCGAGCCGACGATCGTGGATGCCACATGGGTGCCGTGGCCGTGGCCGTCCTGCACCGCCTGGTCCGGGACGAAGCTTCGCGTCTCCCCGATCTTCCCCGCGAGATCCGGGTGGCCGGCGTCCACGCCCGTGTCCAGGACGGCGACCTTGACGCCCTTGCCGTCGTACCCCGCCTGCCACACCTCGGGCGCGCCGATCTGCGGCACGCTCACGTCGAGGGACGCCGTGACCTTGCCGTCGAGCCAGATCTTGTCGATGCCCTCGCCGAGCTGCCGCGCGGCCTTGGTGGTGGGTTCGGTGCCGAGCGCCGGGGCGATGTCCGCCCAGAAGGCGGTCGACTTCCGCGCGCTGAGCGCGGCGCCGTCGATCGTGGGCAGCGTGAGCGTCCGGCGCGCGCCGTCGGGGATCGCGCTGCCCTTCGTGTACGTCGCGATCACCGGGGTGGCACCGGTCTTCGCGTCCGCGTACCCCTGCTTCACCAGCTGGGTGACGTTGAACAGGGCCGGGTCGAGGCGGCCCGCCTCCAGCAGCGGGATCGCGTCCGCCGGCAGGACACTGACCTCGCCGTCCTTCTCGCTCGACACGAAGGTGGCGGCATCACGGCCCTTGCCGCGCTGGACGTCGACGGCGTACTTGCCGTCCGGACCGACGCTGAGCGACACGGTGTCGCCGGTGATGAGAGTGACGGTCTGCGTGCGCGTGGCACCGGCCGTGGCGCCGCTCTGCACGGGCGCGGCGTCCGGCGCGGTGACCGGTGATCCGGAACCGGCCGCCACGGGCGTGATCGCGCCCGTGAGCAGTCCGGCCGCTCCTGCCACGCCCCAGAGGGCCTGGAGTCTTCGCATGGGTGGCGTCCTCCCCTGAACGCTGACGACGCTTCCGGTCTGGTGAGCGGAAGCCAGTGATCAGAGTGAGCGCTGCGTGGAGAGCGGCTCAAGGGAATCCTGTGGCCAGGGAGTGCCAATGCCCCCTTCGGCCACGGGAATTGGCGGTTCCGTAGGTGTCTTGTGCTGTGGTGTCGGTGGCTGCCGAGCAGCAGGTGACGGTCGTCGCGGTCGACCCCGCGCTGCACCAGCCGCTGGGGTGCCCAGCACTGGCGGAAACCACTGACCACGAAAACCCGCAGGACGACCCGGCACGATGCGGCGAGCATCGCGACTATGCGGCGAGCATCGCTGTTCGGCCGCTCCGTCACCGGCCGCTCCGTCATCCCCGGCCCGTCACCGGTCGGCCCGTCACCGGGCGACGTGCGCTCCGGCACCCGAGCCGGCTGGGGGTACCTCCCAGACCCTTGAGGCACTGGGGGAGGACGACACCGCCGCACGACGACCAGAGTGATCGTCGTTGGCATCGGACCGTCCAGGCCCGACCGGACACCCATGGGCGCGACGAAACCCGCCGCCACGTTCGCACGGCTGCGGCTCAGTCGGAGCACAGGGTTCCCTCAGCCTGCGGGGACAGGATCGAGACATGTCTGGCACTCCCCTGACCCGCAACGGCCGCGTCCATGTCCTGACCGCCGATGACGAGCCCGAACTCGCCGAGCCGCATGTCGTCTTCCTCACCGTGTGCGGAACGGGCCACGCCATCAGGCCGCGGGGGAACGAGAGATGAGCGCGCGCCTGCGTGGGCGGTCCCTGCGCACCCGATTCCTCGCCTTCGTCGGCGTCGTACTCTCCGGGGTCTGCCTGACCATGGCGCTCACCACGGTCCTGGCCCAACGCGCCTACCTGCTCGGCTGGCTCGACCAGCGGGTCGCCAACGCCGCGGAGCGCAATCAGGGCGCTGACCGGACCGGGCCGGGCGGCGACACGGACCTCGGGTTCCTCGCCGAACAGGGCCAGGCGGTCGGTACGCTCGCCGCCCGGCTCGACGACGGTGACGTCATCGCCGCCGAGGTCGTGACCCGGGACGGTGGGTCGCAGGCGCTCACCGCGCGCCAGCGCGCCCCCCTCGCGGGCATCGAGGTCGACGGCTCTCTGCACAACCGGACGATTCCGGGCCTGGGCACCTACCGGGTCTCCGCCCTCGACGCCGACGGCAGCCTCGTTCTCACCGGCCTGCCGATGGGCGAGGTGCGGGACATGCTCCGCAACCTGACCGCGGTCGAGGCCGGGGTGGGCGTCGCCGGACTCGTCGTGGCGGGCGGTTTCTGCGCCGTCGTCGTCTGGCGCCAGCTGCGCCCCCTCGGCCGGGTGGCGGCCACAACCGCCGAGGTCTCGCGATCCCCGCTGGGCCACGGCGAGGCCACCGCCCTCACCCGCGTGCCCGAACGCGACACCGCACCCGGCAGTGGGACCGGCCAGGTCGGCGCCGCGCTCAACCGCATGATTGACCACGTCGAGTCCTGGAGCGCCGAGCGCCTCAGCAGCGAGGAACGGATGCGCCGCAGCGAGGAACGCATGCGCCGCAGCGAGGAACGGATGCGCCGGTTCCTCGCCGACGCCAGCCACGAACTACGGACGCCGCTCGCGTCCATCGCCGGATACGCGGAGCTGATGAACCGCGGTACCGACCCGATCGAGCCGGCGCTGGCCTGGCGCCGGGTCTTGGCGGATTCGGTGAGGATGACGGGCCTGGTGGAAGATCTGCTCCTGTTGGTCCGACTCGACGAGGGCCGGCCCCTGCAGTCCGCCGAGGTCGACCTCGCGGCGCTGGTCGCCGAGGCGGTGTGGGACGCGCAGGCCGCGGACGGCGGTGGCCACGACTGGCGGCTGGAACTGTCCCTAGACACCTCAGCGTTGGTCCTCGGCGACGAGACGCGGCTGAGTCAGGTGGTGGCCAAGCTGTTGGCCAACGCGCGTACGCACACGCCTGTGGGCACGAGGGTGGTGGCCTCCGTCGAGGTCACGGACGCCCGGTGCGTCATCCGCGTCCGCGACGACGGCCCCGGAATCCCGCACACCCTCCTGCCCACCGTCTTCGAGCGCTTCACCCGCGCCGACAGCTCCCGCTCCCGCACGGACGGCAGGGCGGGCGGCTCCGGCCTCGGCCTGGCCGTCGCGGCGGCGATCACGGCGGCTCACGGGGGCCGTATCGACGTGGACAGCGTCCCGGGACGCACGGAGTTCACGGTCGAACTGCCGGCCGTGGTCGAGACGCCGGGGGTGCGGGCGGCTCGCGCTAGGCCGGCGTCGGTGTAGGCGAAGCGATCGGGCCGGCCGCTTCCGGGAAGATCGGCCCGGAACTCCGCTCGCCACACCACCACAGAATCACGATCACCATGAACGGCCCTTGTGCCAGGCGTTTACAAGTGGGCCACTCGGCGCTAGCTTCCCCCACAGGTGGGGTGGGAGCGCTCCCATGTGGTGGACCGGAACCCGCTCCGTGGTCGCCCCCCCACCCCCCCGCTTCCGCACCAAGCATCCGCACACACGCATCCACACGGCCCGGACCTCAAGGAACGGACTGATATGTCATGATCCTGACAAGAATGACGGTGGAATTCGCCGACTCCCCCCGCCGATTAACGCTCCCCACCCGCGCCAGAGCCCTCTTCCTCGTCCTCGTCGCCCTGTTCGCGACGATCCCGGCGCTCAGCCTGGTCGTCACGGCCGGCGGCGAGGCGGAGGCCCACGGCACTCCGATGAAGCCCGGCAGCCGTACCTTCCTGTGCTGGCAGGACGGCCTCACGGACACCGGCGAGATCAAGCCGGTCAACCCGGCCTGCAAGAACGCCCAACAGGTCAGCGGCACCACGCCGTTCTACAACTGGTTCTCGGTGCTGCGTTCGGACGGTGCCGGCCGCACCCGCGGCTTCGTGCCGGACGGCGAGCTGTGCAGCGGCGGCAACACCAACTTCACGGGCTTCAACGCGGCCCGCGACGACTGGCCGCTCACCCACCTCACCTCGGGTGCGACCGTCGACTTCTCGTACAACGCGTGGGCCGCGCACCCGGGTTGGTTCTACGTCTACGTCACCAAGGACGGCTTCGACCCGAAGCGGACCCTCACCTGGAACGACATGGAGGCCCAGCCCTTCCTCTCCGTCGACCACCCGCCGCTCAACGGCAGCCCGGGCAACGTCGAGGCCAACTACTCCTGGAACGGCAAGCTCCCCGACGGCAAGTCGGGACGGCACATCATCTACATGGTCTGGCAGCGCTCGGACAGCGCCGAGACCTTCTACTCCTGCTCCGACGTCGTCTTCGACGGCGGCAACGGCGAGGTCACCGGCATCCACGAGCCGGGCAACCCGACCGAACCGGTCCCGGGCACCTGCACGGCCACCCGCAAAACCACGGGCAGTTGGAACGGCGGCTACCAGTCCGAGGTGACCGTCACCAACTCCGGCGACGTCCCCATGCTGGGCTGGATGGTCGACTGGACGCTGCCGAGCGGCCAGAAGGTCGAGAGCCTGTGGAGCGGAAACGCGACGTACAACGGCCAGGCGGTGATGGTCCACAACGCCAACTGGAACGGCTCGCTGGATCCGGGGAAGAGTACGACGTTCGGCTACGTCGTCTCCGGTTCCGGCGGTGACCCGGCGACGACACTTCCCTGCCGAGTGGGCTGAACTGCGGCCCGGTCCGCGCTCACCTGAATCGCTGTACTGAACCTTCTGAACCGCTGAAACCCTCGCCCGGAGCGGGCCCGGTGGCGCTGTGCCGCCGGGCCCGTGAGTCGCCCGGGCGGGGGCACCCGCGCCGACTGCGGCACCGGCACGGTCGGACTCACCCTCCGTGCCGGCCTGCTCCGCAGTTCCGTACGGGCACTGAACAGCCCGCCTGATGCCGGCGCCCGGCGCCCAGCACAGACGCACGGGACGCCGTCGCCCCATCTCGCCCCGTCGCCCGGAAGTCCGCTGCGGTTCCTGCCGTCGTAGACCCGGCGCGACAGGACCGTCGCGGGCGTGAATCGCGGCCGAACCAGGCGGACCTGCACGTGTTCACTCCGGCCCGTGACCGAACGTGCCTGCCAGCCAGACGAGTTGGCGCCTCACATGCACGGCGTCGCCGCCTTCGTGGCCGTTGTAGGGATAGGCGTGGATCTCCTTGCCGGGCGTCGTGCCGGTCGCCTCCCCGTAGCGGTTGAAGGCGGCGTACGCCCCGCTCGCCGGGCACACCGTGTCGCGCAGGCCCACCCCGAAGTGCGCCGGGGCGTGCGCGCGCCGCGCGAAGGAGATGCCCTCCAGGTAGGCCAGGGTGCGGTACGCGGCCTGTTCGGCGCCCCGGTGCACGGACAGGTACGCGGTGATCTCGCCGTAGGGGGCCGCGTCGGTGAGGTCGAGGGCGCGCCGGATGCCGCACAGGAAGGGGGCGGTGACCAGGGCCGCCGCCAGATCCGGCACCAGCCCCGCGACGGCCAGGGCGAGGCCGCCGCCCTGGCTGTTGCCGACGGCCGCGACGCGCCCCCCGTCGACCCCGGGCAGCTCCCGCACCGCGGCGACCGCGCGCACCGCGTCCGTGAGCAGACGGCGGTAGTAGTGGTCCCGCGGGGTGAGCAGGCCGCGTACCACGGGCCCGGGGCCGCCGGGCGCGCCCGCGTGCGGGTCGAGGGTGTCGCCGCCGCAGCCGTACTGGTCGCCCTGCCCCCGGTTGTCCATGAGCAGGTGCGCGTATCCGGCGTTCACCCAGGTCAGCCGCTCGTGCGGGAGGCCGCGCCCACGGCCGTACCCGGCGTACTCGACGACCGCCGGCAGTAGCTCGCGCACCCCGGCGGGCCGGCTGTACCAGGCGCGGACCGGGTCACCGGCGAAGCCGCGGAAGGTCACGTCCCAGGTCTGCGTCAGCCGCAGGCCGTTGTCCACCGGCCGGGCCGACACCACCGGGTCCGTCTGCCCGGCCTCCTTGAGGGTGCCGAGCCAGAACTCGTCGAAGTCGGCGGGCTCTTCGGGATCCGGTCGGTACTGCTCGAGTTCTCTCAAGGGCAGGTCGAACGCCGTCACGACGGCACCTCACAGACGTCAACAACGCGGCTCGGTCCGATCGTTGCGGTCGGACGGCAGAAAGTTCCGACGCGACCGCCTCGATCCCTTCATCTCTTCCACCGTCACCGCGAGGTGAATCCAGGGCGGCATGGTCGCCTCCTGTCTCAACATCCCCGTGTGCAGCCCCCATTGACAGCGCTTTCTGCTGCCCCTAAGTTGCCGCGAAGTTACCGGTAAGAGCTCGAAAGTTTCGGTTCCCCGTCCCATGCCCCGGGAGGCCCGAGCATGAGCACGTCCACCACGTCGGCCCCACCGCCGGGCACCCAGGACCCGCCTCCGGCCAGGGCCGCACCCCGTCGTCGTCCGCGGAAACCCGCGCGCCCCGGATGGCGGCGGTCCCTGCGCCGGGACTGGCAGCTGTACTCGCTGGCCGTCCTGCCGCTGCTGTTCTTCCTGGTCTTCCGCTATCTGCCGATGATCGGCAACGTCATCGCCTTCCGGCGCTTCGAGCCGGGCGGTTCCCTCTTCGGCGAGCAGTGGGTGGGGCTGCGCTATGTGCGGATGTTCCTCACCGACCCCACCTTCTGGCAGGTGTTCCGCAACACCCTCTGGCTCGGCGGGCTCACGCTGGTCTTCTGCTTCCCGATCCCGATCGTGCTCGCCCTGCTGCTCAACGAGGTGCGCAGACGGTCGCTGAAACGGTTCGTGCAGTCGGTGTCCTACCTTCCGCACTTCCTGTCGATCGTGATCGTCGCGGGCATCACGATGCAGATGCTCGCCACGGACGGCCCGGTCAACCACGCCCTCGGCTGGTTCGGCCATGATCCGATCCGGTTCATCCAGGAACCGGACTGGTTCCGCACGATCTACGTCGGCTCGGAGATCTGGCAGACCGCGGGCTGGGGCACGATCCTCTACCTCGCCGCGCTCACCACGATTGACGAGGAACTGTACGAGGCCGCCCGCATCGACGGCGCCAACCGCTGGCAGCAGATCTGGCACGTCACCCTGCCCGGCATCCGGCCCACGATGATCACGCTGCTGATCCTCAACATCGGCACGTTCATGGCGGTCGGCTTCGAGAAGGTCCTGCTGCTCTACAACCCGCTGACGTATCCGAAGGCCGACGTGATCTCCACGTACCTCTACCGGACCGGTGTCGAGTCCAACAGCTTCAGCTACGCCGCCGCCATCGGCCTGTTCGAGGCGATCATCGGCCTGGTGCTGATCACCTCCGCCAACCAGCTCTCGCGCCGCACGGTGGGGACGAGCCTGTGGTGAGCGTCCACCGACCCACGCGTGGCTACCGCGTCTTCCAGGGCGTCAACGGAGTGATCCTCACCCTGGTCGTGGTCGTGACCCTGTACCCGTTCGTCAACATCGTCGCGCGGTCCTTCAGCGGGGAACGCCAGATCCGGGCCGGTGAGGTGACGTTGTGGCCCAAGGGCTTCAACCTCACCACCTACAAGATCGTGTTCCAGGACTCGATGTTCTGGCGGAACTACGGCAACACCGTGCTCTACACGGTCGTGTCCACCGTCGTCGCCATGGTCCTGACGACCTGTTACGCCTACGTCCTGTCCAAGAAGCACCTGCGCGGGCGGGGCCTGCTCGTCGGCATCGCCGTCTTCACCATGTTCTTCACCGGCGGACTGATCCCCAACTACGTGCTGATCAGCAGCCTCGGCATGAAGAACACCATCTGGGCGCTGGCGCTCCCGAACGCGATCAGCGTCTTCAACCTCCTGGTGATGAAGGCCTTCTTCGAGAGTCTGCCGACCGACCTGGAGGAGGCCGCGCAGATCGACGGGCTGAGCACGTACGGCATCCTGCTCCGCATCGTGCTGCCGCTGTCCAAGGCGGTCGTCGCGACGATGATCCTCTTCTACTCGGTGGCCTTCTGGAACTCCTGGTTCGCGGCGTTCCTGTACATGGACAGCACCGAGCTGATGCCGGCCACCGTCTACCTGCGCAACCTCATCTCGGGCGCCACCGGCGGCGGCAACGCGGGCGCCGCCACCGAGCAGCTCAGCCAGGTCGGGGCGAACATCCAGTCGGTCACCATCGTGCTCACCGCGCTGCCGATCCTGTGCGTGTACCCGTTCGTCCAGCGCTACTTCGTCTCTGGCGTGATGCTCGGCGCGGTCAAGGGCTGACGGCGGCACCTGACGTCCCTGGCACCTGACGTCCCCTCAATTCGCCTACGGAACAAGGGAGTATCCGTGAAGAACGCAGGACGGAAGAACGCAGGAGAGCTGTCCCGGCGTCAGATCCTCGCCGCCGCAGGCTTCACAGGCCTCGCCATCCTCACCGGCTGCGGCGGCGGTGACGACGGAGGGGACTCGAAGGACCTCTCCAAGAAGCAGAACGGCGCGATGAAGGAGTACCGCGCCGGACAGCAGTTCAAGGCAGCCAAGCCGCTGTCCTTCTCGGTCCTGCACAACAACAACCCGGTCTACCCGATGAAGGACAGCTGGCTGTTCTGGAAGGAGGTCACCAAGCGCACCGGCATCACCCTGAAGCCCGTCGACGTCCCCCTGGCCGACTACGAGAAGAAGCGCAGCGTCCTCATCGGCGCGGGCGACGCCCCGTTCCTCATTCCCAAGACGTACCACCCGGCGGAGGTCGCCTTCGTGTCCTCCGGCGCGGTCCTGCCGGTCAGCGACTACGTGCACCTGATGCCCAACTTCCAGGCCAAGGTGAAGAAGTGGGGCCTGGAGCCCGAGCTCGACTCCATCCGCCAGTCCGACGGAAAGTACTACCTGCTGCCCGGCCTGCACGAGAAGGCCAAGTCCGGCTACTCGCTGTCCTTCCGCACGGACGTCCTCGACCGGCTCGGCCTGAGCGTGCCCACCACCTGGGACGAGGTGTACGACGTCTTCAAGGCGCTCAAGGCGGAGTACCCCGACCGCTACCCCTTCACGGACCGCTGGAGCACCAACACCCCCTACCCTGTCGCGGCCCTGCTCAGCTACCTCGGCCAGGCGTACGGCGTCCGGGCCGGCTGGACGTACGACAACATCAGCTTCGACGCCGAGGCGAAGGAGTTCGTCTTCACCGGCGCGCAGGACGGCTACCGCCGAATGATCGAGTTCCTGAGAAAACTGGTCGCCGAGAAACTGATGGACCCGGAGAGCTTCACGCAGACCGACGACGCCGCCGTGCAGAAACTCCTCGGCGAGAAGTCGTTCGCGATCAGCGCCAACCCGCAGGAGCTGGTGCAGAACTACCGCTACAACCTGGAGAAGCAGGTCACAGGCGCGAAGATCGAGATGGTGCCGGTGCCGCTCGGCCCGGCGGGGCCGGTACTGATCGGCGGAAGCCGCCTCGAGAACGGCGTCATGATCTCCAGCGAGGCGCTCAAGAGCGACAGCTTCGTCGCGATGATGCAGTTCGTGGACTGGCTGTGGTACTCGGACGAGGGCCAGAAGTTCTGCAAGTGGGGTGTCCAGGGCGTCACGTACACCGGGTCCGGCGGCAGTCCGAAGCTGAAGTCGGGCATCAGCCTCATGGGCTCCGACCCGGACGCCCCGAAGGACCTCCAGAAGGACTACGGCTTCTTCAACGGTGTCTTCACCTACGGCGGCAGCTGGGCCCTGGTCTCCTCCTCGTTCAGCCCCGACGAGAAGAAGTTCCAGGACGCCATGTCCCAGCGCACGGAACTGCCCATCGCCCCGGCCCACCCGCTGCAGTCCGTCGAGCAGGAGCAGGCGACGCTCTGGGACACCCCGCTGCGCGACCACGTCACGCAGAACACGCTCAAGTTCGCCCTCGGCAAGCGCCCGCTGTCCGAATGGGACGACTACGTCACCGAGTTGAAAGCCAAGAACATGGACCAGCTGGTCGACGTGCACAACAAGGCGTACGACCGCTTCAAGAAGGAGAACGGGTGATCCGTGAGCCCGCCGAGCCGACCGGCCCGGCTCTCCGACGCCCGGCGGTTCCGCGTCGGCACCGGCCGTCTCGACCGCTGGTCGAGGTGACCCCCGTCGAGGATGAGGCACCGCCGTGGCCAGGCGAGCGGCGGCCGCTCAAAAGGGAGCCGCAGTGAGCACGAGCACGTCCGTCACCTTCGGGGAGGGCTCACTCTCCCGCGCCGCCGCCCTGATCCACACCCTCGTCACCGTCGAGGCTCTGCTGCTCCTCGCCGCGGCGCCCGGCTGGGCCGGACTGCTGCTGGTGGGCCCCGACGCCGCCAACCTCCCGCTGGCCGCCGTATGCCTCCTGCCGCTGGGACCGGCCCTGTCCGCCGCCGTGTACGCCCTCCACCACCGCGACCGTGGCCTCACCGACCTCCATCCGGCCCGCACCTACTGGCGGGGCTGGCGGCTCAACGCCCTTCCGGCCCTGAAGCTGTGGACGCCGCTGCTCGTCTGGCTGACCATCGTCGCCTTCACCCTCACCCACTTCTCCGCCACCGGCCTGCCCGGCTGGTGGGCGGTCCTGCTCGCCGTCGTCGGCGCCGGTTCCCTCCTGTGGGGCGCGCACGCACTGGTGCTCACCTCCCTCTTCACCTTCCGGGCCCGCGACACGGCCCGGCTCGCCGCGTACTTCCTGTTCCGGCACGGCCGGGCCACCCTCGGCGCCGCCTCGCTGCTCGTCCTGGCCGCCGGACTGACCGCCCTGCTGACCGAGGCCCTGCCCGCCCTGCTCGCCGCCCCGCTGCTGCTGTCCCTGCTGTACAGCGGCCGCCCGGTGATCGCCGAGACCCAGGAGGACTTCACCGCATGACCGCGCCCGGCACTCCCAAGATCCCGTACGGCGGCGACTACAACCCCGAGCAGTGGCCGGGGCCGGTCTGGGACGAGGACCACCGGCTCTTCACCCGGGCCCGCATCGACACGCTCACCGTCGGCGTCTTCTCCTGGTCGCTCACCCAACCCGCCGAGGACACCTGTGACTTCACGGTTCTCGACCGCATCCTCGACCGGGCCGCCGCCGAGGGCCGCCAGGTCTGTCTCGCCACCGGCACCGCGGCCCTCCCGCCCTGGCTCGCGAAGAAGTACCCCGAGGTCAACCGCACGGACTTCGAGGGCCGCCGGCACCGCTACGGCCAGCGCCACAACTTCTGCCCCAGCTCACCGGCGTACCGCCGGCTGTCCACGGCGATGGCGGCCCGGCTCGCCGAACGGTACGCCGGGCACCCCGCGTTGCTCGCCTGGCACGTCAACAACGAGTACGGCGGCGTCTGTTACTGCGAGCTGTGCGCCGAGGCCTTCCGGGACCGGCTCCGCGAGAAGTACGCCACCCTGGACGCCCTCAACGATGCCTGGTGCACCACCTTCTGGTCCCACCGCTACACCGACTGGGCCGAGATCGAACCGCCGAACGCCCTCACCGAGCACTGGCGCGGCCCCGACCACACCGCGTTCCAGGGCACCACCCTCGACTACTTCCGCTTCACCACCGACGCCCTCCTCGGCTGCTTCCGCGCCGAGAAGGAGGCGATCCGGCAGTACGACCCGGACACGCCCGTCACCACCAACTTCATGGGCATGTTCCGCCCCCTTGACTACCACCGCTGGGCGCCCCACCTCGACTTCGCCTCCTGGGACAGCTACCCGCCCCTCGACGCCCCGCCCACCTGGCCCGCCCTCGCCCACGACCTGATGCGCGGCCTCAAGGACGGCGCCCCCTTCTGGCTGATGGAACAGACCCCGTCCACCACCGCCTGCCGCGACGTCAACCCCTTGCGGCGGCCCGGCGAACTCCGCCTCGCCACCTTCCAGGCCGTCGCCCACGGAGCCGACGCGGCCCTGTACTTCCAGATGCGCGCCGCGCGCGGCGCCTGCGAGAAGTACCACGGCGCGGTGATCGGCCACGCGGGCCGCGACGACACCCGGGTCTTCGGCGAAGTGACCGAATTGGGGCGGGAGTTGGAGCTGCTCGGGGAGGAGAGCCTGGGCGCTCGCACCCCCGCCCGCACGGCCCTGCTCTTCGACTGGGACAGCTGGTGGGCCCTGGAGATCTCCGACGGCCCGTCCCGTCTGGTCCGCTACCAGGACACGGTCCACGCCTACTACCGGGCCGCCCGCGAGGCCGGCGCCGACGTGGACGTGGTCCCGCAGACCGCCGACCTCACCCCGTACGACGTGGTCCTCGCCCCGGTCCTGCACATGATCAAGGGCGACCTGGCGGACCGTCTGGAAGGGGTCGCGGCCCGCGGCGGCACGGTCCTGTCCACGTTTCTCTCCGGCCGCGTCGACGAACACGACCGCGCCTTCCTCACCGACGTCCCCGGCCCGCTCGCCCCCCTCATGGGCATCCGCGTCGACGAATGGGACTCCCGCGCACCCGACTTCGTACAGCCGGTGGAACTGGGGGAGTCGACGAGCCAGGCGCGCCTCGTCTTCGAGATCGTCCTGCCGCGCGGTGCCGAGCCGGTCGCCACCTACGGTGCCGACTTCTACGCGGGCACCCCGGCCGTGACCCGGAACCGGTTCGGCGAGAACGGGGGCGAGGCCTGGTACGTCGCCACCGCCCTCGACCAGCCGGGCGTCAACGAGGTCGTACGCCGTGTCCTCACCCGCCACGACCTGATCGGCCCGTACGCCGACCACGCGGGAGTGGAGACCGCGACCCGCGTCGCCCCGGACGGAACCCGTCTCGTCTTCCTCCTCAACCACGCCCCCGAACCGGCCGACCTGACCGCCCACGCCACGGCCACCGACCTGCTGACCGGCAAGCGGGTCGAGCAGGGCGACCCGCTGACCCTCGACCCGCTCGGCACAGCGATCCTGCGGCTTCAGTAGATGCGACGCCCATGGGCGTCCGGCACACCCGACTTCCGGAAGAAGTAGCTGTTGACCTGATCGCGCCACTCGCGGGCACTGCGGAGCTGTTCCTCGTACCGGTCCGTGACCCGCGCATGGCGTGCCGGGTCGACGAGGTCCGCGAGTGAGGCCCACACCTCACGGGCCTGCTCGACCTCCGTCACGCCCTCGAAGTGGGTGTCGTAGATGTGCTGGATCACCGTCTTCCCGCTGTGCAGTACGTGGCCGTACGACACGTGGTGGAAGAACAGCAGCAGCTCATCGGGGCAGGTCTTCGGCGACTCGTACACCTCGGACCAGGGCTTGGAATACTGCGCGACGTACCCCGTGCCGGTCGCCGCGCTCCGGTCGACGCCGATGCCGTCCCGGTCGGCGAAGTGGTAGGTGCCCCAGGGGCTGTACTCGTAGCCGTCCACGCTCGGACCGTAGTGGTGTCCCGGCTGCACCATGAAGCCGACGCCGAGCGGGGCGGTGTACTTCTCGTACGTCCGCCAGGAGCCGTCGAGCACGGCGTGCAGCCCGGCCCGCAGCCGTACGCGGTCCGAGGTCTCCTCCGGTCCGAAGGCGAGCCGGATCCACTCGTCGAGGACGCTTTCCGGGTCCGCGTCCGGCTGCCAGGCCAGCCGGCCGAAGGTGTACAGGTTGGCCTGTGCCAGCGGATGCCCCGTCCAGAACGGGTCGTCGCCGACGTTGGACACCGCCACCAGCCCGCCGCGCGCCGACTCCCCGACACAGGCGCCCGCTTCACCCTCCGGCCGGAACCGCAGCACCTCGCTCCACATCGGTCCGAGCCAGCACACATGCCGCTGCTGACCCGTGTACTCCTGCGTGGCCTGAACCTCCACCGCGAGCCTGGTCCCCGGCATCGCGCCGATCAGCGGTGAGACCGGCTCCCGCGCCTGGAAGTCCAGCGGCCCGTGCTTCACCTGGAGCACCGCGTTCGCGGCGAACTCCCCGTCCAGCGGGGCGAAGTGGTCGCAGGCGGCACGCGCCCGGTCCGTCGTCCGGTCCCGCCAGTCCTGGCGGTGGTCGTAGACGAACGCCCGCCAGTGCACGGTGCCGCCGTGCGGGGCGAGTGCGGCGGCCAGCATGTTGGCGCCGTCCGCGTGACTGCGGCCGTAGGCGAAGGGCCCCGGCTGACCCTCCGAGTCGGCCTTCACCACGAAGCCGCCGAAGTCCTCGATCGCCTCGTACACCCGCGCCGTCGCCTCGGCCCACCAGGCGCGCACCGAGGCGTCCAGCGGATCGGCCGTGGGCAGTTCGCCGAGCACCATCGGCGCGGCGAAGGTGACCGACAGATGGGTACGGATGCCGTACGGCCGCAACGCGCCCGCGATCTCGGCGACCTCGCCGATCCGGTCGGTCAGCAGATGCGCCTCGGTCTCGTGCACGTTGACGTTGTTCACCGCCACGGCGTTGATCCCGCACGCGGCCAGCAGCCTGCCGTACGCCCGCACCCGCTCCGTCTCGCCCCGCGCCCGCCCGTCCGCCCAGAACAGCGACCCGCCGGCGTAACCGCGCTCCACCTGGCCCATGACCGGGTGCACGGCCACGTTGTCCCAGTGGTCCACCATCCGCAGTGCCACCGCCGGCCGATGTGTCTCCCGCGCCCGCTCGCCGCCAAAGGCGTTCTCTCCGAGCCGTACGACGTGGAAGAGGCCGTAGAGCAACCCGGCCTGTCCCGACGCGGTGACGGTCGTCCGGCCGCCTTCGCGCTCGTACGTGAATGCCTCGGAGCGGTCGGAGTCCTCGGGGCCGGTCAGCTCCAGCACCAGGTCGTCCCCGGTGCCACCCGGCCCGACGTCGCGTACGACACGGCCGCCGAACCGCGCACAGGCCTCGGCCACTTCCCCGTGCACCGTCTCCACGAGGGGGCCGGAACCGCGGATCAGCGTGCGCCGGGTGCCGAGCGCCCGGAAGGCGCCGGGCGGCAGCCAGGCGGGGTCGACGTCAGGCAACGGCCGCGCCCGTTCCGCGGGCCGCGCCGATCAGGTCGGTGCGGCCCGACTCGTCGTAGACCGAGATGTCGACGAAGGCGCCGTCCGGAATGTCGAAGTCCTTCACCGTGAGGTCCACGACCTCGGACGTGCCCGGCGCGGAGAAGGTGCCGAGATCGTGGTAGCTGCCGCCGGACGAGTAGCCGACGGCGACGAAGAAGCCGTCCCCGTCGTTGCGGGTGTCGTAGACCCAGAGCTTCTCGTCGTGGGGATGGAACTCCACCTTGCCGACGAACCAGCCGTCGTCGTTCAGTTCCATCTTGACGGCCAGGCCGCCGGCGTCGTTCGCGAAGTAGGTGCCGTCGAACGGGTCCGTGAGATTGCCGCCGCTGCACGGGCAGTTGTCGGTGTCGTAGTAGTACTTGGCGAGACCGGGATTGGGGCTGTAGGCCTGGGCCGGTGCGGCCGTCGCGCACAGCGCCCCCACCACCAGACCGGTCCCCGCGAGCAGTCCCAAGAGCCGTCTCCTGATGCTCATCCGCGCTTCCTCCCTGTCCGGACGCCGTACCGCGCGGTCCTCACCGGCGGCCCGGCCATTCTGGTGCACGGGACGCTCTGGAGGTACCTGTCGGCTGCTGGGATGTGGTGGTTTCCGGCCAGCAACTCCGCCTGGAACAGAGCGGGTTGAGTGTGGGGGCAGCCGATCGTGCCGAAACGTCCCCGGGTCTGGGGTGCCGTCGGGGTAGGCCGGGTCGACGAGCCGTTCGTCACGTCGTGGTCCCGGTCGCCGTCCGCCGGTCGGCGCAGCGCAGTGCATGCTTTCCGGTGAATCCCGCGCCTGCCCCTCTTCGCGGCGGGCGAGTCGCCCGGTCCGGGTTCGACCAGCGAGAGCCCGCGCCGGGGGACAGGGCCGTCGCTCACCGGACCGCGTGGTGAGCGTCTCCGAGTCCTTGCCGTCGACGGAGCCCTGGAGCCTCCGGTCCCTCGGGTCGCGCTCGGCGGAGTCGTTCGCGGAAGTGAGCGCGGAGGTCACCACCTCCCCGGCTTGTCCAGGTCGGCCTCGGCCCACCCGGTCGGCGGGAAAGTCGGCCCCTGGGCGCCGGGCTCGCCGTCCGCGAGGCTCGCCCGAACCCTGTGCTGCTGCATACACCGGCGCGCTCCCAGCGCCCCGGACAACGGTGTCAGCCTCACCGCGCCAACACCGGTCAGAGCTCGCGGGAACAGTGGTGTCAAGGGTGTCGACGGTGTCATTCGATCCCTATGCCAGGGATTTTTCCGACAAGGGGCCCACAGGCCGCTCATATTTCCGGGAGGTCTCAACTCGGGAAAGACCCGCAGCCAACCTTGCATTCGATCTTGCTCCAGTGACCTGAAGTGGACTATACCTGTCGACGATTCACACGATCCGCACGTCACGATCCGCACGTCACGATCCGCACTTCATGATCCGCACGAACCTGCTTGACCTGACCGCGGTGCCCGGGAGGATCCGGTACACCGCCTGAGTCCTGGAGAAGGCGAGGACTTGAGCATGGGATCCACTTCCGCCGAGAACAACGGCAACGGTGGCGTCGGCCGCCGCGATCTGATCAAGCGGTCTGCGGCGCTGGGCCTGATCTCCGTCCCCACGATGAGCTTCCTGTCCGCGTGCGCCAGCAGCGGCGGCGACGACAGCGGAGACAAGGCCAAGGCCGGCAAGAAGACCGCGAAGAACCCGCTGGGTGTGAACGAGACCGCGGGGTTGGAATTCGTCCTGTTCGACGGTGGATTCGGCAAGGAGTACGCCGAGGACGCCGTGAAGATCTACGAGAAGAACTTCCCTGGTGCCAAGGTCAAGTTCTCCGCCACCCAGAAGATCCAGTCCACCCTCCAGCCCCGCTTCAACCAGGGCACCCCGCCGGACCTCATCGACAACTCCGGCGCCGAGCAGATGGACATGGGCGTCCTGGCCGGCAAGAACCAGCTCGCCGACCTCACCGCGCTCCTCGACGCGCCGTCCTACGACGACCCGGACAAGAAGGTCCGCGACACGCTGCGCCCCGGCATCGTGGAGATGGGCCAGCTGGACGGCGACCCGGTCTGGATCATGTACTACGCGTACACGGTGTACGGCGTGTGGTACTCGCAGAAGGCCCTGGACTCCCTCGACGCCACCTATCCCGAGACCTGGGACGAGATGCTCGCGGTCTGCGAGAAGGCCAAGAAGCAGGGCATCGCGGGCTGGACGTACGCGGGCAAATACCCGTACTACCTCCCCTTCTCGCTGTACCCGATGATCGGCAAGGTCGGCGGTGTCGAGGTGCTCGACGCGATCGACAACCTGGAGCCGAACGCCTGGAAGCACCCCGCGGTCAAGGCGTGTTTCGAGGCCTACTACGAGCTCTACAAGAAGGGCTACATCCTCAAGGGCACTCCCGGTCTGGACCACATCCAGTCGCAGACCGCGTGGGCCAAGGGCAAGGCGCTGTTCATCCCGAACGGATCCTGGGTGGAGAACGAGTCGGCCAACGTCATCCCGGCCGACTTCAATCTCGCCGTATCGGCGCCCACCGGCATCGACTCCTCCGACAAGATGCCCTTCGGCACCATCTGGGCCTCCGGCGGTGAACCCTTCATCGTCCCGGCCAAGGCGAAGAACGGCACGGGCGGCATGGAGCAGCTGCGCATCATGCTCAGCGAGGCGTCCTCGAAGAACTTCACCAGCAAGGTCAAGTCGCTGACCGCGTACAACGGCGGCACCGACGGCATCACCCTCACCCCCGGTCTCAAGTCCGGTGTCGCGGCGCTGGAGAAGGCCGGCGACAACGTGGTGAACCCGCGTCTGCAGGACTGGTACGTGCAGTTGCAGAAGGAGAAGATCGGGGTGTCCGGACTCGGCGAGATGATGGCCGGCCGGCTCACTCCGGCCGAGGCGATCAAGAAGATCCAGGCCTACGCGGACGAGACGGCCAAGGACAGTTCGATCAAGCACTACAAGCACCAGTAAACGGACCGGAGAAGCGATGCAGCACGGCAAGTACCGGTTCATCGTGGGGTTTTTGGCAGTGCCCCTCGGTCTGTACGCGCTATTCGTGATCTGGCCGTTCATCCAGTCCATCTACTACTCGTTCACGGACTGGACCGGCCTGAGCCCCGAATTCAAGATGGTCGGCCTGGACAATTACCGGAGGATGCTGGACGACGAGATCTTCTGGAAGTCCTTGCAGCACAGCTTGTTGTTCGCGGTCGTGCTGCCGCTGGTGACGATCAGTCTGGCGTTGTTCTTCGCCTTCATGATCAATGTCGGCGGACGGAGGAGGAAGGGCGGCCCGGTGATTTCCGGAGTCCGGGGCTCTTCCTTCTACAAGATCGTCTACTTCTTCCCGCAGGTGCTCTCGATCGCCATCGTGGCCCTGCTGTTCGCCTTCGCGTACAACCCGGACAGCGGCGCCATCAACTCGCTGCTGCGCGGGATCGGGCTCGACAGCGTCCAGCCCCTGTGGCTGGGCGACCCGAGCCTGGCCCTGTGGTGCGTGATGGCGGTGCTCGTGTGGTCCACGGTCGGCTTCTTCGTGGTCCTCTTCTCCGCCGGCATGGCCTCCATCCCGGCGGACCTGTACGAGGCGGCGCTGCTCGACGGGGCGGGCCGCGCCACCACGTTCTTCCGGATCACCCTGCCCCTGCTGTGGGATACCGTGCAGTCCGGCTGGGTCTACATGGGCATCCTCGCCCTGGGCGCCGAGTCGTTCGCGGTCGTGCAGATCATGACGACCGGGCCGGGCGGTCCCGACTACTCGACCACCGTGATGGTCCTGTACGTGTACCAGAAGGCGTTCCGCGACGGGCAGGCCGCCTATGCCACCACCATCGGCGTCGCCCTTCTCGTCGTCACGCTGGCCTTCGCCGCCCTCGTGATGCGGCTGGGCCGGCGCGAGCGGCTGGAGTACTGAGCTGATGAAGACGACCGAGACCCCCGCCCCCGTACCGGCAGAGCCCGCCATGCCCGTCACCAAGGCCGATGTCCCGGCCGGCCCGCCCCGCAAGGAGAAGAAGCAGGGCACCGCCCTCAACGTCTTCTCGCACGGGATCCTGGTCATCTGGGCGATCATGGTCGTACTGCCGCTGCTGTGGGCGGTGATGACGTCCTTCAAGGACGACAGCGCCATCTTCGGCTCGCCCTGGTCGCTGCCGGACCGGCTGCACTTCGACAACTGGTCGCGGGCCTGGACCGAGGCCAACATGAGCGACTACTTCCTCAACACCATTCTGGTGGTGGGGGGTTCGCTCATCGGGACCCTGGTGCTCGGCTCGATGGCGGCCTATGTGCTGGCCCGCTTCGACTTCCCGGGCAACCGGTTCATCTACTTCCTGTTCATCGGCGGCATGAGTTTCCCGATCATGCTGGCGCTGGTCCCGCTGTTCTACGTCGTGAACAACATGGGCCTGCTCAACACGATCCACGGGCTGATCCTGGTCTACATCGCCTACTCGCTCCCGTTCACGGTGTTCTTCCTCACCGCGTTCTTCCGCACCCTGCCGACCTCGGTGGCGGAGGCGGCCTTCGTGGACGGGGCCTCGCACTCCCGGACGTTCTTCCAGATCATGCTGCCGATGGCCAAGCCGGGTCTGATCAGCGTGGGGATCTTCAACTTCCTCGGGCAGTGGAACCAGTACATGCTGCCCACGGTGCTGAACACCGACCCGGACAAGCGCGTCCTCACCCAGGGCCTGGTGCAGCTGGCGGTCAGCCAGGGGTACAAGGGCGACTGGTCGGGACTGTTCGCGGGCCTGGTGATGGCGATGCTGCCGGTGCTCGCGGCGTACATCATCTTCCAGCGTCAGGTGGTGCAGGGACTGACCGCGGGGGCGCTGAAGTAGCGGCCCCCTCACCCGTACGGCGACCGCTTCCGGATCTTCCGGAAGCGGCGGTCGTGTTTGTGTACATGAACGCGGATGCGGTTCAACCTCTTGACGGGAGGCAACCCGAACAGCTCAGCTTAGAGTTCACTAGTTGGACATAGACGGGGCCTCATAGAAGCGGTCCCGCGCGCAGGAGGTCGTCGTGGAGACTCCAGGGTCGCAGTCGTCACTGCACCGAGCCAACCTGGAGCGGGTCGTACGGGCCGTACGGTTGGCCGGGTCGCTCACGCAAGCCGAGATCGCGCGGACCACGGGCCTGTCCGCGGCGACGGTCTCCAACATCGTGCGCGAGCTCAAGGACGGCGGAACGGTCGAGGTCACGCCCACGTCGGCCGGTGGCCGCCGGGCCCGCAGCGTCTCCCTGAGCGGGGACGCCGGAATCGTCATCGGTGTCGACTTCGGGCACACACATCTGCGCGTCGCGGTCGGAAACCTCGCCCACCAGGTGCTGGCCGAGGAGTCCGAGCCGCTCGACGTGGACGCCTCCTCGACGCAGGGCTTCGACCGGGCGGAACACCTGGTCAATCGCCTGATTGCGGCAACGGGTGTCGACCGGACGAAAATCGCCGGTGTGGGCCTCGGCGTACCAGGCCCCATCGACCTGGAGTCCGGCACGCTCGGCTCCTCCGCCATCCTGCCGGGCTGGATCGGTACCAAGCCCGCCGAGGAGCTGCGCGGGCGCCTTGGCGTGCCCGTACACGTGGACAACGACGCCAACCTCGGTGCCCTGGGCGAGCTGGTGTGGGGCAGCGGGCGGGGGGTGCGCGACCTGGCGTACATCAAGGTCGCCAGCGGTGTCGGAGCCGGCCTGGTGATCAACGGGACGATCTACCGCGGTCCTGGTGGCACTGCGGGAGAAATCGGACATATTACACTTGACGAGTCCGGCCCCGTCTGCCGCTGTGGAAACCGGGGCTGCCTGGAGACCTTCGCGGCCGCGCGCTATGTGCTGCCGCTGCTCCAGTCCAGCCACGGGACCGACCTGACGATGGAAGGCGTCGTACGGCTGGCGCGGGACGGAGATCCAGGCTGCCGTCGGGTGATCGCCGACGTCGGCCGACACATCGGCAGTGGAGTCGCCAATCTCTGCAATCTGTTGAACCCGAGCCGGGTGGTCCTGGGCGGTGATCTCGCCGAGGCCGGTGAGCTGGTGCTCGGGCCCATCAGGGAGTCCGTCGGCCGCTATGCGATCCCCAGCGCGGCGCGCCAACTGTCCGTGCTTCCAGGGGCACTTGGAGGCCGTGCCGAGGTGCTCGGAGCACTCGCCCTCGCACTGAGCGAGATGGGTGATTCGACCCTTTTGGACAGCACGCTGCACGCAGCGACGCCTGCCTTCACTTAGAGAACACAGGACGCCGTTGCCATCTCGTTAAGTATTTACTTCTTGACGTCGCACGCGTGGCCGAGTTGACTTCCAGCCACCTCGGCCGCAACGACGCGGCCTCGTCAGGGAGGTTACAAAGTGAACACGCGAATGCGTCGTACCGCCGTTGCCGTAGCGATCGGGGCGCTCGCCGTCTCGGTGGCGGCTTGTGGCAAGGCCGGCGACGACGACTCGGACAGCGGCAGCAGCGGCTCGGGCGGCAAGTCGATCGGCCTGCTTCTTCCCGACAACGTCACCGCTCGTTACGAGAAGTTCGACAAGCCGTACTTCGAGGACAAGGTCGCCGAGCTCTGCTCCGACTGCAAGGTCGAGTACGCGAACGCCGCGGCCGACTCGGCCAAGCAGGCGCAGCAGGTCAGCAGCATGATCACCAAGGGTGTCAAGGTCATCGTGATCAGCGCCCAGGACTCCGCCGCGATCAAGTCCTCGATCCAGAGCGCGGTCAACAAGGGCGTCAAGGTCATCGCGTACGACCGTCTGGCCCAGGGCCCGGTCTCCGCGTACGTCTCCTTCGACAACGTCAAGGTCGGCGAGCTCCAGGGGCAGGCCCTGGTCGACGCCCTCGGCTCCAAGGCCACCCCCAAGTCCAAGGTCGTCATGATCAACGGTGACGACGCCGACCCGAACGCCGGGCAGTTCAAGGAAGGCGCCCACAAGGCCCTCGACGGCAAGGTGGACATCGCCTACGAGCAGTCGGGTCTGTGGAAGGACACGGTCGCCGCCCAGAAGATGTCGGCCGCCATCACGCAGCTCGGCGCCAAGAACATCGCGGGCGTCTACTCCGCCAACGACGGCATGGCCGGTGGTATCGCGACCGCCCTCAAGGGCGCCGGCATCAGCGGCATCCCCCTGACCGGTCAGGACGCGGAGCTCGCCGGTATCCAGCGCATCGTCGCCGGCACCCAGTCCAGCACCGTCTACAAGGCCTTCAAGCCGGAGGCCGACGCGGCCGCCCAGCTCGCGGTCAACCTGCTCAACGGCAAGAGCATCAGCGACCTGGCGACCGAGACGCTGACCAGCGGCTCCGGCGACAAGGTGCCCTCGCAGCTGCTGACCCCGGTCTCGGTCACCGTCGACAACATCAAGGACACGGTGGTCAAGGACAAGCTCTACACCGTCGCCGACATCTGCACCGCGGACTACGCCGCCAAGTGCAAGGAAGCCGGTCTCGAGTAACAGCCGCCCAGCGGCATGCAGAGCCTGTCCGGCGCTCGCCCCACCTTCACACCCCGCTGCGGGGCGGGCGCCGGACGGAAGCATGACGTGAGCGACTCCAGGCAAGTCCAGGCACACCCCCGAGGCCGCGCGGCAGGCAGCTCTCCCCGAGAGCAGGCGCCGAGCGCGGCCCAGGCCGCCACCGCGGCGGGCGAGGAAACGTACCTGCACTTTCCGGCGCCGCTCAACCGTTGCCAAGAGGCATCGGCCGCGCGCATGTTCATCTTGTAAACCAGTGCCTCGTGCACAACACTCCGCGCCTTTCGACAAGCGCGGCATCCCCGCCGGTCAGGCGGCGAAGGAGATGGTTCACGTGTCCGCTACGCCCGTGCTGGCGTTGCGCGGAGTCTCCAAGCGATTCGGTGCGGTGCAGGCCCTCACCGACGTCGAGCTGGAGGTTCACGCCGGAGAAGTGGTCGCCCTGGTGGGCGACAACGGCGCAGGAAAGTCCACGCTGGTCAAGACGATCGCCGGCGTGCACCCCATCGATGAGGGCGTCATCGAGTGGGACGGCAAGCCGGTCAGCATCAACAAGCCGCACGACGCCCAGGGACTCGGCGTCGCGACCGTCTACCAGGACCTCGCGCTGTGCGACAACCTCGACGTCGTCGGCAACCTCTACCTCGGCCGTGAGCTGCTGCACCGCGGTGTCATCGACGAGGTCACGATGGAGAAGAACGCCCGCGAGCTGCTGAGCACCCTCTCCATCCGCATCCCGAGCGTGCGCATCCCGATCGCCAGCCTCTCCGGCGGCCAGCGTCAGGTCGTCGCCATCGCCCGTGCGCTGATCGGCGACCCCAAGATCGTCATTCTCGACGAGCCCACCGCCGCCCTCGGCGTCGAGCAGACCGCGCAGGTCCTCGACCTGGTCGAGCGGCTGCGCGAGCGCAACCTCGGCGTCATTCTCATCAGCCACAACATGGCCGACGTCAAGGCGGTCGCGGACACCGTCGCCGTGCTGCGCCTGGGCAAGAACAACGGTGCCTTCCCGGTGAAGGACACCACCCACGAAGAGATCATCGCCGCGATCACCGGTGCCACGGACAACGCCGTGACCCGTCGTGCCGGGCGACGCACCACGGAGGCGGCAAAGTGAGCGACACGTCCAAGACCGTGAAGAAGGATCCGGAGCCGATCCAGGACACCGTCGCTCCGGCCGACGACCCGACGGCCGCGGCGGTCACCGTCGTCGACCCGCGTCTGCTGATCCGTGAAGAGGGCCTCAAGGGCTACCTGACCGAGTTCAAGCGGAAGATGAAGGGCGGCGAGCTCGGCTCCCTGCCGGTCGTCATCGGTCTGATCGTCATCTGGACGATCTTCCAGCTGCAGAACGACCGGTTCCTCAGCGCCGACAACCTGTCCAACATCAGCTACTACCTCTCGGCCACCGGCATGCTCGCCATCGGTCTGGTGTTCGTGCTGCTGCTGGGTGAGATCGACCTGTCCGTCGGCTCCGTCAGCGGCCTCGCGTCCACGCTGTTCGCCGTCTTCGTGGTCGACCACGGGGTGAGCTCGTGGCTGGCCCTGGTGCTGACCGTGATCACCGGCGTCGGTATCGGCGCCCTGCACGGCTGGTTCTTCGCCAGAATCGGCGTGCCGGCCTTCGTGGTGACCCTGGCCGGCTTCCTCGGCTGGAACGGTCTGATGCTGTGGCTGCTCGGCGAGAGCGGCACCATCAACATCCCGGACGAGGGTCCGGTCCACCTCTTCGGCCAGAGCTCGTTCTTCATGGACCAGGCCGTCATCGGCGCCTACCTGCTGGCCGGCCTCGGTGTCGCCTCCATGCTCTACGGCTCGCTCATCGACCAGCGCCGCCGTCGTGCCGCCGGTGTGCCCTTCCGGCCCACCAGCGAGATCGCGCTGCGGGTCGGTGCCCTCGCGGTGGCCGCGTTCGTCTCCGCCTACGTCCTGAACCAGGCCGCCGGTGTGTCCAACGCGCTGGTGATCTTCCTCGTGTCGCTCGTGATCGTGGACTTCGTGCTGCGCCGTACGCCGTACGGCCGCAAGATCTTCGCGGTCGGCGGTGGCATCGAGGCCGCCCGCCGTGCCGGTATCAACGTGTCCATGATCCGGATCACCGTGTTCTCCATCGCCGGTGGCTTCGCGGCGATCGGCGGCATGTTCTTCGCCGGTCAGACGCAGAGCGCGACGCTGAACGCCGGTGGCGGCAACACGCTGATGCTGGCGATCGCGGCGGCGGTCATCGGTGGTACCAGCCTCTTCGGCGGTCGGGGCACCGTGTGGTCCGCGCTGCTGGGCATGCTGGTCATCCAGTCGATCCAGACCGGTCTGGACCTGCTGAACATGAACACCTCGATCCAGTACATGATCACCGGCGCGGTGCTGCTGGGTGCGGTGGTCATCGACTCCGTCTCGCGCAGGAGTCAGAAGGCCGCGGGTCGCGCGTAGCGCGGTCTCGCCGTGGGGGTGCGGCTCGGATTGCGGGTGCCGGTCCGTCGTGGCTGGTCGCGCAGTTCCCCGCGCCCCTTGGGGGCGTTGCAGTTCCGTGCCTTGGAAAGAAGCCTGTGCCCGGCACCGATGGCGGTGTCGGGCACAGTCCTGTCGTAGGAACGGCACAACCTGGGTACAGCCGATCGCGTGACGTATCACGCACCGCCCGGGCGCGGGCCCCAAAGGCGGAACATTAGACTCGACAAGCCCGGCAACAGCTCTACTGCAAGGAGGCACGGGTGCCGCTGCTGACCCGCATCAGGGGACCGCGCGATCTGGACCGGCTCAGCCTGGAGCAGCTGGACCAGCTGGCCGAGGAGATCCGGACCTTCCTCGTCGACGCCGTCTCCAAGACCGGCGGCCACCTCGGGCCCAACCTCGGTGTGGTCGAGCTCACCATCGCCATGCACCGGGTGTTCGACTCGCCCAGGGACAAGGTGCTCTGGGACACCGGCCACCAGTCCTACGTGCACAAGCTGCTCACCGGCCGTCAGGACTTCTCGAAGCTGAAGATGAAGGGCGGCCTGTCCGGCTACCCCTCGCAGGCCGAGTCCGAGCACGACGTCATCGAGAACAGCCACGCCTCCACGGTCCTCGGCTGGGCCGACGGCATCGCCAAGGCCAACCAGATCCTCAAACGCGACGACCACGTGGTCGCCGTGATCGGTGACGGCGCCCTGACCGGCGGTATGGCCTGGGAGGCGCTCAACAACATCGCCGACGCCAAGGACCGTCCGCTGGTCATCGTCGTCAACGACAACGAGCGGTCGTACGCCCCGACCATCGGGGGCCTCGCCAACCACCTCGCGACCCTGCGGACCACCGACGGCTACGAGCGGTTCCTCGCCCGCACCAAGGAGGTGCTGGAGCGGACGCCCGTCGTCGGCAGGCCGCTGTACGAGACCCTCCACGGGGCCAAGAAGGGCCTCAAGGACTTCATCGCGCCGCAGGGCATGTTCGAGGACCTCGGCCTGAAGTACGTCGGTCCGATCGACGGCCACGACATCGAGGCCCTGGAGTCCGCGCTGGCGCGCGCCAAGCGCTTCGGCGGGCCCGTCATCGTGCACTGCCTCACCGAGAAGGGCCGTGGCTACCAGCCCGCCCTCCAGGACGAGGCGGACCGCTTCCACGGCATCGGCCCCATCCACCCCGACACCGGCCTGCCGATCAAGGCGTCGGGTGCCGACTGGACCTCCGTCTTCGGCGACGAGATGGTGCAGCTCGGCAAGGAGCGCGAGGACATCGTGGCGATCACGGCCGCGATGCTCCAGCCGGTCGGCCTGAAGAAGTTCGCGGACGCCTTCCCCGACCGGATCTACGACGTCGGCATCGCCGAGCAGCACGGCGCCGTGTCCGCGGCCGGCCTCGCCACGGGCGGGGTGCACCCGGTCTTCGCGGTGTACGCCACCTTCCTCAACCGCGCCTTCGACCAGGTCCTCATGGACGTGGCCCTGCACAAGTGCGGGGTGACGTTCGTCCTGGACCGGGCCGGCGTCACCGGCACCGACGGCGCCTCCCACAACGGAATGTGGGACATGTCGATCCTCCAGGTCGTCCCCGGCCTCAGGCTCGCCGCCCCGCGCGACGCCGACCAGGTCCGCGCCCAGCTGCGCGAGGCCGTCACCGTCGACGACGCGCCGACCGTGGTCCGCTTCTCCAAGGGGGCCGTCGGCCCCGCCGTAGCCGCCGTGGGACGGGTCGGCGGCATGGACGTGCTGCGCGAACCCGGCACCGACACGCCGGACGTGCTCCTCGTCTCCGTGGGCGCCCTCGCGCCCATGTGCCTGGAGATCGCGAACCTTCTCGACAAGCAGGGCATCTCCACCACCGTCGTCGACCCGCGCTGGGTCAAGCCCGTCGACGAGGCCATGGCCCCGCTCGCCGAGCGGCACCGCGTGGTCGTCACCGTCGAGGACAACTCCCGCGTCGGCGGCGTCGGTTCCACGATCGCGCAGGCCCTGCGGGACGCGGGCGTCGACGTCCCGCTGCGCGACTTCGGCATCCCGCCGCGCTTCCTCGACCACGCCTCCCGCGCCGAGGTGATGGCGGAGATCGGACTCACCGCCCCCGACATCGCCCGCCAGGTCACCGGCCTGGTGTCCAAGCTGGACGGCCGGTACGGCAGCACGGCGGCCGACGTCGACGCGGTGGAACCCGCACGCGACTAGCCGCCGCAGGTAGGCCGGATGGGCCGGTTCCGCCACCGTGAAGGGTGCTGGAACCGGCCCATTGGCGTGAATCCGCCCGCGCCGGGGCATACGCAGTACGCCCCCTCTCGATCATGTCGAGGACGACAAGCGTGGGAGGTACCCCGTGAGCAGTACCCTCTTCCGGACGAAGAAGGTCGAGCAGTCCATCCTCGATACCGAGGAGCCAGAGCACGCGCTCAAGAAGTCCTTGTCCGCGCTGGACCTGACCGTGTTCGGTGTCGGTGTCATCATCGGCACCGGCATCTTCGTCCTGACCGGCACCGTCGCCAAGAACAACGCCGGTCCCGCCGTCGCCCTGGCCTTCGCGGTGGCCGGGGTCGTCTGCGCGCTCGCCGCGCTCTGCTACGCCGAGTTCGCCTCGACGGTCCCGGTGGCCGGCTCGGCGTACACCTTCTCCTACGCCTCACTCGGCGAACTGCCCGCCTGGATCATCGGCTGGGACCTGGTCCTGGAGTTCGCGCTCGGCACCGCGGTGGTCGCCGTCGGCTGGTCCGGCTACATCGCCTCGCTGCTGGACAACGCCGGCTGGCACCTGCCGGAGGCGCTCGGCGTCCGAGACGGCGCCGACGGCTTCGGCTTCGACATCCTCGCCGCCGCGCTCGTCCTGGTGCTCACCGCGATCCTCGTGCTCGGCACCAAGCTGTCCGCGCGCGTCACCTCGGTGGTCGTCGCCATCAAGGTGACGGTCGTCCTGACGGTGATCATCGCCGGTGCCTTCTTCATCAAGGGTGGCAACTACGACCCGTTCATCCCGAAGGCGCAGGAGGTGCCGGCGGGCGACAGTCTCCAGTCCCCGCTCATCCAGCTGATCTTCGGCTGGGCGCCGTCCAACTTCGGCGTGATGGGAATCTTCACCGCCGCCTCGGTCGTCTTCTTCGCCTTCATCGGCTTCGACGTCGTGGCCACGGCCGCCGAGGAGACCAGGAACCCGCAGCGGGACATGCCCCGCGGCATCATCGGCTCACTCGTCATCTGCACCACGCTGTACGTCCTGGTGTCGATCGTGGTGACCGGCATGCAGCACTACACCAGGCTGTCCGTGACCGCCCCGCTCGCCGACGCCTTCAAGGCCACCGGACACCCCTGGTTCGCGGGCTTCATCAGCTTCGGCGCCGCCGTCGGCCTCACGACCGTCTGCATGATCCTGCTGCTGGGCCAGACTCGCGTCTTCTTCGCCATGAGCCGCGACGGACTGCTGCCCCGCTTCTTCTCCCAGGTCCACCCGCGGTTCAAGACCCCGCACCGCCCGACCATCCTGCTGGGCGTGCTCATCGCGGTCCTCGCCGGCTTCACCCCCCTCAGCGAACTCGCCGAGCTGGTGAACATCGGCACCCTGTTCGCCTTCGTGGTCGTCGCCATCGGCGTGATCATCCTGCGCAAGTCCCGCCCCGACCTGCACCGGGCCTTCCGCACCCCGTGGGTGCCGTTCATCCCGATCCTGTCGGTGTGCGCCTCGCTGTGGCTGATGCTCAACCTGCCCGCCGAGACCTGGCTGCGGTTCGCCATCTGGATGGTGATCGGCTTCGCCGTGTACTTCCTCTACGGCCGCTCCCACAGCCGTCTCGGACAGCGCGAGGCGACCACCGCGGGCGGGGCCGTCAAGCCCCCGAACGGCACCGAGGGGTAGACCTTCCGGCCGGACCGTTTCCTACCGTGTCGGACCGTCGGGCACCTCGGCCGTCAGGCCGGCCTGACGGTCCGCGGTCCGGTCACCTCGGCCCCCAACTCGCCGACCCGGCGGCGCAGTTCACGATCCGCCGTGACGACCAGGACCGGACGCTGACCCGCCCGGTCCACCAGGTCCACGATGAGGTCGTCCCCGCTCCCCGGGGCGGCCTCGACCCGTACACCCGGCACCGGCTCCACGCCACGGGCGGCGCCCTCGACGACGAGGGCGATCTCCACCGGGCCGGAGCGCCCCGGCACCCCGTCGGCCGCCAGCCGGTCCCGCAGCCGCTCCGCCGCCCCCCGCCGGTCCCGCCACCAACCGTCGGGCACCGACCCGACGACGTTCGCGGCGTCCACGATCACGAGCAGCGGGGCGTTCTCGTCCATACCGGCCAGGGTCCCACGGCGAGGGGGGAGCAGGGCGCCGGTTCAGTCCTCCCGCTTCTCGTCGAAGCTCGCGAAGTACGCCGCCACCATGTCCTCGTCGGCGTGCCCCTGCGCGGCGGCCCGCTCCAGCCGCTCCGCGCTCGCGACCGCCACGTCCAGCCGTACGCCGCCCCGGTCGCCCGCCTCGACGATGAGACGGGCGTCCTTGGCGGCGGTGGCCACCGCGAACTGGGGCGGGGTCAGCCGGTCGTCGAGCACGAGCGCGGCCTTGGCGTGCAGGTAGCCCATGTCGAGCGGGCCGCCCGCGATGAGGTCGAAGAAGCTGTGCGGGTCGACGCCGAGGGCCTGGGAGAGGGCCAGAACCTCCCCGGTCGCCGCGGTGGCGGCGATGACCCAGCTGTTGGCGACCAGCTTCAGCCGCGTGGCGGACCCGGCCGCGCCGTCCTCGCCGGTCCACACCGTCCGCGCGCCGACCGCGTCGAAGACCGGCGCCACCGCTGCCCGGCCCTCGGCCGGTCCGGCGGCCAGCACGGTCAGTTGTCCGGCCTCCGCCGGCTGACGCGTGCCCAGCACCGGCGCGTCGAAGAAGAGGAGCCCGTGCTCGAGGGCGAAGCCGGCCAGCTCGCCGACCGCCTCGATGCCCGCGGTGGTCGACTGCACCCAGGCGACGCCGGAACGCAGCCCGGGCGTCGCCTCGCGCATCACGTCCAGGGCGGCGGGACCGTCGTACAGCATCGTCAGGACCACGTCGGCGCCCCGTACGGCCTCGGCGGGCGTGTGGGCCACGAACGCGCCGTCGGCGGCGAGGGGTTCGGCCTTGTCGCGGGTGCGGTTCCAGACCCGGACGGTGTGCCCGGCCCTGGCGAGGTTGCGGGCCATCGCGGCCCCCATGATCCCGGTGCCAAGGACGCATACGGTGCGGGTGTCGGTCATGACGTCAACTTCCTGTCCTCGTGCGTGCCTGCTGCTCTGGTCCAGCCTGCCTGATAGGTGAGGGACGACGAGACCTGCTCCAGGACGAGGACCGGCCCTCCCTGACGCGCTGCCGTCCCTCGCCGACGACCGGTCCTGCCTGACGTGCTGCCGTCCCTCGCCGACGGCCGCGGCCTCGCCGTCCACCGCACGGTCCCCTCGGGGGCGGCAGGGGTCCCCGCGCCCGCCGCACGGGTCCCCTCGGTGGCAGTAGGGGCCCGCCTCCGCCGCACGGGTCCAGCGTCCGCCGTACGCGTCCTGCGGCGAGGCAGCGGTCCTCGTTGTCCACCGCACCGCTTCCGGGCGGCTGACGGGGCCTGAGAGCCGCTGTGCGGCACGTCCCGCCCACTGCCCCTGCCGCCCGCGCGGCCGCGTGTCGGCGTCGGGCACGGCAGCGGACGCCGAGTATGTCCTGGTCGCTGCCTCGGCCTGGGTCCGTGCCACGGCAGGCGGCCTCTTCGTGGCCTTACGGCCCCCGGCGCAGCACCTGCCGCCGGACGGCTGCTCTTGCTGCGCTTTCCCGGCCGAGCCCTGCCCCGTCACCGACTTCCTCGTCCAGCCGCGCCCGCGACATGCTCCGGGCTCGGGCCCGGGCTTCGGCCTTGGCGGCCGCGTCGGCTGCGTCCCCAGCCGGGGGATCGCGCTGCGTCCTCGGGATCCGGCCTCGGCCTCGCGCTCCGGCCTCCGGACGGCTGCTCTTGCTGCGCTTTCCCGGCCGAGCCCTGCCCCGTCACCGACTTCCTCGTCCAGCCGCGCCCGCGACATGCTCCGGGCTCGGGCCCGGGCTTCGGCCTTGGCTTCCGCTTCGGCTTCGTCCCCAGCCTGGGGATCGCGCTTCGTCCTCGGGATCCGGCCTTGGCCTCGGGCTCCGGCCTCCGGACGGCTGCTCTTGTTGCGCTTTCCCGGCCGAGCCCTGCCCCGTCACCGACTTCCTCGTCCAGCCGCGCCCGCGACATGCTCCGGGCTCGGGCCCGGGCTTCGGCCTTGGCTTCCGCTTCGGCTTCGTCCCCAGCCTGGGGATCGCGCTTCGTCCTCGGGATCCGGCCTTGGCCTCGGGCTCCGGCCTCCGGACGGCTGCTCTTGTTGCGCTTTCCCGGCCGAGCCCTGCCCCGTCACCGACTTCCTCGTCCAGCCGCGCCCGCGACATGCTCCGGGCTTCGGCCCGGCCTCGGCCCCGGCTCCGGCTCAGGCCTCCGGACCGCTGCTACTGCTACTGCTGCGCTTTCCCGGCCGAGCCCCGCCCGTCACCGACTTTCTCCTCCAGCCGCGCCCGTGACATGTTGCGGTCTTCGGGCCCGGGCTTCGGCTTCGGCCTGAGGGATCGCGCTCCGGCCTCGGCCTCGAGGTCGGGCCCGGCTCCGGACCGCTGCTCCTGCTGCGTTCTCCCGGCCGAGCCCCGCCCGTTAGCGGCTTCCTCGTCCAGCCGCGCCCGCGACATGCTCCCGGCTTCGGGCCCGGCCTGCGGATCGGGCCCGTCCCCTGTCTTGGGCGCGGCCCCGGCGGGCTCGGGCTTGGCCTTGGCCCCGGTCGGGCTCCGGGCTCCCGCTGGGGGCCCCTACCTCGGCCCCCGGCCCCCAAGGCCGAGGCCGAGCCCCGGACGCGCCCCGTGATGCCCTCCGCTTAGAGTGAACCGGTGAACGGCGACTGGCTCATACGCGGCCGTGACGGCCGGCTCAGTGTGTATCTGTCCGTGGGTGACGTCGTCCGGTGTCGGGCGGAGCGCGGGTCCGGCGGGCCGTGGGAACCCGCCCGCAGGGTGGGCGGCGATCAGAAGCTGCACCCCGTGCTCGCGATCGGCCAGGGCGCCGACGGGTACGCCCATCTGGCCTCCTGGCGGCCCACCGCTTCCGGTGAGTCCGGCCTGGTGCACTCCACGCACTTCCGGCCCCGGCTCGCCGCCCTCGACTGGATGCCGATCGGGCACCCCGACAAGAAGGGTGAGCGCACCGGCACGCCCGCCGTCGCGGTCGACGCCGAGGGCCGCGCCCATGTCTTCGTACGGAACGAGGGCGGCGGCGTGAGTATGGCCGTCCAGAAGGAGAAGGGCGGCTGGGAACCCTGGCGCAACCTCAAGGGGAGTGACGTACAAGAGGAGTTGGCGGCCGTGACGGGGGAGTCCGGACGCGTCGAGCTGTACGCGGCGACCCCCGGCGGCATCCTGCACTGGCGTCAGGCGGAGCCCGGCGCCGAGCCGGTCCTGGGGGAGGCGATCGAGGTCCCGGTCCGGCCGGGCACCCTGAGGGCCCTCGCCACCTCCTCTGAGAGCACCACCCTCTTCTTCGCCGACACCTCCGGCGACCTGTGCGCCTGGCGTCCCGGCTCCAAACCGGCCACGCTCCTCGCCTCCGCCGGCCCCGGTCCGGTGTCCGCCGTCCGGTGTGAACTCGACGGCCACGACTGCACGTTGCTCGCCCAGCGCTCCGCGAGCGGCCGGGTGGCCTTCGCCGCGTACCCCACCGAACAGGAGTCGGCGGGCGCCTGGTGGACCGAGTCGGGACCCCAACTCCCCGCGGACGCCGAGGTGTCGCTGGCCGTCGACGAGGACGACCGGGTCGTCGCGGCGACGCTTTCCCCGGCGAACGGGCAACTGCTTCTGACCCGCCGCAAGGACGAGCCGGGGCTCGCGCTGGAGGCCTGGCGACAGGTCTGACCAGGTCTGACGGCCCTTGGTCCCGTGACGCTTGACGCGATCAGGGACCAGAGACACATGAAACGCACAGAGGGTTGTATGGATGCGCGCGTGATGAGGGGCACGTTAAGAAGCTGTGGTTAAGAAGTGAAAATGCTTGCTAGCCTCCCTGCGTTTGTTCGAATTTATCGGGAGACCGACGTAGCACCGGCACCCGGCCCGAGCGGCCGGTAAAACGGGGTTGGGAATGTTGTCGTGAGCAGATCCTCCACGGTGGATCTTGTCGTTGTCGGACTCGGTTACGTGGGGCTGCCGCTGGCCCGTTCCGCCGCCGGCGCGGGCTTGAAGGTGGTGGGTCTCGATCGCAGCCGACGGGTCGTCGACGGACTGAACGCCGGTCGTTCCCACGTGGACGACATCACCGACGAAGAGGTCGGCGCCATGCTCGGCCAGGGCTTCGAGGCGGTCGACCGGGCCGAGATCATCGCCGACGCCGCCGCGGTCGTCGTCTGTGTCCCGACCCCGCTCACCGACCACGGCGCCCCCGACCTCGGCGCGGTGCACGCCGCCGTGGACGACATCGCCGCGCACCTGCGCCCCGGCACGCTCGTGGTGCTGGAGTCGACGACGTACCCCGGCACCACCGACGAGGTCGTCCGCCCGCGCCTGGAGGCCGGCGGACTGCGCGTCGGCACGGACTTCCACCTCGCCTTCTCCCCGGAGCGCATCGACCCGGGCAACCCCGACTTCGGCCTGGAGAACACGCCCAAGGTCGTCGGCGGCATCACCGCGGACTGCACCAAGGCCGCCCGTGCCCTCTACGAGCGTTTCGTGAACCGCGTCGTCGAGGCCAAGGGCACCCGCGAGGCCGAGATGGCCAAGCTCCTGGAGAACACCTACCGGCACGTCAACATCGCCCTCGTCAACGAGATGTCGATGTTCTGCCGTGAGATCGGCGTCGACCTCTGGGACGCGATCCGCTGCGCCTCCACCAAGCCGTTCGGCTTCGCGCCGTTCTACCCGGGCCCGGGCGTCGGCGGTCACTGCATCCCGATCGACCCCAACTACCTGTCGTACAAGGTGCGTTCGCTCGGCATCCCGTTCCGTTTCGTGGAACTCGCGCAGGAGATCAACCAGCGCATGCCCGTGCACGTCGTCAACCGCGCGGCCGACATGCTCAACGACCAGGGCAAGGCGGTCCGCGGCTCGCGCGTCCTGCTGCTCGGCGTGACGTACAAGCCGGACATCTCCGACCAGCGCGAGAGCCCGGCGCTGGCCGTCGCGGAGAACCTCCTCACGCGCGGTGCCGAACTCGTCTACTTCGACCCGCGCGTCGACGACTGGAAGGTCGGCGGCGCGAGCGTGGAGCGGACGGACGACTACCTCGCCGCGGCCGAGACCGCCGACCTCACCATCCTGCTCCAGCCGCACCGCGAGATCGACCTCGGTGAACTCGCCGACCGCGCCCGCGCGCTCTTCGACACCCGGGGCAAGTCCGCCGACCACCCGCGGGTGGTCAAGCTGTGACTTCCGAAGATACGTACATACCCGGAGCCGTCGACTCCGATGGCCATCGCGGCCACCGCAAACGCCGGCACCTGAAGGTCTCGTACTTCGTCTTCCTGGCCCTCGCCGCGCTGATCGCGACGCGGCTCGACGCCGGCTCCCTGCACCTGTACTCCATGGGTGCCATGGGCCTGCTGGCCCTGAAGATGTTCGGCGCCCTCTTCTACCGTCCGGCCAAGGCCGGGCGGGAGGAGCTGGAGTACCTGGAGAACGCCTGGGTCACCGCGGTCATCCCGATCTACAACGAGGACCCGGTGATGTTCGAGCAGGGCATGCGCAGCCTCCTCGCGCAGAGCCGCCTGCCCAACGAGATCCACATCATCGACGACGCCAGTGCCAACGACTCCGGCATCAGGACGGCGAAGAAGATCCGCCGCGAGTTCGAGGCCCGGGGCGTCAAGTACACGGTCAGCGTGCAGCCCGAGAACAAGGGCAAGCGCGAGGCCCTCGCGCTCGGCTTCGAGGCCGCCCCGTACTCCGACATCTTCCTGTGCGTCGACTCGGACACCGTCCTGTCCCGGGACACCGTCCGCGAACTGCTGCTGCCGCTGGCCGACGAGAAGATCATGGCCTCCACCGGCATGGTCCTGGCGCTCAACCACGACAGCAACATCTTCACACGCCTGCAGGACCTGCGCTACGGCAACTCGTTCCTCTTCGAGCGGGCCGCCTACTCCCGTCTGAAGTCGGTCCTGTGCTGCTGCGGCGCGCTCTCCGCGTACCGCGGCACGCTGGTGCGCAAGTACCTGCCGGACTTCCTCAACCAGCAGTTCCTGGGCAAGCCGGCCGTCTTCGGCGACGACCGCCGCATGACCAACTACTGCCTGATGGAAGGCCAGGTGGTCTTCCAGGAGACCGCCGTCGGTTACACGGCCGTCCCCGAGAAGCTGCCGCACTTCCTGCGCCAGCAGGTCCGCTGGAACAAGTCGTTCTTCCGCGAGTCCCTGTGGGCCTTCCGGCACCAGAAGAAGTACCGGCCCGCCTTCTGGCTGACCTGTATGGAACTGGCGCTGTGGCTGGTCTTCGGCTCGGCGATGTTCTACTCGATGGTCATCCTGCCGATCATCCACCCGGACCGGTTCGTCAACCACATCGGCGACTACCTGACCTTCATGGTGCTGATGGGGTACCTCCGCAACGTGCGGTACCTCGACTTCCCGCGCCGCGGCATGGGCTTCATCAAGCGGTTCGGCATGTTCCTGCTCGCGCCGATCTACGGCGTGATCCAGCTGACCCTGCTGACCCCGCTCAGGTTCTACGCCCTGTTCACCCTGCACAAGGGCAGTTGGGGCACCCGCCAGGGCGGCGTCGAGGTGTCCGTGGCAGGCGACCACGAGGCCGACGTGACGGAGATCTTCGAGGAAGAGGATCCGTACTCCGACAAGAAGGTCACCGAGACGCTCCAGCTGATGCGTCTGGAGGGCGTGGCCCTGCGCACCCGGCCCCGCCCGTCCGGCCCCATCCCCACCCAGCCGCAGCCGCTGCCGGGCTACGACGAGCAGCACGCGCACGTGCCCCAGCAGGCCGTCACCTGGGGAACGCCGGCACCGGCCGGACAGCAGCAGTGGCAGGGCGGGCACCAGGACCCGTACCAGCAGCAGGGCTACGACCCCCACCAGCACCAGGGCGGCTATGTGGACCCCTCCTGGCAGCAGGGCAACGGCCAGGGGAACGGGCAGGGCTGGTAGGCCCCACGTACGCGAGCGGAAGGAGGGGCGGCCACGGGCCGCCCCTCCTTCTCGTTCACTCGTCGGCGTGCCTCACGTGTAGGAGGCCATCGCCTCCTCGACCGTGAGCACCGGTATGCCCCGGTCGTCGATCGCCTGCATCAGCGCGGTGAGGCCGGCCTTGCCGATCTCCGTGCTGGTCGCCGGAGCGCCCTCGACGACCTTGTGCAGGCACAGGATGAGCCAGTCACTGCTGTTGGCGCAGCGGTCGAGCCGGCCGCCCGCGCCGGTCACCTTGGTGAGCGCCGTACCGCCGATGCCCGTGCCGTCGTTGATGCCGGTCAGCGCCTTGAGGCGGTACGGCATCGCCGGGGCGAAGGACTCGATCGTCTCCGAGATGATCGACCGGGCCGTGGTGAAGTGCCGGCTGGCGATCTGGTCCACCGGGACGCCGTCCGTCGTCTTCTGGAACGCCCCGTGCGGGTAGGCGAAATGCTCGCTGGTGAAGCCGTTGCCCACCATCCACTCGCGCAGCTTGCGGAAGTCGTCGTCCGCCTGTTCCGCGGTCAGCTTGGGATAGCTGGCGGTGTGGGTGGCGTTGGCGTAGGAGTGCCCTGCCATCTCCCAGCCCGAGAAGTTCTGCATCGAGCGCATCTGGTCGATCGTCAGGAAGCTGCCCGTGCCGATGGCGTCGGCGATGTTGTAGACCGTGCCCGAGTAGCCGAACTGGTCCATCACCGGCCGGGCCAGGTCGTGGATCGACTTGTGGGAGTCGTCGAAGGTGATCGACACGACGCCCTTCGGGAAGACCGAGACGGTGTCCGGTATCAGCTCGACGGCCTGCAGCCGGTAGGTCACCGGCCCGCCCGCGTTGTCGTACACGGCGAACGACATGTCGGTGAAGCCGGTCTTGGTGGACGGCGTGCCGGAGGCGGAGATCGAGTACGTTCCGGCCGCGCTGGTGACGTCGGCCCACTGCAGGTGGACCGTCACCCACTCCCCGGACTGGACGTAGTTGGCCGCCGTCGTCGAATGGGCGTGCAGGGTCCAGGAGAAGTGGTTCGCCAGGGAGCCGCTGCCCAGGTAGAAGACCACCTTGGACAGGTTGGTCACGTCCTCGACCCGCAGGACGAGCCTGATCATCTTGCCGGTCAGGTTCTGCGCGGTCATCCCGGTCTTGCGGACGTAGGACTGCTTGCCGGTGCCGTTGGTGGTGACCCGCACCGACTGTGTCCCACGCACGAAGGCGGTGGTGTCGTTCGCCTCGGCCGACGCGGTGCCCGTGCCTCCCGGAGTCCAGCCGTGTGCGGCCTGGAACTGCTGGGACCAGGTGGCCCGGCGGTACTTGGGCCGGCGCCCCGACGGGGCGTAGGACGGGGGCGTGGTGAGGCCGCCGATGGCTGCCTCGACAGGGGCGGCCGCGGGCTGGGCCGCCACCCTGCCCACCCACGCACCGGTGCCTGCCATCGCGACGCCTCCCGTGCCGCCCATGAGCAGCGCGGAGCGCCGGCTCAGCGGACGGGACCAGACACGGGGTTGCTCTTTCCTCAACGAGTCTCCTGGACGGTGTCGAAGTAGTTCATGCCGTTGTCGCTGTATTCCTTGACGGCGGCATCGACGTCCTTGACGGACAGGACGTCCTTGGCGTTGTAGTACAGCCAGTCCACCTGCATGTCCCAGGCGCGGTCACCCTTGAACGGCAGGTCGACGAACCAGTGGTTGAAGTTGATGGACATGCCCGCGCGCGGCGCGTACTTGCCGCTGCTGCCGAAGAGCTTCTTGCCGTCCATGCGGTAGGTCACCACGTCGTCCTTGACCGTGATCATCATGGTGTGCCAGCCGGC
This sequence comes from Streptomyces sp. Q2, assembly GCF_056820935.1. Classification (NCBI taxonomy): domain Bacteria; kingdom Bacillati; phylum Actinomycetota; class Actinomycetes; order Kitasatosporales; family Streptomycetaceae; genus Streptomyces; species Streptomyces sp. Q2. The sequence goes on along the minus strand of NZ_JBXEJE010000022.1, from coordinate 99,426 downwards.
CAGGCTCTTGTTCGTGGTGGTGTAGACGCGGTCGTTCTTCTCGTGGTCGTACCAGCTCACGGTGTCGAGCTTGGGGCCGAGCCGGCCCCAACCGCCGTTCGGCAGGTACTCGTTGTCGAGTTCGCTGTACGTCTTCCCGCTGCCGCCGATGGTGTAGAAGGTCTGGTTGACGTGGTCGCCGCCCTCGCCGTCGGTGGGATCGTCGGAGAAGTGGATCCGGGCGGCGTAGGTGCCCTCACGGAACTCGCGGCTCGCGGTGCCGAGGCTCGCCTGCTCGGTGCCGGACTTGGTGCCGTCGGTGGCGGCGCGCAGGTTGAGCACCTGGCCGTCGCCGAGGGCGTCCTTCTCGGCGGGGAAGGTGACCCCGTCGGCCGTCCAGGTGTCGTCGATGCCCGGGCCGCCCTTGCTGGAGCGCACCAGCCAGCCGTGCTTGAACAGCGCGGGGTCCTTGGCGCCGACGTAGTGGAAGTTGTCGAACAGCACGCCCGCGGGGGCCGCCGGCACCGGGTCGGGCGCGGCGGCCGCCTTCGCCGAGGCCTGCTTGTCGTCGCCGTCGTCCGGCTCGTCGCCCCAGGCGAGGACGCCCCGCTTGTAGGCGGTGACCGTCTTCGACTCCTTGTAGGTCCTCTTCTCGGCGTCGAAGGAGCGGTCGTTGGACTGCGTCAGTTTCTCGTGGTCGCTGCGGTACAGCTGGACGTCGATGCCCTTGCTGTTGGCGCCCGGCTCCAGCGTGCCCGCGTCCTCGGTGAACCGCAGTTCCAGGTAGTGGTCGGCCTTGTCGGCGGACTTGTCGAGCTTCGTCACCGTCCCGGCGATGTTCGAGCAGCCGACGGCGGCCTGGACGCAGTTGTAGGCGTACGAGGAGGTCGTGTCCGCGGTGAAGTAGTACCGGAGCGTCACGTCGCTCAACGGCAGTGGCTTCTTCGACTCGTTGAGGATCTCGAGGGACGGCTCGGCCGCCGCCGCGGTGGCCGGGGTCGCGGTCCGGTAGCGGACGACGAGTTCCGGCGGCTCGGGGTTGGCGGCCTTCCAGACGGGATACAGCGCCGTGGCACCGGCGCCGACCACACATACCAGGAGGAGCAATCTGATCTTGGGCCAAACCCGACGTCGGGGTGTACGGCGGCGGGTTGACGCCACGGGAGGCTCCTTCGCGCTACACCGATCGGCTCGTGGGTCAGAATCGTCGGTGCAATGTAAACAAGTGGTCGGATTGTGTGAGGATCCTATCCGCAGCCGCATGCGAAAAGGGGTGGAGCGCACGGATCGTTACCGTGCACCCCACCCCCCTCAGGGGTAACGCGTTACGCCGGGACGCTCGCCACGCCCGGAGCCAGGAACGGCTTGCCGTTCACTCGCTCGGAGACGCCCTCGCGGTCCAGGTACGGCGTGATGCCGCCCAGGTGGAAGGGCCAGCCGGCACCGGTGATCAGGCAGAGGTCGATGTCCTGGGCCTCGGCCACGACACCCTCGTCGAGCATGAGCCCGATCTCCTGCGCCACCGCGTCCAGGACGCGGTCACGGACCTGCTCCTCGGTCAGGACGGTGTCGCCCTGCTTGAGCAGCGCGGCGACCTCGGGGTCCAGCTCCGGCTTGAACCCGTTCTCTGCCGAGTAGACGTAGAAGCCGCGCTTGCCCGCCTTGACGACGGCCGCGAGGTTCGGGGAGACCGTGAAACGGTCCGGGAAGGCCCGGTTGAGGGTCTCGGACACGTGCAGACCGATCGCGGGACCGACCAGCTCCAGGAGCACCAGCGGGGACATCGGCAGACCGAGCGGCTCGACGGCCTTCTCGGCGACCTCGACCGAGGTGCCCTCGTCGATGACGTTCTGGATCTCGCCCATGAAGCGGGTGAGGATGCGGTTCACGACGAACGCCGGGGCGTCCTTCACCAGGACCGCAGTCTTCTTCAGCTTCTTGGCGACGCCGAACGCCGTGGCGAGGGAGGCGTCGTCGGTCTGCTCGCCGCGGACGATCTCCAGGAGCGGCAGGATCGCGACCGGGTTGAAGAAGTGGAAGCCGACGACCCGCTCGGGGTTCTTCAGCTTCGACGCCATCTCGGTGACCGACAGCGAGGAGGTGTTGGTGGCGAGGATCGCGTGCGCCGGGGCGACCGCCTCGACCTCCGCGAACACCTGCTGCTTGACACCGATCTCCTCGAACACGGCCTCGATGATGAAGTCCGCGTCGGAGAAGCCCTCAGCCTTGTCCAGTACCCCGGAGACCAGCGCCTTGAGGCGGTTGGCCTTGTCCTGGTTGATACGGCCCTTGCCGAGCAGCTTGTCGATCTCGGCATGGACGTAGCCCACACCCTTGTCGACGCGCTCCTGGTCGATGTCGGTCAGCACGACCGGCACCTCCAGGCGGCGCAGGAACAGCAGGGCGAGCTGCGAGGCCATCAGACCGGCGCCGACGACACCGACCTTGGTGACCGGGCGGGCCAGCGACTTGTCCGGCGCGCCGGCCGGGCGCTTGGCGCGCTTCTGCACCAGGTTGAAGGCGTAGATGCCGGAGCGCAGTTCGCCACCCATGATCAGGTCGGCGAGGGCCTCGTCCTCGGCGTCGTAGCCCTGCTGGAGGTCGCCGTTCTTGGCGGCGGCGATGATGTCGAGGGCGCGGTAGGCGGCCGGAGCGGCACCGTGCACCTTGCTGTCCGCGATGAAGCGGCCCTTGGCGACGGCCTGGTCCCAGGCCTCGCCGCGGTCGATCACCGGGCGGTCGATGACGATCTCGCCCTTGAGGACGGCGGCCGTCCACAGCAGCGACTGCTCCAGGAAGTCGGCGCCCTCGAAGATGGCGTCGGCGATCCCGAGCTCGTAGACCTGCTGCCCCTTGAGCTGCTTGTTCTGGTTGAGCGAGTTCTCGACGATCACCGAGACGGCCTTGTCGGCACCGATCAGGTTCGGCAGGATCGTGCAGCCGCCCCAGCCGGGTACCAGACCGAGGAAGACCTCGGGGAGCGAGAAGGCGGCGATCGCCTTCGACACCGTGCGGTACCTGCAGTGCAGGCCGACCTCGACGCCGCCGCCCATGGCCGCGCCGTTGTAGTACGCGAAGGTCGGGACCGCGACACCGGACAGCCGCTTGAAGACCTCGTGGCCGCCCTTGCCGATGGCGAGCGCGTCCTTGTGCTCCTTGAGGAGCTCGACGCCCTTGAGGTCGGCGCCGACCGCGAAGATGAACGGCTTGCCGGTGATGCCGACACCGACGATCTCGCCGGCCGCGGCCTCCTTCTCGACCTGGTCGATCGCGGTGTTCAGGTTCGCGAGGGACTGCGGGCCGAAGGTGGTCGGCTTGGTGTGGTCGAAGCCGTTGTCGAGGGTGATCAGGGCGAATCGGCCCGCACCGAACGGCAGGTCGAGGTGGCGTACGTGCGCGGACGTCACGACCTCGTCGGGGAACAGCTCGGCCGCTTCCTTGAGGAGTTCAGTGGTGCTCACTTGTCGCCTCCGGCGTCCTTGTGGTGCGGGTTCTCCCAGATCACCGTGGCGCCCATGCCGAAGCCGACGCACATGGTGGTGAGGCCGTAACGGACCTCCGGCTGCTCCTCGAACTGGCGGGCCAGCTGCGTCATCAGACGGACGCCGGAGGAGGCCAGCGGGTGACCGTAGGCGATCGCGCCGCCGTACTGGTTGACGCGCGCGTCGTCGTCGGCGATGCCGTAGTGCTCCAGGAAGGCGAGCACCTGGACCGCGAAGGCCTCGTTGATCTCGAAGAGGTTGATGTCCTCGATCGACAGGCCCGCCTTGGCGAGGGCCTTCTCGGTCGCCGGGATCGGGCCGTAGCCCATGACCTCCGGCTCGACGCCCGCGAAGGCGTACGAGACCAGGCGCATCTTGACCGGCAGGTCGTGCTCGCGGGCGAAGTCCTCGCTCGCGATGATCGACGCGGTGGCGCCGTCGTTCAGACCGGCCGCGTTGCCGGCGGTGACCCGGCCGTGCACACGGAAGGGGGTCTTGAGACCGGAGAGGTTCTCCAGGGTGGTGCCCGGGCGCATCGGCTCGTCGGCGGTGACCAGGCCCCAGCCCGTCTCACCGGCCTCGGCGTTGGTGCGGCGCACCGAGATCGGCACCAGGTCCTGCTGGATCTTGCCGTTGGCGTACGCCTTGGCGGCCTTCTCCTGCGAGCGCACCGCGTACTCGTCGGCGCGCTGCTTGGTGATGGTGGGGTAGCGGTCGTGCAGGTTCTCGGCGGTCATGCCCATGAACAGGGCGGACTCGTCGACCAGCTTCTCGCTGACGAACCGCGGGTTCGGGTCCACGCCCTCGCCCATGGGGTGGCGGCCCATGTGCTCGACGCCACCGGCGATGACGGCGTCGTACGCACCGAAGGCGATGGAGCCCGCGGTGGCCGTGACGGCCGTGAGGGCACCGGCGCACATGCGGTCGATCGAGTAGCCCGGGACGGACTGCGGCAGCCCGGCCAGGATTCCGGCCGTGCGGCCCAGCGTCAGACCCTGGTCGCCGATCTGCGTGGTCGCCGCGATGGCGACCTCGTCGATCTTCTTCGGGTCGAGACCGGGGTTGCGGCGCAGCAGCTCCCGGATCGCCTTCACGACGAGGTCGTCGGCACGGGTCTCGTGGTAGATGCCCTTCGGGCCCGCCTTGCCGAACGGGGTACGGACGCCGTCTACGAAGACGACGTCCCTGACGGTACGAGGCACGATGGCTCTCCTCCAGGGTGCGGGACGGCTCTACTGCTGCGATGCGCTGAGCGCGCGCTCAGAACCCATGCTACTTGTGGGTAACCAGGCTGCCCAGTCCCCCCGCCCCAAGCGGTGAAGGTCACACCTTCGGCGGAGCCGTCGAGCCCCGCGGAGTCAGCACCGGAGTCGGCACCGGATGCGACCCCGGACCCTCACCCGTGATCACCCCGAACAGCGTCCGCGCCGCCTCCGCCCCGAAACCGTGCACGTCATGGCTCATGGCCGACAGGGGCGGATGCGTGATCCGGCACAGCTGGGAGTCGTCCCAGGCGAGCAGGGAGACGTCGTCCGGCACGCTCAGGCCCATCTCCGCCGCCACCGACAACCCCGCCACCGCCATGATGTCGTTGTCGTACACGATCGCCGTCGGCCGGTCCGGCGCCGCCGCCGTCAGCAGCGAGCGCGTCGCCCGGGCCCCCGCCTCCCCGGAGTAGTCCGTGGCCACCTGCCAGGCCCCGGCCAGCTCCAGGGCCCGGGCCGCCTCGTCGAAGGCGGCGGTCCGCATGGAGGTGTGTCCGAGGGCCGCCGCGCCCCCCACCCGGGCGATCCGCCGGTGCCCGAGCGCGGCGAGGTACCGCACCGCCTCCGTCACGGCGGTAGCGTCCTCGGTCCACACCGAGGTGAGACTGCCGGTCAGCGACGGATGCCCGACCGCGACCACCGGCATCCCCAGCCGCTCGACCGCCGCCACCCGGGGGTCGTCCGCGCGGAAGTCCACGAGGATCGACCCGCCGATCTGCCGCCCCCGCCACCACGACTCCTGCAGCCCGACCTCCTCCTCCAGACTCCGTACGAGGCGCAGCAGCAGCGAGCAGGAATGCTCGGTCAGGACGCTCTCCACCCCCGACACGAACTCCATGTAGAAGGGTTCGATCCCGAGCAGCCGGGCCGGCCGGCAGATCGCCAGCCCCACCACGTCCACCCGTGAGCCGGCCAGCGTCCGCGCGGTCGGACTCGGCGCCCACCCCAGCTCCCGCGCGGCCCGGAAGATCCGGTCCCGCGTCGCCTCCGCCAGCCCCGGCTTGTGGTTGAAGGCCAGGGACACGGCACCCTTGGACACGCCGGCGCGCGCGGCGACGTCCTTGATGGTGACGCGGGGGGTCGGTGTTGCCGTCATCGGCCGGGCTCCATGCAGTACAGGGCTGAACGCGCCTTCTCGGCATCCGGAGTCTGCCAGCCGCGCACCCCGATGGTGACCCGTTCGCCGGGCAGCAGCGTGACCAGCCCCCGGTCGGCCCGCGCCGCCGGGTCCAGCCGGTCGGCCTGGAGCAGCAGATCCCGTACGAGGGTGTGGGCCGTCACCTCGATCCCGTCCGGCACGAGCGCGACCTCGAACCCGGGCTGCGGGTACGGCACTTCGCGATCCGGCACCGGGAAGTACACGGCGCGCAGCCCGTCCGCGTCCGCGACCAGGAACTCCTTGGGCCCGACGGGTTGCAGCTCACGCGGAACCCCGATGTCGGCCACGGACCGCCTGCCGGCGACGAACTCCACCCGGGCCGAACCGATCACGCCACCCTCGACGGACATCCGGCGCAGCACCAGCGTGGCCGTCCACTCCTCGGCCGACTGGTTCACAGCGGCCGACGCCAGCTCCTGATCGCGGGCCTGAAGGGTGAGCAGCCGGTCCGCGTACACCCGCCGCAGCTCGTGGTACAGCGGCTTCTCGCGCCCGTCCCCGTCGATCACCGCCCACGAGGTGACCGGCCAGCAGTCGTTGAGCTGCCAGAGAACCGTGCCCGCGCACACCGGCCAGTGCGACCGCCAGTGCTCGATCCCGGCGGTGACCGCACGCGCCTGGTTGACCTGCGTGAGGTAGTGCCAGCGGTCGAAGTCCCCCTCCGGCACGGCGAAATGACGTGCCAGGCCCCGTTCCAGCTTGCCGTTGCCGTCGTCCGCCTTCTGGTGGTGCAGCATGCCGGGGGAGTCGGACGCGAGTTCCTCACCCGGCAGCGCCCGCCGCAGCGTGGCGTGGGCGGGCGGCGCCTGCCAGCCGAACTCCGCGACGAAGCGCGGCACCTGGAGCCGGTAGTCGGCGTAGTCCTCCCGGTTCCACACCTCCCACGAGTGGTGGGTGCCGTGCGCCGGGTCGTTCGGATGGTGCTCCCACGACCCGGACCACGGACTGCCCGCCGTGTACGGCCGCGTTGGGTCCAACTCGGCCACCACCCGCGGCAGTACGCCCAGGTAGTAGCCCTCGCCCCAGGAGTCCCCGGCCAGCCGTTCCTCCCAGCCCCAGTCCCGGAACCCCCACAGGTTCTCGTTGTTGCCGTTCCACAGCACCAGCGAGGGATGCGGCATCAGCCGTACGACGTTCTCTCGCGCCTCCGCCTCGACCTCGCCCCGCAGCGGCTGCTCCTCCGGGTAGGCCGCGCACGCGAACGGGAAGTCCTGCCAGACCAGCAGCCCGAACTCGTCGCAGGCGTCGTAGAAGTCCTCGCTCTCATAGATCCCGCCGCCCCACACCCGCACGAGGTCCACCCCGGCGTCGGCCGCCTGCCGCAGCCGCTCCCGGTACCGGTCCCGGCCGATCCGGGACGGGAACACGTCGTCCGGGATCCAGTTCACGCCCCGCGCGAAGAGCCGCTCGCCGTTGACGACGAAGGTGAACCCGGTGCCGTGCGCGTCGGGCCGACGGTCCAGCTCGACGGTCCGGAAACCGATCCGCCGCCGCCACACGTCCAGCGTGCGGTCCTCGTGCACGAGCGTCAACTCGACGTCGTACAAGGGCTGTTCGCCGTATCCGTGCGGCCACCACAACCGCACGTCGGGCACCTGAAGCCGTACGACTCCCGTCGTCCCGTCGATCCGGGCGCGCGCCTGGACCCCGCCGACCGTCGCCTCCACCCAGAGCTCGGCCTCGACCCGGGACCGCTCGACGTCCACCCGCAACTCGACCCGTCCCAGGCCGTCCTCGACGGTCACCAGGGGCCGCACCCGCGCGACTCTGGCCGTCGACCACCGCTCCAGCCGGACCGGCCGCCAGATCCCGGCCGTCACCAGCGTCGGACCCCAGTCCCAGCCGAAGGAGCAGGCCATCTTGCGGAGGTACTGGTAGGGCTCGGCGTAGGCGGCGGGCCGCTCGCCCAGCTTCCCGCGCACGGCCTCCGCCTCGGCGTACGCGGAGACGAACCGCACCGACAGCCGCCCGCCGAGCCCGGTCACGTCGAAGCGGTACGAGCGGTGCATGTTCCTCGTCCGGCCGAGGAGCCTGCCGTCGAGCAGGATCTCGGCCGCGGTGTCCAGTCCGTCGAAGACGAGGTCGGTCTGCTCGTGCCCGTTCGCCGCCGCGAGTTCCCTCTCGTACGTCCACTCCCGCCGCCCCACCCACGCGACCTCGGTCTCGCCCAGCCCGACCAGGGGATCCGGGATCACCCCGGCGGCCAGCAGATCGGTGTGCACGCAGCCCGGCACCGAGGCCGGGAGGGCGTCCCCCTCGTGCTTCAGGGTCCAGCCCTCGGTGAGCGGTGTGGCCTCCAGCATCCGCACTCCCTAAACCGTTTCAGTTCCGTAGGCGGTCACATCTTTGCAGCCTTGGCGAAATAGAGACTTTACCGGTTCAGAAAGCGCTGACAGAGTGCCGAATCAGCCAACCCACCAACCTGCACGTGCTCTTCCGTCCCTGGAACGTCCCTAGAACGGAGCTGATGCACATGAACCGCCGTCACATCCTCGCCATGGTCGTGGGAGCCGCCCTGCTGGTCCCCGGCTGCACGGGTACCGGAGGCACCTCGAAGGGCGCCGACGCCAAGGCGCCCGACGACCCGTCGAAGGTCACCGGAACCATCAAGGTCCTCACCCAGCGCACCGATCTGGTCACCGACGGCACGATGAAGAAGTACGCCGCCGAGTTCAACAAGACATATCCGAAGGTCAAGGTCGAGTTCGAGGCCCTCACGAACTACGAGACCGAAGTCAAGATCCGTATGAACACGGAGAACTACGGCGATGTGCTGATGATCCCCGCGGTCATCAAGAAGGACGACTACCCGAGGTTCTTCGCCTCCCTCGGCACCGAGGCGGAGCGCGGCAAGAAGTACCTGTTCACCGACTACACCACCGTCGACGGCAAGGTCTACGGCCAGAGCCCGATCGGCGTGATCCCCGGCTTCCTCTACAACAAGAAGGTCTGGCGGGAGGCCGGCGTCACCGAATGGCCCGCCACCCCGGCCGAGTTCCTCACCGACCTCAAGGCGATCAAGTCCAAGACGGACGCGGTGCCCTACTACACCAACTTCGCCGCCCAGTGGCCGCTGTCGCAGTGGACGTCCGTCAACGGCTCGGTCAGCTGCGACCCCCAGGCGTCGACGAAGCTCGCCGAGGGCGACCCGTGGGCCGAGGGCGCCGACCTGCGCGTCGGCGACAAGCTCCTGTACGACACCGTGCACCAGGGCCTGATCGAGAAGGACCCGACGACCACCAACTGGGAGGAGTCCAAGCCCCGGCTGGCGAAGGGCGAGCTCGCCACGCAGTGGCTCGGCACCTGGGCGATCATCCAGTTCCAGGACGCCGCCCGGCAGGCCGGAGCCAGCCCCGACGACATCGGGTTCATGCCCTTCCCGTCCCAGGTGGACGGCAAGTTCTGCGCGGTGATCGCGCCCGACTACAACCAGGCCGTCAACGTCCACTCCAAGAACAAGCCCGCCGCCCGCGCCTGGATCGACTGGTTCACCGACAAGTCCGGCTACGACAAGGACAACCTGGCCATCTCGCCCCTCAAGAACGCACCGCTGCCCGAGGTGCTCAAGCCGTACGAGGACGAGGGCGTGAAGCTCATCGAGCTGGACGACAGCGTGGGCGCCAAGGTCAAGCAGATCGACAACCAGTCCGAAGTCGGCATCTACGCCCCCGAGTACCGCCAGAACCTCGTGGACCTCGCCCGCGGCGCCAAGAAGGGCAGCCTGGACGGCTTCTTCGCCGATCTGAGCAAGCGCTGGACCGAGACGCAGCAGACGCTGGGGTCCTGATGACGGACACCACCCAGAAGGCGATCGTGAAGGCCGCCACGGGGGCGGCACCCCCCACCCCCACCCCGGCCCCCGCACCACGCGGGACGCGCGTGTGGCGCGGGGTGACGCCCTGGCTCTTCCTGATCGCCCCGATCGCCTTGCTGGTCACCTTCACCTACGCGCCGATCGCCAACATGGTCGCGTACAGCTTCACCGACTGGGACGGCGTGAGCCCCGAACTGCACTACACGGACGTCGAGAACTACAAGGAGATCTTCACCAGGGAGGACCTCTTCAGGGTCTTCTTCGTCAGCGGCTACTACCTCGCCGCCTCCGCCGTCCAGATCGTCGCCGCGCTCTACTTCGCGACGGTCCTCAGTTTCAACGTCCGCTTCCGGAACTTCTTCAAGGGCGTGCTCTTCTTCCCGTACCTGATCAACGGAGTCGCGATCGGCTTCGTCTTCCTCTACTTCTTCCAGGACGGCGGCACCCTCGACTCGGTCCTGTCCCTCTTCGGGTACCACACGGACCACGCCTGGCTCGGCACGCCGGTCTCCGCCAACACCTCCTTGGCCGGCGTCTCCATCTGGCGCTACCTGGGCCTGAACTTCGTGCTGTTCCTGGGCGCGATCCAGTCCATCCCCGGGGAGCTCTACGAGGCGGCCGAACTGGACGGCGCGAACCGCTGGCACCAGTTCCGCTACATCATCGCGCCCGGCATCAAGCCGGTCCTCACCCTGATGGTGATCCTGTCCATCTCCGGCTCGCTGTCGGCCTTCGAGATCCCGTACATCATGACCGGCGGGGCGACCGGCACCGAGACCTTCGTGATCCAGACGCTGAACCTGGCCTTCCGCTTCAACAAGACGGGGCTCGCCTCGGCCGCCGCGGTCGTGCTGCTGCTGATCATCCTGCTGGTGACCTGGGTGCAGCGCCGCCTCGTCCCCGACGACAAGGTGGACCTCGCATGACGCGCCGCAGTGTGGCCCGCACACTCGTGTACCTCTCGCTGATCGCCGCGACGGTCCTCGTCCTGCTCCCGCTCGGCGTGGTCCTGCTGACCTCCCTCAAGTCCTCGAAGGAGATGGCGAACGGCAGCGGCGCGCTCTCGCTGCCCGACAGCCTGTTCAACTTCCACAACTACGTGACCGCCTTCCAGGACGGTCACATGCTCACGGCGTTCACCAACACGGCGATCATCCTGGTCGTCGCCATCGGGGGAACGGTCCTCATCGGCTCGATGACCGCCTACGCCATCGACCGCTTCACCTTCCGCTTCAAGAAGCTGGTGGTCGCGCTCTTCCTGATCGCCGCGCTGGTCCCCGGGGTGACCACCCAGGTGGCGACCTTCCAGATCGTCAACAGCTTCGGCATGTTCGACTCCCTGTGGGCGCCGATCGCGCTCTACATGGGCACGGACATCGTCTCGATCTACATCTTCCTGCAGTTCGTACGGTCCATCCCGATCTCCCTGGACGAATCGGCCCGCCTGGAGGGCGCCAACGCCTTCACGATCTACCGGAAGATCATCTTTCCGCTGCTCAGGCCCGCGATCGCGACGGTCGTCATCGTGAAGGGGATCACCGTCTACAACGACTTCTACATCCCCTTCCTCTACCTGCCCTCCGAAGATCTTGGCGTGATCTCGACGTCGCTGTTCCGCTTCCGCGGCCCCTACGGCGCCCACTGGGAGGTGATATCGGCGGGAGCGGTGCTGGTCATCCTGCCGACCCTGATCGTCTTCCTGAGCCTGCAGAGGTTCATCTACAACGGCTTCATGAGAGGCGCGACGAGGTGAGACGTCTTTAGGGGCGCGGGGAACTGCGCGAGCAACCACAGAGGGCCGCCCGCCGCCGTACGAGAGAAGCCCTACGGCGGCCAGGCGGACCAGGCTAGGCGGACAACGCGGCCACAAGAACCGGCGTGACCTGCTCGACCTGCCAGGCCCGCGCCCCGAACCCGGCGAGGGCAGCCGCCACGGACTCGACGCTGACCACCGCCGGCGGCTCCCAGCAGACCCGCCGGACCGTGTCCGGCGTGATCAGGTTCTCCTGCGGCATGTTGAGCGCCTCGGCCAGCGCGGACACCGCGGCGCGCGCCGCCGACAGCCGCGCGGCGGCCTCCGGATCCTTGTCGGCCCAGGCCCGCGGCGGCGGCGGCCCGGTCACGGCCTGCCCCGGCTGCGGCAGCTGCGCGTCCGGAAGGGCCTTGGCCCGGTCCACCGCGGCCTGCCACTGCTCCAGCTGCCGCCGTCCCATGCGATGCCCGAACCCGTTCAGGGCGGAGAGCGCCTGCGCGTCGGCCGGAAGGGAGAGCGCGGCCTCCACGATGGCCGCGTCGCCGAGCACCTTGCCCGGCGACACGTCCCGCCGCTGGGCGATCCGGTCCCGGGCCTGCCACAGCTCCCGCACGACGGCCAGCTGCCGCCGCCGGCGCACCTTGTGCATGCCGGACGTGCGCCGCCACGGGTCCTTGCGGGGCTCCGGCGGCGGGGCCGAGGCGATCGCGTCGAACTCCTGGCGGGCCCACTCCAGCTTGCCCTGCCGGTCGAGGTCCTTCTCCAGCGCGTCCCGCAGGTCGACGAGCAGCTCCACGTCCAGGGCGGCGTACCGCAGCCACGGCTCGGGCAGCGGGCGGGTGGACCAGTCGACGGCCGAGTGACCCTTTTCCAGGACGAAGCCCAGGACGCCCTCGACCATCGCGCCGAGGCCCACGCGGGGGAACCCGGCGATGCGGCCGGCCAGCTCGGTGTCGAACAGCTGCGTGGGGACCATGCCTATTTCGCGGAGACACGGCAGGTCCTGGGTGGCCGCGTGCAGGACCCACTCGACGCCGGACAGGGCCTCGCCGAGGCCGGAGAGGTCGGGACAGGCCACGGGGTCGATCAGGGCCGTCCCCGCGCCCTCGCGGCGCAGCTGCACGAGGTAGGCGCGCTGGCCGTAGCGGTAGCCGGACGCCCGCTCGGCGTCCACGGCGACGGGGCCGGAGCCGGCCGCGAAGGCGGCGATCACCTCGGCGAGCGCGGCGGCGTCGGCGACGACGGGCGGGATGCCTTCGCGCGGCTCGAGCAAGGGGATCGGCTCGGGGCCCGGGTCAGGGCCCGGGTCGGGGTTCGGCGCCTCCGTAGCAGAAGATCCGCCGTCGTCCGGAGGGGCGCCTCCGGTGGTTCGCAGTGTGCTGTCTGCTGCGGTGTCTTGGGCGTCGGTCACATGTCAAGGGTATCTGTGTATGGACAGCGCCCGCCGACGGAACGTTCCGTCGGCGGGCGCCTGAGGGTCGTAAACCAGTCAGCTCGGTGAAAGATCCGGTTCAGGGCGGGTGGGGGGCGGATCAGCGGTCGATCCGGTTCACGTCCGTGAAGGGGTGGGGGTCAGTGGATGATGCCGGTCCGCAGGGCGACGGCGACCATGCCGGCGCGGTCTCCGGTGCCGAGCTTGCGGGCGATGCGGGCGAGGTGGCTCTTGACGGTCAGGGCGGACAGGCCCATCGAGACGCCGATCGCCTTGTTGGACTGGCCCTCCGCGACCAGTCTCAGCACCTCGACCTCACGGCCGGACAGTTCGCGGTAGCCACCCGGGTGACTCGGGGCACCCGGGGGGCGGCGGTGCATACGGGCGGCGGCGGATCCGATGGGAGCGACACCCGGCCGGGTGGGGAGCCCGACATTGGTGCGGGTGCCGGTGACGACGTAGCCCTTGACGCCGCCGGCCAGGGCGTTGCGTACGGCGCCGATGTCGTCGGCGGCGGAGAGGGCGAGGCCGTTGGGCCAGCCCGCGGCGCGGGTCTCCGACAGGAGGGTGAGGCCGGAGCCGTCGGGCAGGTGGACGTCGGCGACGCAGATGTCGCGGGGGTTGCCGATGCGGGGACGAGCCTCCGCGATGGACGAGGCCTCGATGACGTCGCGCACACCGAGCGCCCACAGGTGGCGGGTGACGGTGGAGCGGACGCGCGGGTCGGCCACGACCACCATGGCGGTCGGCTTGTTCGGGCGGTAGGCGACCAGGCTTGCGGGCTGCTCGAGGAGAACGGACACCAGGCCTCCTGGGTGGGGGACGGGGCAGGTCACAGTCGTCTTCGGCACTAAACCCGTTTGCCTTTAGAGAATGATCACGATCTAGTGAGTAACAATCCGTGCAATTCGGACACGCGATCGATCATTCGAAGATCGAACGGCTTCGGTCTATGTCGATACGCGGCCGAAAGTGGCCGTATCGACAAAGTGATTGCCAAAAATGCGCCAGTGAGCCCACAACTAATACGGGCACAGGTACGGGCACGGCCCGGTACGGGTCGGGTACGAGTACGGGTCGGGCGGGAGAGGTCAGCGCGACTGCGGGCCGCGTCGCTGCGGCAGTGTGACCACCGACGCGTCGCCCGGGCCGGCCGGCGGCAGGCCCGCGATCTGGGCGAGCAGGTCGCACCAGGAGGCCAGGTGTCCCCCCGTGTCCGGAACGCCGCCCAGGCCCTCGCGGGGCGTCCAGGAGGCGCGGATCTCGATCTGGGAGGCGGGCGGCCGTTCGGACAGGCCGCCGAAGTAGTGGGAGCTCGCGCGGGTGACGGTGCCGCTCGGCTCGCCGAACGCCAGTCCGCGCGCCGTGAGCGCCCCGGTGAGCCACGACCAGCACACGTCGGGCAGCAGCGGATCGGACGCCATCTCCGGCTCCAGCTCCGCGCGCACCAGCGTCACCAGCCGGAAGGTGCCCCGCCAGGCGTCGTGCCCGGCCGGGTCGTGCAGCAGCACCAGCCGGCCGTCGGCCAGGTCCTCCTCGCCGTCGACGACCGCGGCCTCCAGCGCGTACGCGTAGGGCGCGAGCCGCTGCGGCGCGCGCGTCGGCTCGACCTCGACCTGTGGCCGCAGCCGCGCGGCCCTGAGCGCGTCGACGGCCGCTCGGAAGGGCAGCGGATCCGTCCCGCTCGTATGCAGGTCCTCCTCCTTCGCGTCGTCCATTCCGTCAGCGCCGTCCGACAGTCGTCCCTGAGCCGCAGCCATGCCGGGAAGGTTAAGGGGAACGGGGGCTTCGTGCAGGGAGGACACCCTGTTGTCCGGTGTCGGGGTTGCCGTCCGGGCGCCCCGCGGTGCCGTGCGAGACTTGCCCCGTGAGTGCCAACGAGAGCCCCGTGACGCCGCAGCAGCCGACCGCCACGTACGAGTCCGCCTTCCTCAAGGCCTGCCGGCGCGAGCCCGTGCCGCACACCCCCGTGTGGTTCATGCGGCAGGCCGGGCGCTCACTGCCGGAGTACCGCAAGGTGCGCGAGGGCGTCGGGATGCTCGAGTCCTGCATGCGGCCCGAGCTGGTCACCGAGATCACCCTCCAGCCGGTGCGGCGGCACAACGTGGACGCGGCGATCTACTTCAGCGACATCGTCGTCCCGCTCAAGGCCATCGGCATCGACCTCGACATCAAGCCCGGCGTCGGCCCGGTCGTCGAGCGGCCGATCCGCACCCGCGAGGACCTCGCCCAGCTGCGTGACCTGACTCCCGAGGACGTCTCGTACGTCACCGAGGCGATCGGCCTGCTGACCCGCGAGCTCGGCGCCACCCCGCTCATCGGCTTCGCCGGCGCGCCTTTCACCCTCGCGAGCTACCTCGTCGAGGGCGGCCCGTCGCGCACGTACGAGAACGCCAAGGCGATGATGTACGGCGACCCCGAGCTGTGGGCCGACCTGCTCGACCGCCTCGCCGACATCACGGCCGCCTTCCTCAAGGTGCAGATCGAGGCCGGTGCCTCGGCCGTCCAGCTGTTCGACTCCTGGGCCGGCGCACTGGCCCCCGCGGACTACCGCCACTCCGTGCTGCCGGCCTCCGCGAAGGTGTTCCGGGCGGTCGAGGGCTACGGCGTCCCGCGCATCCACTTCGGTGTCGGCACGGGTGAGCTGCTGAGGCTCATGGGCGAGGCCGGCGCGGACGTCGTCGGCGTCGACTGGCGCGTCCCGCTCGACGAGGCCGTCCGCCGGATCGGCCCCGGCAAGGCGCTCCAGGGCAACCTCGACCCGACCGTCCTGTTCGCCGGCACCGAGGCCGTCGAGACCAAGACCCGCGAGATCCTGGACGCGGCGGCCGGCCTTGAGGGCCATGTCTTCAACCTCGGTCACGGCGTCATGCCGTCCACCGACCCGGACGCGCTGACCCGCCTCGTCGAGTACGTCCACACGCGAACCGCGCGCTGAGCCTGTCCGGTCTCACCAGCGGTCCGGTCTCACCAGGTGTGCCGGGGCCGCGCCCGCCTGCCGAAGAGCAGGCCGCGCGGTTCCGGCGGCGGGGGCGTGCCCGGCTTGAGCGGCCAGGCGAGCAGCATGCCCGCGAGGAAGCCGACGATGTGCGCCGCGTACGCCACCGTCCCGGCGGCGGACACCCCCTCGCCGGAGGAGTACACGGCCTGCAGCACGAACCAGAAGCCCAGCACCAGCCAGGCCGGCAGCCGGAGCGGCAGGAAGACCAGGAACGGGACGAGGACCCACACCCTGGCCTTCGGATACAGCACGAGATAGGCGCCCAGCACCCCGGCGATCGCTCCCGAGGCGCCGATCAGCGGGTCGGCCGAGTCGGCGTTGAGGAGCGCGAAGCCGTACGACGCCGCGTAGCCGCACACGAGGTAGAAGAGCGCGAACCGCACGTGCCCCATGCGGTCCTCGATGTTGTTGCCGAAGATCAGCAGGAACAGCATGTTGCCCAGCAGGTGCAGCCAGCCGCCGTGCAGGAACATCGCCGTCAGGACGGACAGTTCGGGGGACTTGTCGTAACCCGGCGGGCCCACCACGCAGCCCGCGCCCTGCGGGCCCACGCCGACGTCGCCCGTCGGCACCACCCGCGGCAGCTGATGGTGGATCAACTCCTGTGGTACCGCCGCGTAATGATCCAGGAACGCCTGGAGATGACACAGCTGGGCCAGGTTGCCGTCCCCGGCCACGGAACCGGCGAGGCCCGGCATGAACAGGAACACGAGGACGTTCGCGGCGATGAGCGCGTACGTCACCACGGGGGTGCGACGCGCCGGGTTCACGTCATGGACGGGGATGACCACAAGGAAGTAGTGCCCCCGATGCGGACGGCGAATCGGTGAACGCCGCCCACCGCGTGTGCGTATGTCTCCTCAACCGCCCGCGGCACGGGGAAGGCGCTCGCGGGGACGACGTGAGGAACAGGCGATGAACGACCGAGTTACTCCTCCGATGCACGCCCTGCCGGACGGCGAGGCCGAACTCTCCTTGGTGGTGCGCCTGCCGTGGGAGGACGTGGCCCGGCTCGGCCAGGAGGCCGGGCGGCTGGCCTCCCAGATGCAGCGGCCGGTGACCCTGGACGAGGCGGTGAGCAACCGGCTGCGGTCCACGCGGGCCGCCGCCGCGCACGCGAGGCCGGCGGGGGAGCAGCCCGCGGCCGTGACGAGCACGAGCGCGTCCGTCTCGTCGTTGCCGCCGCGGCCGCCGGCCGATCAGGCCCGGCAGGCCATCGAGCGGATCAACGGCTCGGCGTAGAGGTCCCGCCGCCGGCGCTGCTTCAGGCGGCCCGCACTTTCGCCACGGCCTTGCGGGCCGCGACCAGCACCGGGTCCCACACCGGCGAGAACGGCGGCGCATAGCCCAGGTCCAGGGCCGTCATCTGTTCCACCGTCATACCGGCCGTCAGGGCCACCGCGGCGATGTCGACCCGCTTGCCCGCCCCCTCCCTGCCCACGATCTGCACGCCGAGGAGCCGCCCCGTGCGGCGTTCGGCGAGCATTTTCACCGTCATGGAGGAGGTACCCGGGTAGTAGCCCGCGCGGCTGGTCGACTCGACGGTGACGGACTCGAACCGCAGGCCCACCCTGTGCGCGTCCTTCTCGCGCAGTCCGGTGCGGGCGATCTCCAGGTCGCAGACCTTGCTGACCGCCGTGCCGACGACGCCGGGGAACGTGGCGTAGCCGCCGCCGGCGTTGGTGCCGATGATCTGGCCGTGCTTGTTGGCGTGGGTGCCCAGGGCGATGTGCCGTTCCTGGCCGGAGACCAGGTCGAGGACCTCGACGCAGTCGCCGCCGGCCCAGATGTCCTCGTGCCCCCGCACCCGCATCGCCAGGTCGGTCAGCAGCCCGCCGTGCGCGCCGAGCGGCAGCCCGGCGGCCCTCGCGAGCTCCGTCTCGGGGCGTACGCCGATGCCGAGCACGACCACGTCCGCCGGGTACTCGCCGTCGTCCGTGACCACCGCCCGCACCCGGCCGTCGTCACCCGTCAGCAGCTTGGTCACCGCCGCGTCGTTGACCATGGTGATGCCCAGGCCCTCCATCGCCTCGTGCACCAGACGGCCCATGTCGGGGTCGAGCGTGGACATCGGCTCCTTGCCGCGGTTGACGACCGTCACCTCGTAGCCGCGGTTGATGAGCGCCTCGGCCATCTCGACGCCGATGTAGCCCGCGCCGACGACCACCGCGCGCCGGCCACGCGTGCGTGCCAGCGTGTCCAGGAGCGCCTGCCCGTCGTCGAGGGTCTGGACGCCGTGGACGCCGGGCGCGTCGGCCCCCGGCATGTCCGGGCGGATCGGGCGCGCCCCGGTCGCGATCACGAGTTTGTCGTACGACGTCCAGGACTCGGCCCCGGAATCGACGTCACGCGCGCGGACCCGCCGCCGCTCGACGTCGATCTCCGTGACCTCGGTGCGCATCCGCAGGTCGATGTCGCGCGCCCGGTGCTCCTCGGGTGTGCGGGCGATCAGCCGGTCCCGGTCGGTCACGTCGCCGCCGACCCAGTACGGAATGCCGCACGCCGAGTAGGACGTGAAGTGACCTCGCTCGAAGGCCACGATCTCCAGCTCGTCGGGGCCCTTCATGCGACGGGCCTGCGACGCCGCGGACATCCCCGCGGCGTCGCCGCCGATCACCACCAGACGCTCGGCCGCACGGCCCGTCGCACCGCTCACTGCGCTCATGCTCATGCGAACACGCTACGTGCGCAGGGCATTTNCGGCGCACCCCCCGGGGGCGCCGCCGCCGATCACCACCAGACGCTCGGCCGCACGGCCCGTCGCACCGCTCACTGCGCTCATGCTCATGCGAACACGCTACGTGCGCAGGGCATTTCGGTCCCGCTCGGTTCTCTTCACGCCGACTCAGTTCTCCTCGCCGCCCTCCTGCGGACGGACGGGCTCCGGTGCGGTCCTCGCCGTCGGCAGCGGGCCCGGCGCGGTCGTCGCGGGTGCCGAGGCGGACCGGCGGGGCATCCGGGGCCGGATCAGGCGCACCCACACCAGCACGACGAGGGCGACCACCGCCGCGAACGGCAGCACCGCCGCCAGTGCCACCAGGATCCAGCGCAGCATCGTCACGAAGGCGTCCCAGCCGCCGGTCAGCGCGTCGAGGACGCCCGGGTCGTCGTCCTCGGTGGCCTCCTCCACCGGCGTCTTCGACAGCGACAGGGTGATCGTGGCCAGGCTGGTGCGGTCCTTCAGCGAGGCCTGCTGGGCCAGCAGCGACTCCAGGTCGGCCTCCCGCCGGCTCAGTTCGCCCTCAAGGGTCACCACGTCGGTCAGCCCGGTCGCCCGGTCCATCAGTTCACGCACCCGCACCACGCTGGCCCGCTGCGACTTGATGCGGCTGTCCACGTCGACCACCTGGTCGGTGACGTCCTGCGCCTTCGCCGTGCGCTCCAGCAGCTTGCCCGCGCCCTCCAGGTCGGCGAGCACCTCGTCGTACCGGTCGACGGGCACCCGCAGTACCACGCGGGTCTCCTCGTAGCCCTCCTCACCCCGGGTGGTGGTCTCGTTGCCGACGTAGCCGCCCGCGTTCTCGGTGGTGGTGCGGGCCTCGTCGAGGGACTTGGACACGTTCTTGACCTGCACGGTCAGGGACGCGGTGCGGATGATGTGGCTCGCGGAGATCTTGGGCGGCGCGGTCGCCTTGGCGCCGCCCGCCTCGCTGCCGCCGCGCGCGCTGTCCGCGGCGGCGCCCGGGGCGTCCGCCTTCGAGTCCGACAGGGAGGCGCCGTCGGAATCGCTGGAGTCGGCGCCGCCGCAGCCGGTCAGCACCAGGCCCGCGGCCAGCAGGATCCCGGCCAGGGCCTGGGCGGGTCGTACGGAACGTCGTGTGCGCATCTGGGCTACCCCCGGTGTGGTGACGACTGACGTTCCTTCGACGCCGGACCCGGCCCGAACGTTGGCGGGAAACGGTCCCGATGCGGTCACGGTCGGGACTCGTGAAGGACACCGGGCCGCCGCGGGTGTGTCAGTGGGGTCTGAGAAAGTGGGCCCATGAGCGCAACGGGTACGGGCACCGGGCATGTCGTCGTCATCGGAGCCGGGATCGCGGGGCTGGCCGCCGCCCACCGGCTGCTGCAACGCGGTGCGCGCGTGACCGTGCTGGAGGCGTCCGACCGCGTCGGCGGCAAGCTGCTGCCCGGCGAGATCGCGGGCGCGCGCGTCGACCTCGGCGCCGAGTCGATGCTCGCCCGCCGCCCCGAGGCCGTGGCTCTCGCCCGCGAGACCGGCCTCACCGACCGCCTCCAGGCGCCCGCCACCGCGACCGCCTCCCTGTGGACCCGCGGCGCCCTGCGCCCCATGCCCAAGGGACACGTCATGGGCGTCCCCGGCACGGCCGCCGCCCTGACCGGCGTGCTGTCCGACGAGGGCCTCGCGCGCATCGAGCGCGACGCCGACCTGCCCCGCACGGAGGTCGGCGACGACGTGGCGGTCGGGGAGTACGTGGCGGCGCGGCTGGGCCGCGAGGTCGTCGACCGCCTCGTGGAGCCGCTGCTCGGCGGGGTCTACGCGGGCGACGCGTACCGCATCTCGATGCGCTCGGCGGTTCCGCAGCTCTTCCAGGCCGCGCAGACGCACGACTCCCTCACCCAGGCCGTCCGCGAGATCCAGGCCAAGGCCGCCGCCAACCAGCAGACCGGGCCGGTGTTCATGGGCATCGCGGGCGGCGTGGGGAGCCTGCCGCTCGCGGTGGCGGAGTCGGTGCGCGAGCGAAGGGCGGAGATCCTGACCGGGATGCCGGTGAAGGAGCTGCGCCGGGTGGGGCCGCCGGGGCCGGAAAGCGCGGGCGGGCCGCGAGCCTTCGGCCGCGACCGGTCGGCGGACGGCGGGGCCGGTGCCGCGCGCGCGGGAGACGAGTCGACGGGTCACGCGGCCGGACCGCACCCTGCCGACGGCCCGCTCTCACCAACCGCCGCGACCTGGCGTGTCCTCGCCGGTGATCGCGCGCTGTACGCGGACGCGGTCGTCATCGCCGTGCCCGCCCCGGCCGCCGGCACGCTGCTGCGCACCGAGTCCCCCGCCGCGGCGGCCGAACTGCGCGCCGTCGAGTACGCCTCCATGGCCCTGGTCACCCTCGCCTACCGCCGCGCCGACGTCACCCTCCCGCAGGGCAGCGGCTTCCTCGTGCCGCCCGTCGACGGACGCACCATCAAGGCGTCGACCTTCGCCTCCCGGAAGTGGGGCTGGATCGCCGACGAGAACCCGGACCTGCTCGTCCTGCGCACCTCCGTCGGGCGCCATGGCGAGACGGAGATCCTCCAGCGCGAGGACACCGGCCTGGTGGACGTCTCCCGGCACGACCTGCGCGAGGCCACCGGCCTGGACGCCACCCCCATCGAGACCCGCGTCACCCGATGGAACGACGGCCTGCCGCAGTACCCCGTCGGCCACCACGCGCGCGTGGCCCGCATCCGCGAGCACGTCGGCAAGCTGCCGGGCCTCGCCGTGTGCGGCGCGGTGTACGACGGTGTCGGCATCCCGGCGTGCATCGCGAGCGCCTACGCCGCCGTCGACCAGATCCAGGGTGACCTGCGAGGTGTGCAGGAGCTCACCGCCAACCCGGTGCAGAGTCTGCACGGCGGAGCGGGAGAATAAGGACCATGAGTGACGACGCCCCCACCACCGAGTCCGCCAGGATCCCGAACAAGGGCAAGCTGGCCAAGGACCTGAACGAGGTCATCCGCTACACCCTCTGGTCCGTCTTCAAGCTGAAGGACGTGCTCCCCGAGGACCGCGCGGGCTACGCCGACGAGGTCCAGGAGCTGTTCGACCAGCTCGCCGCCAAGGACGTGACGGTCCGCGGCACCTACGACGTCTCGGGCCTGCGCGCCGACGCCGACCTCATGATCTGGTGGCACGCGGAGACCGCCGACCAGCTCCAGGAGGCGTACAACCTCTTCCGCCGCACCCGGCTGGGCCGTGCGCTGGAGCCGGTGTGGTCGAACATGGCGCTGCACCGCCCCGCCGAGTTCAACCGCTCGCACATCCCGGCGTTCCTCGCCGACGAGACGCCCCGCAACTACATCAGCGTCTACCCGTTCGTGCGCTCGTACGACTGGTACCTGCTGCCCGACGAGGACCGCCGCCGCATGCTCGCCGACCACGGCAAGATGGCCCGCGGCTACCCGGACGTGCGCGCCAACACGGTCGCCTCGTTCTCGCTGGGCGACTACGAGTGGCTCCTCGCCTTCGAGGCCGACGAGCTCTACCGCATCGTCGACCTCATGCGCCACCTGCGCGCTTCCGAGGCGCGGATGCACGTCCGCGAGGAGGTGCCGTTCTACACGGGCCGTCGCAAGGACATCGGAGAGCTGGTCGCGGGCCTCGCCTGACCGGTGCGAGGGCTCGGCGCTCAGCGTGCGGCGGCTTCGGCGGCCGGTGTCTTCCGGGAGCCGGCCGCCGGCCTCGCCTTCGGTTCCGGACGCGGTGCGCAGGCCGCGCGCCGCACGGGGAGCCGGCCCTCCAGCAGATACGCGTCCACGTGGCCGTTGACGCAGGGGTTCGGCCCGCCCGCGATGCCGTGCGTACCGGAGTCCCGCTCGGTCACCAGGACCGAGCCCGACAGCCGCCGGTGCATCTCCAGCGCGCCCTGGTACGGCGTGGCCGCGTCCCGCTCGGCGGCAAGGATCAGCGTCGGCGGCAGCTCACCCGGCCCCGTGCGCACGTCGAGGGGCCGCTGCCGGGGAGCCGGCCAGTAGGCGCACGGCAGGTTCGTCCACACGTTGTCCCAGGTCTCGAACGGCGCCACGCGCGCGAGCCGCGTGTTGTCCCGGTCCCACACCCGCCACTCGGTCGGCCAGCTGGCGTCGTTGCACTCGACGGCCGTGTAGACCGCCCTCGCGTTCTCCGCCTCGGCCGCCGCCGCCGGATGCGGACCGGCCTGCTGGATCAGCGGCTGCGGGTCGCCCTTCAGATAGGCCGACAGCGCCCGCGCGCGATGCGGCCAGTAGTCGTCGTAGTACCCGGCAGACAGGAACGCCCCCTGCAACTGCCCCGGCCCGACCTTGCCGCCGGCCGGCTCCGCGGCCAGCCACGCCCGCGCCTTCTCGTAACTGCGCAGCACCTCCTCGGCGGTGTCGCCGAGCCCGTACACGTCGTCGTGCCTGGCGATCCACTCCCGCAGGTCCTCCCAGCGCCCCTCGAAGGCGGCCGACTGGTCGAGGTTGTTGCGGTACCAGATCTGCTCGGGGTCCGGGTTCACCGCCGAGTCGAACACCATCCGCCGTACGTGCGAGGGGAACAGCGTCGCGTACAGCGCCCCGAAGTAGGTGCCGTACGACGCGCCCATGAACGTCAGCTTCTCCTCGCCCAGCGCGGCCCGCAGCACGTCCAGGTCACGGGCGTTGTTGAGGGAGGTGTAGTGCCGGAGCGCGTCGCCCGCCCGCTCGGCGCAGCCGCGCGCGTACGCCTTCGCCTGCGCGACGCGCTCCCGCTTGTACGACTCCGAGGGGTACGTCGGCGCCTGCGAGGGCGCCTTGAAGAACTGCTTCGGGTCCTTGCAGGACAGCGGTGCGGAACGGCCCACCCCGCGCGGGGCGTAGCCGACGAGGTCGTACGCCGCCGCGAGCCGCTTCCACTCGGGGAGCACGCCGATCAGCGGGAAGGCCATGCCGGAGGCGCCCGGCCCGCCCGGGTTGTAGACGAGGGCGCCCTGCCGGGGCACCCGGCGCTTGCTGTTGTGCGGATCCTTCTGGGTCGCCGGGGCCCGGCTGACGGTCAGTGTGATCCGCTTGCCGTCGGGACGCGCGTAGTCGAGCGGGACGGACACCGTGCCGCACAGCATGCCGTCGGGCAGGCCCTCCGCCTCGGGGCAGGTACCGAAGTCGATGCCCGCGGCCCGGGCCCGCGCGGCGGCCACCGCGGTTCCCCGCACCTCGGCCGCGCCCGGCACGGCCGGGGCGCTGTCGGCCGGCGCGGCGGCGAGCGCGGTCAGGAGCAAGGACCCGGCGGCCGAGTAGAGGGCGGGGGTTCTCATCGCGTATCCCTTCGGTGCATGGCAGCAACAAAAGGGATGTTTCGTCCGGTTGTCGGCGAAGGCAAGCACCGCCCGGCCGGTGTCGGGCCCAATGCCTCAGTGCGCCCCCCGGGGACGGGCTATGCGCGCCAGTGCTGCTGCTCGCCGTGGGCGAAGGCGGCGCGCAGGTCCGGTTCGCCGATCGCGCGGACGCCGTGGACGGCGACGGAGGTGAGATCCGTACGGTCGCCCCCGCGGGAGCGCCTCGTCAGGGTGCCGAGGAGCCGCTGGCCGGCCGGGGAGGCCCAGCGCGAGTAGGGGTGGACCTCGATCCGCGCGATGGCGAGACAGCTCAGGGTGAGGGCGAGAGGGAGCCCGAACCAGAGGGCGACCAGGTGCCTCGGCATGTCCGACTGAGCCGGCGTCAGCAGTGCGGTCGCGCCCAGCGCGAGGACGGCCACCGCGGCGAGCCGCACCTGACGGACCCCCGCCGCGACGCCCGCCCGGGCGCCGTCGGGCACGGCGAGCCCCGCGCTGACCAGCCGGTCGGCGACGCCGCGTACCGCGTCCGTGGCGGCGGCGGTGGCCCGTACCGGCGCGAGGGGTGACTGCCCCTCCGGCCCGATCGCCCCTATCACCGACCGCTCGATGTCGTCCCGGCCGCGCGGGTCGACGACGGTCGCCCAGCCGGTGTGGGCGAGCAGCAGCCGCCGCTGGCGTGCCATGGAGACGAGGGTCAGGTCGGCCACCCGTCCGGGGCCGCCGGACAGGAACGCGGCCTCGTACAGCGTCAGATCGTGTACCCGGCCCGGGTCCGTGTCGACGGCCGCCGCGTGTACGGCGGCAAGGCACAGCCGCGTACACGCCGTGCCGGCGGCGGCCCAGGCCAGCAGCAGAAGGAGGACCCAGAACATGTGGATTTTCTATGCGACCGGGTGCGGCCGGCGCCATGCCTTATTCACCATGTGGACCGAGCGTTGTCGGTATGTGACGTTCCGGGGGTTGTCCGGTCACTGATCCACGGAAGGCGGGGGGCTGGTGGCGGGCGGGGGGAGCGGATAGCTCGGGGAGGCCGGTGGGGTCACCGGGATCGCCGGGCTCGGATCGGCGGTCGGGCCGGGCGGGGCCGGTGAGTGGGTGAGCGGGGGCGTGGAGCCGGCGGCCATGTCCTGGGCGAGGGCGTCGAAGTCGACGTAGCCGGTGGCCTCCAGGACCTTGATGTGGTCCAGCACGGTCGTGTTCGCGTCGTCGGCGAGGGCCCGGACGAGGGAGTTGCGGGTACTGGCGCGGACCTGGGCGACGACCGAGAACACCTTGCCGTGCGCCAGGCGCAGGATGTTGGCGAAGTCCCGGTCGTAGGTCACGCCCTGCGCCGCGGTCAGGGTCGTGAGCCACTGCCGCTGCTGCTCGTTGGGCTCGTTGGGCAGTGCGAGGCCGAGCCGGCCCGCGACGTCACGGACGCGTTCGTCCAGGAACATGTGCCCCTCGATGAGATGCTGCCCCGCCGTCTTCACGGCCGGGGTGGAGCCCTTCTGCTGAGCCTGCTGTCCCGCGGGCAGCTCCCAGAGGCCGGCCAGCCGTACCTTCGTGACGAACTCGCGGTCGAGAGCGGACAAAGGCCCGTACTTCGTCGACACGGTCTGGGCGTTCAACACGTCCAGCCCCGTCCCGGAACGGTCGGCGTACGACCAGATCGGGAAGATCAGCGCCACGAGGGTCGCGGTCAGGCCGGTGATGATGAGCCCGGTGCCGGTGAAGATGCCTCTGCCGTTGACGGGGGGTCGGGATCGCATGGTGCCTCCTGCTTGCGGCACCGCACGCTAGTGGGTTTCAGGTGCGGGGTTGACATGTTACTTCGGGGTCTACGTCAACCGCCGTACGGGGGCGAATGGTTGTTTCGGGGGCGATGCGGGGTTAATGGGGGAGAGGGATTGGTGGGCATACACGGGTAAAGGGTGCGGAACTGGGCGCGCTTGCCGGGCTGGGTGGGCGGGGTGTTAGCCCCGGCACAGTCGGGGGTGGGGGGTGCGCTTAGTCGGGGCGCGGGGTGTGGCGTAGACCGGCCGAGCGGTTGGCCGGTGCTGCGGCTGGGGCGGTGGGATGCGCGGCCCGGCGAGAACGGGGTGCCGCCCGTGCCCACCTGTGTCGCCCTGGCGGCACGATTGCCCGCGGGTGGACGGTTGGCTGGGTGGGGCTTTTGGTCGGCGGAGGGAGACGGGTCCGCTGGGGCGTGGGTGCGCGGCTCGGCGAGAGGGGGGTGCTGCCCGCGCCCACCTGTGTCGCCCTGGCGGCACGATTGCCCGCGGGTTGACGGTGGGCTGGGCGTGCGTTCAGCGGCGGAGCAGGACCCGGCGGGTGGCTCGGGCCAGCCGTACCGTCGGGCGGTGCGCTCGTGGTGCCGGACCCGACCGTTCGAGCCACCACTCCCGCAGGGTCCGCCGTGCCGCCGGGTCCTGCGGGTGTCCGGCGAGCAGCAGGTGTTCGGCGAAGTCCAGGGCGTCACGGCGGTAGCCGCCGGTCATCGGGTGGCCGGGGGCGTAGGCGAGGAAGGCGGGACGGTAGGCGGTGCCGAGGATCCGCGGGAGTTCGGGGGCGACCTTGGCCACGACGTCCGCCCGCTTTCCGGCGAGGGCCCGGGCCTGTACGTCCAGCCGAACCCGGTCGAAGCCTTCCGGTACGGGAGTTCCCGCGACCAGCGCGGACAGCAGTGCCGTCTGGGCGAGGGCGAGGCGCTGGCGGGTGAGGTCGTCGGCGGCCGGAGCATGCGCGGAACGGGTGTGGGCGGAGGGCGTCAGGGCGGGCGCGGCCTTCGCGCCGCCCTTCTCCAGGGCCTCCCGTACAGCCACCAACTCCCCCTCCAGCTCGGCCGGTTCGGGGAAGTTCTCGTCCCGCTCCAGCAGAACGCCCGGCGGGGACACACGGGACGCGAGGTCGGTCAGGATGTCCAGGACCGGGCGCGGGACGGGGTGGGCGTGGCTGTCGTGCCAGACGCCGTCGCGTTCGAAGCCGCCGGCGACATGGACGTACGCGATGGCCTCCAACGGCAGTTCGGCGAGCGCCTCGGCCGGGTCCTCGCCGCGGTTGACGTGATTGGTGTGCAGGTTCGCCACGTCGATCAGCAGGCGTACGCCGGTGCGGTCGGCCAGCTCGTACAGGAACTGTCCCTCGGTCATCTCCTCGCCGGGCCACGAGATGAGCGCGGCGATGTTCTCGACGGCGAGCGGCACCGGCAGCGCGTCCTGGGCGATACGGACGTTCTCGCACAGGACGTCGAGGGCGTCGCGGGTGCGCGGCACGGGCAGCAGGTGGCCCGCCTCCAGGCGCGGGGACGCCGTCAGCGGCCCGCCCGCCCGGACGAACGCGATGTGCTCGGTGATCAGAGGCGAACCCAGCGCCTGGGCGCGCTCGGCGAGGGCCGTCAGCCGGCCCTCGTCGGGACGGTCCGCGCCGCCGAGGCCGAGCGAGACGCCGTGCGGGATCACCGTGACCCCGCGCTCGCGCAGCCGCAGCAGTGAGCCGGGGAGGTGGCCGGGGCACACGTTCTCGGCCACGACCTCGACCCAGTCGATGCCGGGCATGCGCTCCACGGCGTCCGCGATCTCGGGCCGCCAACCGATGCCCGTTCCCAGTCGCTTCATGGTCCCCTCCTCGGCTTCCTCCGGCTCCGCGGTGACGCCCCTCGGGCGTGAGGGGGGTATGGCCCCGCCACACGGACCCGAACCCCTTCGCACCTTCCTTCAGAGCAACATTTGAGGTTCGGGGCCGGTCTCGGCCATGCTGCGAGGGCGGTCTCCGCGATCGGTCGTCGACATGGTCGAGAACGACGAGGCCGAACTGGCCGTGGACGATCTCGTGCGAGTGATCGCCTCTCTCCGCATCCGCATCCGCATCCTGCGGACGGAATCCGAGCACATCGTCGCGGCGGCCTCGCAGCTCGACGCGTTGGACTCACTCGCCGAAGTCGAAGTCGGAGTCGGAGTCGACCGATTCATCGCTGACTGGGACGCCTTACCGCGCGACGCCGCGCGTGACGTCGGCGAGGTCAGTACCGCAAGGCGCCGACGCGGTCGTGTCCCTCGACCGCGACCGTCAGCCCGGGCGCGATCTCGGTGAACCCCGCGTCCCGCACCAACGGCAGCCCGCTCGTGATCAGTTCGGCCCAGCGGCCGGGGTCCGCGGTGCGCACGGCCAGCGGGAAACCCGCGTCGCGCCACCCGGCCCGCTCCTCATCCGACAGTTCCCACCAGGCGAGTTGGGCACCGTGCCCGGCCTGGGCCATCGCCTTGCCCGCGGACATGTCCAGGTCCGGGTTCATCCACAGCACGGGCGCCCCCGCGCCCGCCGCCACCGGCGGTTCCGGGTCGTCGAGATCGGTGCCGGAGACCTGGAGCCGGGCGAGGTCCTTGGGCCAGCCGTCCAACGGCACGGGCGGAAAGACCCGCACCTGCGCGGACCTGCCGGTGACGGTGATGCCGGGCAGTGCCTCGGCCCGCCGCCACTCGGCGCCGCGGGCCCGCCGCACGACCTTGCGGATCCGGGCGTCCTGCCATGCGTGGATCGCCTGCGCCCACTCCCCGTCCCCGAGGGACCGCTCGTCGCTGAGCATCACGAGCACGGCGCGGGCGGCGGTCTCCAGAGCGTCGGTACGGGCCGGAGGGGCGCCGCGCTCGATACGGACGACGAGCGGCAGCACGTACTGCGGCGCGCTGTCGCGGGTGCCGGGCTCGGAGCGGAAGGGGTTCTCGTTTTCGGGCGTCGACTCATTGCTCACCCGTACAGTCTGCCAACCCGCACGGGGGACCTACGCTGGACGTATGAGCGAGGACTACTGCACGATCCGCGAGGCGACGCCGCCGCCGAAGGCGGACGGGCCGCCGTACGCGGAGTGCGTGCTGTGCCAGAAGCCCACGGAGCACCCGGAGTCGTACAAGGGGATCACCTTGTGCCCGGTGTGCGAGTGGCAGGAGGCGCAGCGGACGGCCTGCTCGGGCTGAGCGCCGCGGCCCCGATCAGCTCGGACACCTTCACGAACCGGTACCCCCGCTCGCGCAGCTCGGGCACGACCGCGCGCACGGCCCGCTCGGTCGCCGGGGCCGCGCTGCGCGTGCAGTGCATGACGACGACCGAGCCCGGTCGCACCCCCTCGAGCACCTGCCGGGCCACAGCGTCCGCGTCCGTGGCGAAGGCGTCCCCGCTGACCACGTCCCACTGCACGGCGGTGATCCCGGCCGGCGTCAGCGCCTTCAGGGCCCGCCGGTCGTAGCACCCGCCGGGAAAGCGGAAGTACGGCATCGGGTCCGGCACCCCGGCCCTGCGGAACGCGGTGTACGCGCGCTCAACGTCCGCGCGCATCCGGTCCTCGGAGACGGTCGGCAGGCCGTAGCAGTCGTCGGTGAAGGCGTAGTGGCTGTAGGAGTGGTTGGCGATCTCGAAGAGCGGGTCCCGGCCGAGGGAGCGGGCCTGGGCCGGGTACTCCTCGGCCCACCGGCCCGTCATGAACACCGTGGCCGGCACGTCCAGCGCGCGCAGCGTCGAGATCAGCCGCGGATTGTCGAACCGCTCGCCCGCCGCCGCCCGGGGCCCCTGGTCGGCCGTTATGTCGGCGTCGAAGGTGAGTGCGACGGTCTTGTCCGAGGCACGGCGGGGCCCGTTCTCGAACACGGGGGTCAGACCGGCCGGGCCGGGGGCCAGCGTCGGGGGTCGGGAGGGGGCGGCCGAGGGTGCGGAGGGGGCGGGGCGGGGAGCCTGGGTCACCTGGGGAGCGCCGCAGGCGGAGAGGGCGGCCCCGAGGGCACAGGCGGCGGTGACGCGTCGTACAAGAGTGATCACCGTACGAAAGTATGGTGATCACTCTCATCCGGGCGGCCACCATCGCCGGAGTGTCACCCGCACAGCGTCTGGCTCACGGCCCGCTCACTCAGATGTCCCGCTGCTCCAACGGCCGCGTCGCCGGTCCCTGGACCACCTTGCCGTCGGTGTCGAAGCGGGAGCCGTGGCAGGGGCACTCCCAGGCGCGCTCGGCGGCGTTGAACGCGACGAGGCATCCCATGTGGGTGCAGCGCGGGGAGACGGCGTGCAGATGGCCGCCCTCGTCCCGGTACACCGCGAGCCGGCCGCCCTCGGTGCGGACGACCGCGCCCTCGCCGGGCGGCAGCGCCTCGACCGGCGGCGGGGGCCGCAGCCGGTCGCCGACGAAGTGGCGGGCGACCTGGGCCTGGTGCTTGATGAACGACGGGGCCTCACGGACGGTCGAGCGCAGCCGGCGCGGATCGTACAGCTCGCCCCACGCGCACTCCTGGCCGGTGATCAGTGCCGTGAGGAGGCGGCCCGCCATGATCCCGCCGCTCATGCCCCAGCCGCCGAAGCCGGTGGCGACGTAGGTGTGGTGCGCGCCGGGGTGCATCGGGCCGACGAGCGGGACCGTGTCCGTGGGGTCGTTGTCCTGGGTGGCCCAGGCATGCGTGAGGGTGACGTCGGGGAAGTGGTCGGCGGCCCAGTCGGCCAGGTGCTGGAAGCGGGCGCGGGTGTCACCCGTGCCGGGCTTGAAGTGCTCCCCGGTGACGATGAGCAGCCGGTCCTCGCCGTGCGGCGCCGTACGCACGGACCGCGTGCCCTCGTCTGGCGTGATGTACATGCCGTCCGGGTCCCGGTCGGCGCCCATGGTCCCGGCGACGACCAGCTCGCGGCGCGGGGAGAGCCGAGTGAACAGCAGGGCACGGTCGAAGACCGGATAGTGCGTGGCGACCACGACGTCCCGGGCCCTCACCCGTACCCCCGCGTCGGTGGTCAGCCGGCACGGCTCGCCCTCCTCCAGGCCCACGACCGTCGTGTGCTCGTACACCTGTCCGCCCCGGGCGACCAGGTCGTCGGCGAGCGCCAGCAGGTACTTGCGGGGATGGAACTGCGCCTGTCCGGTGACCTTCACCGCGCCCGTCACGGGGAACGGCAGCCCGGTCTCCGTCACGAACGACGCCGGCAAGCCCGCCTCCCGCGCGGCCTCGGCCTCGGCGCGCAGTTCGTCGACGCGGCCCGCCTCGCAGGCGTAGGTGTACGCGCTCCGGCGCTCCCAGTCGCAGTCGACGCCCAGCTCGTCCGCGATCTCCGCGGCCCGCTCGATCGCCTCGGCCTGCGAGCGGGCGTACAGTCGTGCCCCCTCGGGGCCGCGGGTGCGGCGCAGCTTGTCGTAGATCAGGGTGTGCAGGGCGGTGATCTTGGCGGTGGTGTGCCCGGTGACGCCGGCCGCCACCCGGTCGGCCTCCAGCAGCGCCACGTGCCGCCCGGCCCGTGCCAGCTCCCACGCCGTGCTCAGCCCGGCGATTCCGGCGCCGATCACGGCCACGTCCACGTCCAGGTCCGCCGCGAGTGCGGCGCGGTCCGGGCCCGGCGCGGTCTCCAGCCAGTACGAGCCGCTGACATGCGGGTTCTCGGTCATGCGGGCCGGGTACCCCGTCCGCCACGGTTCACTGCGCGAGCAGCCGCCCGCGGGAGCGCGCCACGTCGAAGTCGGCCTTCGGATAGCGCGGGTCCAGCTCCCGCAGATGCTCCAGGAGCAGCCGGCTCACCGCCCAGTTCCGGTACCACTTGTGGCCCGACGGGACCACGTACCAGGGGGCGTACGGCGTCGAGCAGAGCTCCAGGGCGATCCCGTACGCCTCCTGGTACGCGGGCCACAGCGCGCGGTCGTCGATGTCCGACGGGTCGAACTTCCAGCGCTTGTCCGGCCGGTCCAGGCGTTTGAGCAGACGCCGCCGCTGCTCGTCGTAGGAGATGTGCAGGAAGCACTTGATCACCGTCACGCCGTCGTCGGCGAGGGACTTCTCGAACTGGTTGATCTCGTCGTAGCGGCGGTTGATCTCGTCACGCGGGACGAGTTCGCGGACGCGGGCGATCAGGACGTCCTCGTAGTGGGAGCGGTCGAAGATGCCCAGCTCGCCGGGGCGCGGGAGGGCCTTCCTGATCCGCCACAGGAAGGGGTGGGCCCGCTCCTCGGTGGGCGCCTGGAACGCCCGGACGCGGCAGCCGGAGGGGTTGCAGAAGCCGATGACGTGCTTGATCGTGCCGCCCTTGCCGCTGGTGTCCATGCCCTGCAGGACCAGCAGCACCCGTCGCCGGTCGCCCGCGGTGCTCGCCGCCCACAGGCGTTCCTGCAGGTCGGCGAGGTCCTCACCGATACGGGTGGTGGCCGCGTGGCTCGCGGCCCTGTCCCCGGGGCCGAGAGGGACGGAGCCGGTGTCGTAGGAGGACAGATCGATCCGCTCGCCGCCCGGTACGCGCAGCAGCTCACGGAGATCGGCCTGCTTTCCCTTACGGGACTTGTGCCGGGAGTCCTTCTCGGCCACGGGGCACCCCTTCCGCTCCGGCTACCTACGCCACGGGCCCGTCACCGCGAACGTGGTCCCGGGTGTGTAGCAGTTGACGTACATCGTCTCGCCGTCCGGGGAGAAGGTCACTCCGGCGAACTCGCCCCACTCCGGTTCCTCGGGCGTGCCGATGTTCTGGCGGCCGCGGGCCATCGGGTAGACCTCGCCGCGCCGCGTGACGCCGTAGACGTGCTGGGCGCCGTTGCCGTCCTCGCAGACCATCAGGCCGCCGCTGGGCGCGAGACAGATGTTGTCCGGGGACTCGCCGGGGAGCTGGACGTCCGTGTCGGGACCGAAGACGATCACGAGGGTCAGGCGGCGCTCGGACGGGTCGTAGCGCCAGATCTGCCCGAAGTGGTCGGCCGCCGAACCGTCCGCGCTGCGCGCGAACGACGACACGAAGTACACCGACCGACCGCCCCAGTAGCAGCCCTCCAGCTTCTGCGCGTGCGTGATGCCCTTCGGGCCGAAGTCCTGGAGCCGGATGGGGGTTTGGGTGGCGAGCGGGTCCGGTACGTCCACCCACTCGACGCCGTCGAAGCAGGCTCCCGTCTCCTGGATGGAGGACAGGTCGGGTACGCCGGGCACGCGCATCGCCTGGAGCCGGCCGCCCGCGCGCAGCGAACCGAGGCCGCCGAGCGGCTTCTCGGGCAGGAAGCGGTAGAAGAGACCGAAGGGCTTGAGGAAGGCGTCCTCGGTCTCGTAGACGATGCCCCGCTTCGGGTCGACGGCGATCGCCTCGTGCTGGAAGCGGCCCATCGCGGTCAGGGGTACGGCGCCGGAGCGGAGTGGATCGGCCGGATGGACCTCGAAGATGAAGCCGTGGTCCTTGGTGTAGCCGTTGGTGCCGGCCTTGTCCTCGGTCTCCTCGCAGGTCAGCCAGGTGCCCCAAGGGGTCGGCCCGCCCGCGCAGTTGACGGCCGTACCGGCGATCGCGACCCGCTCCGACAGCACCCTGTTGCGGGAGTCCAGGGTCAGGGCCGTACAGCCGCCCTTGCCGGTCGGGTCGTACGTCAGGCCCCGGACCGTCGGGACGGCGAGCGCGGCGGTGTTGCGGTTCTCGTGGTTGCGGACCAGGTGGACCTGCTGGTGTCTGCCCGCGAAGGCCGACATTCCGTCGTGGTTGGAGGGGACCTTGCCCTCTCCGGAGCGCAGCGGGTCGCCCTCGCGGGACAGGACCCGGTAGCGGAAACCTTCCGGCAGGTCGAGCAGGCCCTTCGGGTCGGGGACGAGCGGGCCGTAGCCGGTGTGGCCCAGGGACTGCGCGGCGGCGGTGCCCGTGAAGAGTTCGGAGAGGTTTCCGGCGAAGGCGATCGAGACACCCAGGACGCCCGTGCGGGCGAGCATCTGACGGCGTGTCGTGGAGGTGGCAGCGGTCTCGGACATGGGGGGACGACCTTCCTGCTGGCGGACAGGAACCTGTGACCCCGCCGTGTCTATCACCAACCGACGGCCGCGGGAACCACGCGCGTAGAACGTGTCACGTCTCCAGGGGCCTCTGGACCGACTGCTCGGGAGGCGCCTGCTGGGCCCGCTCCAGGAAGCGCAGCAGCTCCACCGGGAACGGCAGCACCAGCGTCGAGTTCTTCTCGGCGGCGACCGCCACCACCGTCTGCAGCAGCCGCAGTTGCAGCGCGGCGGGCTGCTCCGACATCACCCCGGCGGCCTCGGCCAGCTTCTTCGACGCCTGGAGTTCCGCGTCCGCGTTGATGATCCGGGCCCGCCGCTCACGGTCGGCCTCGGCCTGGCGGGCCATGGACCGCTTCATGGTCTCGGGCAGCGAGACGTCCTTGATCTCGACCCGGTCGATGGTGACGCCCCACTCCACGGCCGGGCTGTCGATCATCAACTCCAGGCCCTGGTTGAGCTTTTCGCGGTTGGACAGCAGATCGTCCAGGTCGCTCTTGCCGATGATGGACCGCAGCGAGGTCTGCGCCATCTGTGAGACCGCGAACTTGTAGTCCTCGACCCTCACGAGCGCGTACGCCGCGTCGACCACCTTGAAGTAGACGACGGCGTCCACGCGCACGGTCACGTTGTCCCGGGTGATGCCCTCCTGGGCCGGCACCGGCATCGTGACGATCTGCATGTTCACCTTGTGCAGCCGGTCCACGAGCGGGATCACCAGGGTGAAGCCCGGCGGCCGCACGCCTCCGGCGAGCCGCCCGAGCCGGAAGACCACCCCGCGCTCGTACTGCTTGACGATCCGCGCCGCCGAGGCGACGTAGACGGCCCCCGCCGCACCGGCCGCGACGGCCGCCGTCAACAGTTCCTGGAGCATCCCGACCTCCTCGTCGAGAGGTCCTTCCTGTCTGCTCCTGCAACGATATGCCCGGTGCCTGGTCCCGGGCCATGGGCGGCCCCGGACCAGGCACCGGGTGTGCTTACGGCGCGGTGGCCTTCACCGGTTCCGGCGTCGTCATCCGCACCGGTTCCGTGCCGACCGCGCTGTGCCGCTCGGCCCAGTTCTCCAGCGCCGTACGGCAGGCGTGGTCGAGGTGGTGCAGCCCGGACAGGTCCAGCTCGACCGGACGGTCCTGGGGCAGCGCCTCCAGACTGTCGAGAATCTTCGGCAGCCTGAGGAAGGTCGCGTTGCCCGACAGGTACGCCTGGACGGGCCCGGCGCCCTTGTCGATGACTTCCAGCTTGATGTGCGAGGCCTCCCAGGCGGTCTTGACGACCGCCAGCGCGAGACCGATGAGCACACCCTCGAACATGCTGACCGCGACGATCGACACGGCGGTGACGACCAGGATCAGCGCCTCGCCGCGGTGCTCGCGCCACAGCGACACGATCTGGCGGACGGGGATGAGCTTGGCACCGGCGTGCACCAGGATGCCCGCCAGGGCCGGGATGGGTATGTAGGCGAGCACCGAGGGCAGCAGTGCCGCGAACAGCAGCAGCCAGACGCCGTGCATGACCCGGGACGCCTTGGTCTTCGCGCCCGCCTGCACGTTCGCCGCGCTGCGCACGATCACCGCGGTCATCGGCAGCGCGCCGAGCACCCCGCAGATCGCGTTGCCGGTGCCCTGCGCCAGCAGTTCCTTGTCGTACTCGGTGCGTGGACCGTCGTGCAGCCGGTCCACGGCCGCCGCGCTGAACAGCGACTCGGCGGACGCGATCAGGGTGAACGCGACGATCGTGGCGAGCAGACCGACGCTCGCGAGGTCGCCGAAGGCGCTCATCGGCGGCGGCTGGATGGAGCCCAGCAGCCCCTGCACCTCGACGGTGGCGACCGGCAGGGAGAACACCAGGGCGGCGAGGGTCGCCAGGCCGACGGCGGCGAGCGGTCCGGGGATCGTGCGCAGCTGCTTCGGCATCCGCTTCCACAGCACGAGTACGGCGATGGTGCCCGCGCCGAGGCCGAGCGAGGCCAGCGCCGCGGTGTTCTGGACGGCGTCGGCGAGGGCGCCGGGCAGTCCGGCTATCTTGCCGAGGCCGGAGGCCGGGGCCTTGGCGTTCGCGACGGAGTACAGCTGCCCGGCGATCAGGACGAGCCCGATGCCGGCCAGCATGCCCTCGACCACGGAGACCGAGATGGCCCGGAAGTAGCGCCCCAGCTTCAGGGCGCCCATGAGGATCTGGAGCAGACCGCTCACGAGGACGATGACCCCGAGCGCGGGAAGGCCGTACTCCTGGACGGCCTCGAAGACCAGCACCGTCAGACCGGCGGCCGGTCCGGAGACCTGGAGGCTGCTGCCTCGCATCAGGCCGGTGACAATGCCGCCGACGATGCCGGTGACGAGCCCCAGCTCGGCCGGGACGCCGGAGGCGACGGCCACGCCGACGCACAGCGGGAGGGCGACGAGGAAGACGACGAGGGAGGCGGCGAAGTCCTGCCGCAGATGAGGGAACCTGCTTCGCTGTTCCACGGCCGGCCTCACAGCGCCTGGAAGGCGTCGGAGGACGCGTCGTGGGTCAGGACGCACCCCGTGTGCACTTCGTAGTACCAGGCGTGCAGCGACAGTTGGCCGTCCGTCAGCTTCTTGTCGATGAACGGGTACGAGCGCAGCCGCAGTACCTGCGTCAGGACGTGACTCTGCACGCCCTCGGCCACGGTCGGATCCTCGGCCGCGCCCATCGGGCGCGGGGCGGCGTGCGTGAGCCAGTCGCGCACGGCCGGTACGGCGGTCAGGTCGTCGCCGCGGACGAGGGCGCCGACGGCACCGCAGTGCGAGTGCCCGCAGACCACGATGTCGTTGACGCCGAGTACCTCCACCGCGTACTCGATGGTGGCAGCCTCGCTGGTGGGGTGCTCGGAGGCGTACGGCGGGACGATGTTGCCCGCGGTGCGCAGCTCGAAGAGCTCTCCGGGGCGGGCGCCCGTGATCAGTGCCGGGACGACCCGGGAATCGGAGCAGGTGATGAACAGGACCTGCGGAGACTGGCCTTCGGCCAGCCTGGCGAACTCCTCAGGGCGCTGTCCGAACGTGCGGGCGTTGTCGATGAGGGGCTGCATGTGTGGTGACTCCTCCTGGCGCACCAAAGGCGCGTCGGGCTTACATGACAGAGGTGGGGGGAGAACAGCTGCTCTGCTGTCAGCAGCGGAAGACCTGAAGTGCGGCCGGAGCAGGGGCTGTCGGGGGTCTCGACAGCCGGAAGACACCGGGTACGAGGGATGTGCGTACGGCCGCCGCGTCCTGGGCCGGCAGTGGGCGCTCGGGCCCTGCGGGGGCGAGGTCGACGGCGCGGTGCCGGTCACGGTTGCGCAGGGGACCGGTCGGGGCCCCGGCGGGGTCACAACTCCGGTGCGTCGCGGACTCGTCGCGCAGCGCCTTGCCGGAGGGCTTGGTTCCGGGCTGAGCTTTGGCCTCTGCGTGACGGATTGTGTGCGCGGATGCGAAGGATGCGGTGGGTGCGAAGAACTGGAGGGCGAGCAGGACGGTCGCGAGGGCCGTGATCACGGTCCGTACCGTCGTACCTCGGAACATGCGCCCCCCTCCGGTAGTTCACACCTCTAGTCCGTACCAACGATTGGTCAATGACTGGTCAAGAAACACATTAACCCTGCAAAGTTGTTTGCAGGGTTAACTTAACGTTTCGACCTGAAGAGAGGCTGAAGCGTGCCGGGTGCTTGGCGTGAACCGACTCTTGATCTTGCTGAGTCGGTGAGCTAGAGCAGGCTCTAGGCGGGCTCGACCAGGGCCTTGGCGTCCCGGGCCAGTGCGGTGAGGCGGGAGATCGCCCGGAAGTACTTCTTCCGGTAGCCCCCGTTGAGCATCTCCTCGCTGAACAGCTGATCGAACGGCAGCCCCGAGGCCAGGACCGGGACCTCGCGGTCGTAGAGCCGGTCCGCGAGCACGACGAGCCTCAGGGCCGTCGACTGGTCGGGAATCGGCCGGACGTCGGTGAGGCAGACCGCCTTCAGATCGTCGGTCAGGGCGCCGTAGCGGCTGGGGTGGACGCGGGCGAGATGGTCCAGGAGTTGCGGGAAGCCGTCGAGCGAGGCGCCCGGCGTGCGGTGCGCGGCCTGGGTGACCTGCTCGTCGGTGAAGGGCGCCGGTGCCTCGGGCAGACCGCGGTGACGGTAGTCCTCGCCGTCGATGCGCAGCGACCGGAAGTGCGCTGACAGCCCCTGGATCTCGCGAAAGAAGTCGGCCGACGCGAACCGGCCCTCGCCGAGCTTGCCCGGCAGGGTGTTGGAGGTGGCGGCGAGGGCGACGCCCGCGTCCACGAGCTTGCCGAGCAGGGTGGAGACGAGGACGGTGTCGCCGGGGTCGTCCAGCTCGAACTCGTCGATGCACAGCAGGCGGTGACCGGACAGGGTCTGAACCGTCTTCTGGAAGCCGAGGGCGCCGACCAGGTTCGTCAGCTCCACGAAGGTGCCGAACGCCTTGAGCTCGGGCTCGGCCGGGGTGGCGTGCCAGAGGGAGGCGAGCAGGTGGGTCTTGCCGACGCCGTAGCCGCCGTCGAGATAGACGCCGCGAGGGCCGGACGGAGTCTGAGGGGTCTTGCTCCTCCCGAAGCCCAGGAAGCCGCGCCTGACCTTGCCGGCACCGGAGGCGTGCGCCCCGCCGAGCCCGGCGGCGAAACCCTCGAGAACCCGCACGGCCTCGGTCTGGCTGGGCTGGTTCGGGTCCGGGATGTACGTCCCGAACCGCACCGAGTCGAACCGCGGCGGCGGCACCATCTCGGCGACCAGCCGGTCCGCGGGGACATGCGGCTCACGGTCGCACAGGGACAGCGGGGCGGCGTCGGCTATCGGGCCGAATCCGGACGCGGCGGGAGAGGTAGGCACGGTCAC
The DNA here is from genome assembly GCF_056820935.1 of Streptomyces sp. Q2. NCBI lineage: Bacteria > Bacillati > Actinomycetota > Actinomycetes > Kitasatosporales > Streptomycetaceae > Streptomyces > Streptomyces sp. Q2. Next base: position 60,994 of record NZ_JBXEJE010000022.1, on the reverse strand, counting down.
CCATGCTAGGGCCTGCCCGGGGGGCCGGGCGGGCCGGGTGGATGGGGTGGGGGTGGCTGTGCCGGGTCGGGGAGTCGGGGCGGGGTGCCGGACCCCCGCGGCCTGGGCGGGAGCGGCTGGGTGGGACTGGACCAGGTCGGGTGGGTCGGTGCTGTGGTGGCGATGGTGGCGAGGCGGGGGCGTGCCGGGATCCCCGCGATCTCGGCGGGAGCCGGCTGGTAGGTCCGGGTGGGCGGGTTGGGGTGGCTGTGGTGGGGCGGGTGGTGTGCGGCCCCGGGGCACGGGCGGGAGTGGCTGGGTGGGCGTGGGCGGTCGGGTGGGTGGTGCTCGGGGCGGTCGTGGTGAGGCCCGGGGCGGCTGTGGTGAGGCTGTGGTGGGGCGGGTGGTGTGCGGCCCCGGGGCACGGGCGGGAGTGGCTGGGTGGGCGTGGGCGGTCGGGTGGGTGGTGCTCGGGGCGGTCGTGGTGAGGCCCGGGGCGGCTGTGGTGAGGCTGTGGTGGGGCGGGTGGTGTGCGGCCCCGGGGCACGGGCGGGAGTGGCTGGGTGGGCGTGGGCGGTCGGGTGGGTGGTGCTCGGGGCGGTCGTGGTGAGGCCCGGGGCGGCTGTGGTGAGGCTGTGGTGGGGCGGGCTGGGTGCCGGGCCTCGCGGCCCGGGCTGGAGTGGCTGGGTGGGTGTGGGCGGTCGGGTGGGTGGTGCTCGGGGCGGTTGTGGTGGGGCGGGAGGGGGTGCCGGACCTCGCGACTCTGGTGGAGGGTGCTCGGTAGGGCTGGGCAGGCTCTGTGGCGAGGCCGGGGGTGGCGTACCGCGGCCCCGTGGCCCCGGTGGGCAGACCCTGCGGCGAGGTGGGGAAAGCCGTGCAGCCCCCGCGGCCCCGGGGAGGCCGCTGTGTCCGTGCCACACTGCAAGGCATGCGACGCCTGTTCCCTGTGACCGACGAAACAGTGGCCCGGAACCCGGGTGAGGCTCCTGCTGGGGAGGGGGTGGGGGGTGTTCCTGAAGGCGCCGGTGGCGTCGGACGCGCTCATCTCGTGGACCGGGAATGGAGCCTGGCCGAGCTGGCCGCCGCCTATGCGTATCCCGAGCTCGGGGCCCAGGGCGCGACCGGAGCCGGTTCCGGTGGGCCGGGGGCCTGGCTGCGGGCCAACATGGTCTCCACGCTCGACGGGGCCGCCCAGCACGACGGCCGGTCGCAGCCCATTTCCAGCGCCGCGGACATGCGGATCTTCGGCACCCTGCGGGCCCTCGCGGACGTGGTGATCGCCGGCGCGGAAACGGTACGCCAGGAGGGGTACCGGCCAGCACGCGCGCGTGAGGAGTTCGCGGAGATGCGGGAGGCGGCCGGGCAGGGGCCCGTCCCCGCGATCGCGGTGGTCAGTGCCAGCCTGAACCTGGACTTCAGTCTTCCGCTGTTCACCTCGCCCCTGGTGCCCACCCTGATCCTCACGGGCGCCGCCGCGGCCCCGGACCGGATCGCGGCGGCCGAGAAGGCGGGCGCCCGGGTGGTCGTCGCCGGTGACGGCGTCGGAGTCGAGCCCGCCCGCGCCGTACGGGCCCTCGCTGAGCTCGGTCACACCCGCCTGCTCACGGAGGGCGGCCCGCGGCTGCTCGGCCAGCTGGTGGCAGCCGGGGTGCTCGACGAGCTCTGTCTGACCGTGGCCCCGATGCTCACCGCGGGGGACGCGCAGCGCATCGCCGGCGGACCCGCGGTGGCGGTACCGCATCGGTTCGCGCTGGCGTCCCTGCTGGAGGAGGAGGGCTTCCTCTTCAGCCGCTACCGGCGGCCGTGAGGCCGGCCGCTCCGGAAACGCGTTCGATCGCAACCGCTGGTTCCGACATCGGCGGAATATGTCGTTCCGTTTAGCTTTCGACGGGCACACTGAAACCGGCAGTACCCGTGCGATCTCGGGGCAGGATGGTTTCCGCAGGGCCTCCACGGCCCACGGAGGAGAGAGGGCGCTCGGCCCTCGAAGGAGAAGGGGCGCCTGGTGTTCACAAGCGTTTTGATGATCGAGAAGGCCCTTACGTCCGCCGACGTGGAGTTCGTCACCACCTTGCACGGGGACGAGCCGGTCGCCTTCCACGTACTGCTGCAGCCGCGCGGCGACCAGGCGGACCGGCTGCTGAGGGCCATCGACGACGTCGCACTCGGCGAGATCGACGAGGCCGCCCGGGAGCGGGAGGTGCCGGAGGGCGACGAGGCGAGGGGGCCCGGCGAGCAGGCCCTCGACGTGTCGCTGCGGGCCCTGCGGGCGGCCGGCAGCGAGGCGGAGGGGCGGCTGATCGAGAACCATCCGCTGGACGCGCTCAAGTCCCTGGTCGGCGAGATCGACGCGGACGAGGTGATCGTGCTGACCGATCCCCACTACGTGGAGGAGTTCTTCCACCGGGACTGGGCCTCGCGGGCGCGGCACAAGGTGGGGGTACCGGTGCTCAAGCTCTTCTCGCACAGCAAGGCCTGACGTTCCAGCCGAGGCCCGTCGCGGGTGCCATAGGGTTTGCGGTACCTGAAACGTTCGCCGTACCACCCCAGGAGACACGCATGGCACCCGGCCTTCCCACCGCCATGGACCGACCGCACTTCATCGGCATCGGCGGCGCCGGAATGTCGGGGATCGCCAAGATCCTCGCGCAGCGCGGGGCGAAGGTGGCGGGCAGTGATGCCAAGGAGTCCGCGACCGCCGAGGCGCTGCGCGCGCTGGGCGCGAGCGTGCACATCGGGCACGCGGCGGAGTATCTGGCCGACGACGCGACCTGCGTCGTCGTCTCGTCGGCGATCCGGGCCGACAACCCGGAGCTGGCCCGGGCGGCCGAGCTGGGGATTGAGGTCGTCCACCGTTCGGACGCCCTGGCCCGGCTGATGGACGGCCTGCGTCCGATCGCGGTCGCGGGCACCCACGGCAAGACCACGACCACGTCGATGCTGGCCGTGTCGCTGAGGGAGCTGGGCCTGCGGCCGTCGTACGCGATCGGCGGCGACCTGGACGAGCCCGGCTCCAACGCCCTGCACGGCGAGGGCGAGATCTTCGTCGCCGAGGCGGACGAGTCGGACCGCAGCTTCCACAAGTACGCGCCCGAGGTCGCCATCGTCCTGAACGTCGAGCTCGACCACCACGCCAACTACGCCTCCATGGACGAGATCTACGAGTCCTTCGAGACGTTCGTGGGCAAGATCGTGCCCGGTGGCACGCTGGTGATCACGGCGGATCAGGAGGGCGCGCGGGAGCTGACGCGGCGGCTGGCCGGGTCGGTGCGGACTGTGACGTACGGGGAGTCCGAGGGCGCCGACGTGCGCGTCCTGTCCGTGACGGCGCAGGGGCTGAAGAGCGAGGTCACCGTCCTCCTGGACGGCGAGGAGCTCACCTTCACGGTCTCCGTGCCCGGCCGTCACTACGCGCACAACGCGGTGGCCGCGCTCGTGGCGGGCGTGGCGCTGGGCGTCCCGGCCGCCGAGCTGGCCCCGGCGCTGGCCGCGTATACCGGTGTGAAGCGGCGCCTGCAGCTGAAGGGCGAGGCCGCGGGTGTCCAGGTCATCGACTCCTACGCCCACCACCCGACGGAGATGACGGCGGACCTGGAGGCGATGCGCGCGGCGGCCGGTGACGCCCGCATCCTGGTCGTCTTCCAGCCCCACCTCTTCTCCCGGACGCAGGAGCTCGGCAAGGAGATGGGCCGGTCGCTGTCGCTCGCGGACGCGTCGGTGGTCCTGGACATCTACCCGGCCCGTGAGGACCCGATCCCGGGCATCACGAGCGAGCTGATCATCGAGGCGGCGCGGGCCGCGGGCGCGGACGTGACGCCGGTCCACGACAAGGGCGCGGTGCCGGAGGTGGTCGCGGGAATGGCGAAGCCCGGTGATCTCGTTCTCACCATGGGCGCGGGTGACGTGACGGACCTCGGCCCGCGGATTCTGGACCGTCTCGCACAGAAGTAGAGGGGTTGGCCGACATGTCGTACGACGTCGAGAAGCCGGACGAGCAGTGGCGCGCGGAGCTGACCCCGTCGGAGTACGCCGTGCTGCGGCAGGCCGGTACGGAGCCCGCCTTCGTCGGTGAGTACACGGACACCAAGACCGAGGGTGTCTACTCCTGCCGGGCCTGCGGCGCCGAACTGTTCACCTCCACCACGAAGTTCGAGTCGCACTGCGGCTGGCCGAGCTTCTACGACCCGCGCGACACGGACGCGGTCGAGCTCGTCCAGGACCGGTCCCACGGGATGGTGCGGACCGAGGTGCGGTGTGCGCGGTGCGGGTCGCATCTCGGGCACGTGTTCGAGGGGGAGGGGTACCCGACACCCACGGACCAGCGGTACTGCATCAACTCGATCTCGCTGCGGCTGACCCCCGCGGGGGAGTGACCTGACGGTCAGCGTGGCGCTGCCGTGCTGCTCCTGACGACCAGGCTGGTCGGGACGAGTTCGGTTCCGGCCTTCGGGTCGCCGTGCGTGCGGATCTGGCGGAGGACGCCCTGTACGCAGCGGCGGCCCACCTCGGCGAAGTCCTGGTGGACGGTGGTGAGGGGCGGGACGAAGAACGCCGCGTCGGGGATGTCGTCGAAGCCGACGACGCTGACGTCCTCGGGGACGTGGCGGCCGCGTTCGTGGAAGGCGCGCAGCAGGCCCAGGGCCATCTGGTCGTTGGCGGCGAACACCGCGGTGCAGTCGGGTTCCTCGGCGAGCGCGAGGCCGGCCGTGTAGCCGGACTCGGCCGTCCAGTCGCCGTGCAGGGGCGGCGGCACCGGGCGCCCGGCCTCCTCCAGGACGGTGCGCCAGGCCTGGGTCCGGCGCTGGCCCGCGAACGAGGTCTCGGGACCCGTCACATGCCATACGGTCCGATGTCCCAGGTCGAGCAGATGCCTTACGGCTTTCCGCGCGCCGTCGGCCTGGTCCGTGTCGACCACGCTGTAGCGGTCCCCGGCGTCCGAGTCCACGACCACGACATGGACGCCGGGCGGGAGTTGGACCGTGGCGGCGTCGAGCAGGTGGATCTCCATGATGACGACGACGGCGTCGACGGCCAGCTCGCCCATGCGCGTGAAGGCGCCCAGCACGTTGTCCTGGGTCGGCACGTCGATGGGGATCAGGGTGATCGCGTACCCCTCGGCCGCGGCGTGCGTGGCGATCGCCTCCACGGTACGGCTGTTGCCCGTCGAGGACAGGCTGAAGAGGATCACGCCGATGGTGTTGAACTGGCCGTAACGCAGGGCCCGGGCGGCGCTGTTGGGCCGGTAGCCCAGCTCGCGCATCGCCGCGAGCACCTGCTCCCGGGTCGAGGGGATCACTCCGGAATGACCGTTGGAGACCCGTGAGACCGTCTGGGACGAGACGCCCGCGAGCTGGGCGACGTCCGCCATGGAGACGCGCTGCTTGCGACGCCCGCCGGGCACACCCGAGCCGCCCCGTTCCACCACTGGTGCCTCCTTCGACGCGGGTCCGCCTGTTGCCCGACGCACCGGATGTTACGTGTGGGAAACCTTGACGGCCGCTGGGGCGGATGTCACGATTCCGGCGCCGCCAAGTTTACGTAAACATCGTCCCGGGACCCCACCCCGAGAGCCGGCCCCCGAACGTTGCCGTACATGTTTACGTAAACATCTGTGATCCTGAAAGGGCACATCGATGCGCAAGACCCCCACCCGAGCCCGCTTCACGCCCCGGCTGCGAACCGCCTTCGTCGCGGTCGCGATCGCCGCGATCAGCGGCACCACCCTCGCCGGCAGCCCCGCCTCCGCCGCCGCGCCGAAGACCGACACGACCCAGTTCAAGGGCGTGAACTGGGCCGACCCCCGCGACAACTTCGCCGACGACCCGGTCGTCCTGTCCGGTCTGTCGCTCTCCGACACCTACGCCCAGACCTACACCAAGGCGAGCCGGATCATCTCGGCGTTCCGAGCGAACCTCGGTGCCAACACCGTGCGGCTGCCCATCAACCCGTACACGGTCAACGGCTCCTACTGGAAGTCGTATCGCGCAGTCATCGACGCGGCGTCGGACAAGGGCTTCAAGGTCATCGTCTCCTACTGGGAGGGGACGGGCGCCCAGAAGGACGGCTTCATCGACGACGAGGCCACCTACTGGCCCATGTGGAACACCGTCGTCAAGGCCTACAAGAACGACAGCCGTGTCTACTTCGAGCCGATGAACGAGCCGCACGGCTACACCGACACCGAGTGGGCCGACATCGCCGCGAAGTGGCTCGCGACCTACCCGTCCGTCCCCCGCAACCGGGTATTCGTCAGCGGCGCCGGCTACAACGACCACGTCACCTCGGTCTGCGCCGACCCGCGCCTGAAGGGCACCTACCTCTCCCTGCACCACTACGGGTTCTGGAAGGACTACGCGACCTACGACCAGTGGGTGGCCGACCTCAAGGTGCGCATCGGCGACTGCGCGAACCGGACCGTCGCGGACGAGTTCGGCTCCCCGATGACCACCGGCCTGAACTACAACGTGCCGACCCCGGACGACAACTTCGTCAACTACCTCCAGGCCGTCACCGACACCTTCCGTGAGCTCAAGATGGGCTCCGTCTACTGGCCGGGCCTGCGCACCGACGACACCTACTCGCTGCAGACCCTGACCGGCACCACGGCCCGCCCCTGGCTGGCCACCACCAACCAGTCCGGCGCCGACCGCCTCGCCTGGGCCTGGGGCCGCGGCAAGCCCGTCCAGCAGCCCTGACCGGGCCGGATCCAGCTCTTGGTGACCCCCGCGGCCCGACGCGGGGGTCACCCGCTGTTCAGGTGCGGGTGCGTCCGGGAGTGTCCGGACCGGACGCTCCCGGATGTTCGTTCACAGGATCTTGCGATGCACGAGTGCCGACAGGACCAGCGCGCCCGGAATCAGCGGCAGCCAGATCGTCACCATGCGGTAGCCGATGACGGTCGCCGTGGCCAGGCTCAGGGGCGCTCCCAGTGCGGCCATGGCGAAGACCAGGGTCGCGTCCACGGGGCCGATGCCGCCCGGCGCGGGGACGGCCCCGGCGACCGCGCCGGCGACGAGGAACGCGAGGGTGACCTGCGTCCAGGTCAGCGGCAGTCCGAGGGCGGCGCCGACCGAGGCGATCACGCTCGCCTGGAGCAGCGGGGTGGCGGCGGCCCCGCCCCAGAGGGCGGCGACCCGTGCGGGCCGGGTGTGCAGGAGCCTCGCGTCGGTCAGCGCGGTGCGGACGAAGGTCAGGGCGGGGCGACGCAGTGGCGGTATCACCGTCACGAGCAGCGCCGGGACCGCCAGGCCGAGAGTCGCGGCACCGGCGGTCAGCAGCAACGTCCCTTGGTCGGGGGTGAGCTGGGACAGTCGCAGCAGGTCGGGGGAGGCCGCGAGGAACGCCAGGAGGACGAGCGTCTTCGCGATCGGTCTGACCAGTGCGTACAGGGCGAGGGAGGCGGCGGCCCTGGGGAGGGGAACGCCCCGGCCCAGCAGGAAACGCAGGGTGACCGCGTGGGCGCCGACGCTCGCCGGGAGCACGTGGTTCGCGGCACCGGCGGCGAACTGCGACGCGAGCAGCAGCCCCGGCGGAAGCCGGTCGGGCAGGGCGCCCTGCCGTACGCACGCGGCGGCCACCCAGCCGAGGCAGGTGAAGAACACCGCTGCCAGCAGCCACCAGGGGTCGGCGGTGGCCAGCCGGGCGGCGCCGTCGTGCACGGTGGGCCAGTCGAGCGCCGCCCACGCCCCGATCAGCAGGAGCGGGAGCAGGCTCAGCACCTTGGGGAGGAGGCGCGCGGCGGCGGGGGAGCGGCTGGGCGCGGGGCGCGTTCCGGGGGGACCGTCGAGCGGGAGCAGAGACACGGCGCACGTCGTCCTTCCGCGTCACGCCCCGTGCGGTGCGGCGCGCGGCGTGACGGATCCGAGGCGATGCAGGGGCGGGGCGGCAGCGGAGCGGCAGAGCACGAGAGGGGCGGAGCAGGAGAGCGGGCGAGCACGTGGGGACCGCTGTGACTTTCCCGTTCGGTGTGACGCCGTGGTGGCCGGGAGCCGACGGGGCGGGGACCTGTGGTCGTCGGAAGGGAGTGTGCCCAGTGGGTCCTGGTCTCAGTCCCGGCGCCTCGGGGGAGTGAATCATCGATCCACACAGCTGTTGACTTTTGGCTGAATGAGCCGGAGGATTTCCTGGGTGAGCCACACCCAAGGCGTGCCCCTCAGTACCGCTCTCCCCGTCGAACTGGACGAAGCGGCCCACCGCTGTCTGGTCGCCGGATTCGACGGCACCACGGCCGTCCCCGACACCCTGAAACGGCTGATCGACCGCGGCCTCGGCGGGGTCATCCTGTTCACCCGCAACGTACGGGACGCCCAACAGGTGCGGCAGCTCACCGACACCCTGCGGGCCCTGCGCCCCGACCTCCTCGTGGGCATCGACAACGAGGGCGGCGGCATCGGGCACCTCGTGAGCGCGGGCGCCCCCGAGGTGCCCGGCTCCTTCGCCCTCGGTGTCGCCGACGACCTGGCGCTGACCGCCCGATGCGCCGACGCGCTCGCCGGGCACCTGGCCACGCTCGGCATCACCGCCTCGTACGCGCCCGTCGCCGACGTCCAGCGCCTGCCGGACAACCCGATCGTGCGGACCCGCGCCTTCGGCACCGACCCGGAGCTGGTGTCCCGCCACACGGCGGCCTGGATCGCCGCCACCGAGGCACGCGGCATCGCCTCCTGCGCCAAGCACTTCCCCGGGCACGGCGGAACCGTGACCGACAGCCACCACGACCTGGCCGTCGATCCGCGGCCGTACGAGGAACTCGACCTCGCGCCCTTCCGGGCCGCCATCGCCGCCGGGGTGCCGATGCTGATGAGCGCGCACGTCGTCTTCCCGGAGCTGGACGCCAACCGCCCCGCCACCCTCAGCCGCCGCATCCTCGGGGATCTGCTCCGGCACGAACTCGCCTTCGAGGGCGTCCTGGTCAGCGACGCGCTGGAGATGAGGGCGATAGCCGGCCTCTACGGCGAGGCGGCCGGGGCGCGGATCGCGCTCGCGGCGGGGGCGGACCAGGTCGTCGTCGCCGTACCGGATCTGGACGTCACGCTGGGCTGCCGGGACGCCGTGCTCGGAGCGCTGGGCAACGGGACCCTGGCGGAGGAGCGGGTCGAGGAGGCCGCCGGGCGGGTGCGCCGGCTCGCCGAGCGGTACGCCGTCCCCGCGACCGAGGTCGCCGCGTGGGACACGCGGGCGGGGCTTCAGGCGGCGCGCCGGGCCGTACGGAGCCGGAGCGGGCCGGCCCCCGTGCGCGGCGCCCATGTCGTCGACCTGTTCCCGCCGCCGCATCCGGCGCTCAACTGGGGCGGCGAGGACCTGCTGACCGAGCTGCGCGCCGTCGACCCGACCGCCACGGGCACCTGCGTCACCGGGGAGCCCGCCGACCCGGCCGCCCTCGTCGACGGGATCGTGCGCCTGGCCCGGGACCTGCCCCTGGCCGTCGCCACCTGCGACGCCGGGCTGCACCCCTGGCAGGCGGCCCTGCGGGACGCCCTGCTGACCCGGCGACCGGACGCGGTACGGGTGGCCACCGGACTGCCGGAGGACGACGCCCTGTGCTCGTACGGGCGCGGGAAGGTGAACCTGCGGGCGGTCGCGGAGGCGCTGGCCGGAGTGTGACGGGGCCGACGGCCTACGGCAGTCGTACGACCTTCCTGATCCCCCGCGCCGCCAGGTAACCCTCGTCGTCCGCCCGTGAGGCCAGTACGACCGCCGGGCGCGTCCCCTCCGTGCGCAGCCGCATCCACGCCTCGAAGTACGCGCCTCCCGGCCCGGACACGGAACGGGTGGCCGGTGTGCAGTCCAGAACCAGCGCCGTCTCACGCGGCCGGGGAGACGGCGGCTGCGCCCGCAGTTCGGCGACCGTGGCGGCGAGGGCCTCCGCGATCGGCTTGGGGCGGCCGGCCGAGTCGAACAGGCCCAGGGTGTACTCGAGTTCCGGATAGTCGGCCAGGGAGCGGTCCACGTCGTGGGAGCACCACCACGTCACGCCCCACAGGGTCGCGCACTCGGCCGCGTTCCGTACGGTCGCCCGCGCGAACTCCGGCGCGTCGGCGGCCGGGATGTGCGGCTCGGGCGCGCCCGTCTCCTGGACCCAGACCGGCCGGGCCGGGTCCTCGGCGTAGGCCGTGGCCAGTTCCGTGCCGTACTCGGCGAGATGCCGCACCTGTGGCGAGCGGGCGCCGTAGCGGCGGGCGCAGTCGCCGGAGAACACCCACGGGTGGACCGTGGTCAGGTCGCCCTTGTGGGCGGAGGCCTCGGGGGTGAAGGGGTGGCCGTCGCCGTACCAGGCGGCGTCGTACGCGGAGTGCGTGACCAGGTGACCGGGGCGCACGCTCTCGCGGGCGGCGGCCAGCAGGGTGTCGAGGTAGTGGTCCACCTCCGCCACCGTCACCGGGTTGTGCTCGACCAGGTTGTTGAGCTCATTGCCCAGCTGGAGGCCGATCAGGTTGGGGCGGTCGGCCAGGGCGCGGCCCAGGGTGCGCAGGAGTGCGGCCTGTGCCTCGATGGTCTCCGGGTCCGTGAACACGTTGCGCTGGTGCCAGCTGCGGGTCCACTCCGGGTAGAAGTCGAAGCTGGACAGGTGGCCCTGCACGCCGTCCACCAGCACGTCGAGGCCCGCCTCGGCCGCCAGGTCGACGAGCCGCGCCAGCTGGTCGACGGCGGCGGGGCGGATGAGCGTGCGGTTGGGCTGCAGGAGCGGCCAGAGGTGGAAGACGCGCACATGGTCGAGGCCGAGCCCGGCTATCTGGTCCAGGTCCTCGCGGGTGTGCACGGCGTCGAAGTCGTGCCACGAGTGGAACCAGCCGCGGCGGGGCGTGTAGTTGACGCCGAAGCGGAGCGTACGGATGGGATCCTCCTCGGGTCCGGGGCTTGTCCTGCGCGAATGTATCAACCACCATAGTCAGTGATGGGCAATGATTTGAACCAGAAGTATGGCGACGAGCTCGTCGTCGGCCTCGACGCGGGCGGCACGCGTACCCGTGTCGTGCTCGCCGCCGCGGCCGGCGGCCGCCCGCTGGGCGAGGGCGCCGCCGGGCCGGGCAACGCCCTGACCGTTCCGATGCCGCAGCTCGCCGAGCACCTCGCCGAAGCCGTCGCCGCGGCGGTGCCCCAGGAGGCGCGCGGCCGGGTCGTGTCCGTGGCCGGCGGCTTCGCGGGCGCCACCGCGGCCTCCCCGGACGACCCCGGGCACGTCAACGCCCGGACGGCCCTCACCGCCGTCCTGCGGCGGCTCGGCATCCCGGCCGGCCCGGTCACCGTCTGCAGCGACATCGAGGCCGCCTTCGCCGCCGCGCCCGGCACCCCGGCCGACGGTCTCGCCCTGGTGGCGGGCACGGGTGCGGTCGCCATGCGCATCGCGGGCCGCCGGTGCACGGCCACCGTGGACGGCGACGGCTGGCTGCTCGGCGACGAGGGCAGCGGCTTCTGGATCGGGCGTACGGCGGTACGGGCCGCCCTGCGGATGGCGGACGGGCGGGGGCCCACGACGGCTCTGGCCGGGTCCGTGGGGCGCAGGCTGGGACTACCGGACAGCGTCCTGCCGTACGGCAGTGCGGCGGGTGGTGTCCTGCCTCATGGGGGTGGGCCGGGTGGTGTCCCGCCCTACGGTGGCGGGCCGGGTGGTGTCCTGCCTCATGGGGGTGGGCCGGGTGGTGTCCCGCCCTACGGCGGCGGGCCGGGCGGTGCGCTGCCTCACGGGGGCGGGGCGGGCGGCGTCCCTCCTCACGGTGGCGGGCCGGGTCGGGTCCCGCCCTACGGGGGAGGGCCCGCCGGTGTCCCGACTCACGGAAGCGGGCCTGCCGGTGTCCCGCTCCACGGCGGCGGGCCGGGCGACCCGTTGCCGTTCGGCGGTGAGGCCGGCTGGAGTCGGCCGCAGCGCGAGGCCTACCGGATGCACCTGCTCCCGGCCGTCATGGCCGAACCCCCGATCCGGCTCGCCCGGCTGGCCCCGCTGGTGGCCGACGCGGCGCGGGACAAGGACGCGGTCGCCGAGGCGATCCTCGGCGAGGCGGCCGACCAACTGACCGTGACCGTTAGGGCGTTGCATCCGCAGCCCGGCGAACCGCTGGTCGCCACCGGCGGCCTGCTCGGCCCCGACGGTCCCCTGACCACGCTCCTCGCCGGCCGCCTCGCACCGCTGGGCCTGACGCTCGACTGGGTGGCCGACGGCTGCCGGGGTGCCGTGGCCCTCGCCCGGCTCGCACACGGCGGCGGCGCATGAACGACATGGTCTACCGCGACCCCACCGCCCCCGTCGACGCCCGCGTCCGCGACCTGCTCTCCCGGATGACCCTGCGTGAGAAGGCCGGCCAGCTCAACCAGCGGATGTACGGCTGGGACGCCTACCGCCGCACCCGCGACGGCGGCTTCGAACTGACCGACGCCCTGTACGCCGAGACCGAGCGCTTCGCCGGACTCGGCGCCCTGTACGGGCTCCAGCGGGCCGACGCCTGGTCCGGCGTCGACCACACAGGCGGGCCCGGCGCACAGGACGGCGCGGCCCTGACCGCGCTGGTGCAGCGGCACGTCGTCGAGCGCAGCCGACTCGGCATCCCCGCCCTGTTCGTCGAGGAGATGCCGCACGGCCACATGGCGCTCGACGGCACGGTCCTCCCCGTCAACCTGGCCGTCGGCGCCACCTGGGACCCCCAGCTGTACGAGCACGTCGCCGCCCACGCCGCGGCCGAACTGCGCGCCCGCGGCGGGCACGTCGCCCTGGTCTCGGCCCTCGACATCGCCCGGGACCCGCGCTGGGGCCGCACCGAGGAGTGTTTCGGCGAGGACCCGTACCTGGCGGCCTGCCTCACACAGGCCCTCGTGCGGGGAATGCAGGGTGAGCCCGCCGAGTACTTCGACGCCGACCGGGCCCCCGTCGTCCTCAAGCACTTCGCCGGACAGGGCGCCACCGTCGGCGGCCGCAACTCCGCCGAGTCCGAACTCGGGCCCCGTGAACTGCACGAGATCCACCTCCCCGCCGCCCGGGCCGGCATCCGCGCCGGGGCCGCCGCCGTCATGGCCGCCTACAACGAGGTCGACGGCATGCCCTGCTCCGGCAACCGGGCCCTGTTGACCGGGCTGTTGCGGGAGCGCTGGGGCTTCGACGGGCTGGTCATGGCGGACGGCCTGGCCGTGGACCGGCTGGCCCGCATCACCGGCGACCCGGTGTCCGCGGGCGCGCTCGCCCTCAACTCCGGTGTGGACCTGAGCCTTTGGGACGAGGGGTTCACGCACCTGGAGGAGGCGGTCGAACGGGGGCTGGTGAGCGAGGAGGTCCTCGACACCGCCGTCGCGCGCGTCCTGCGGCTGAAGTTCCGTCTGGGGCTGTTCGAACCGGACGGCACGACGACGGACTTCCCGGCCCACGGCAGGGAGGTGAGCACCACGCTGGCCGCGGCCGCGGTCACCCTCCTCCACAACGACGGCGGTGTCCTGCCCGTCGCGGCGCACGTCTCCCGTATCGCCGTCATCGGACCCCACTGCGCCACCGCCGCCCACCAGTCGGGCGACTACACCGCCCCGCAACGCCCCGGCACGGGCACCGGCGTCCTCGACGGACTGCGGCACCTCGCCCCGCCCGGCGTCGACATCCGTCACGCCCGCGGCTGCGCCCTCACCGGCGACGACCTCTCCGGCATTCCCGAGGCGGTCGCCGTGGCCGCCGCCTCCGACCTGGCCGTGCTGGTGCTGGGCGGCAGCAGCGCGCGTACCCCCGACACCGACTTCGCGGCCAACGGCGCGGCTCGGGGAGCCGTCTCGGAGATGACCTGCGGCGAGGGCGTCGACCTCGCCGGACTGCGGCTGGGGAAGGCCCAGCACGCCCTGCTGGACGCCGTCACCGCGACCGGCACACCCACGGTCGTCGTCCTGGTACAGGGCCGCCCGCACGCGGTTCCCGAGGCGGCGGAGCGTGCCGCGGCACTGCTCACGGCCTGGTATCCGGGGCCGTGGGGCGGTGAGGCGATCGCCGAGGTCCTGCTGGGACACCGGGAGCCGACCGGCCGCCTGCCCGTCTCCGTCCCGCGATCGTCGGCCCAACTCCCCGTGTACTACAACCACAAGGACATCGAGTACGCCACCTACGTGGACGAAAGCGCCGAGCCGCTCTACTCCTTCGGACACGGGCTGTCGTACACGAGCTTCGCGTACGGTCCGCCGCGCCTGTACCGGGCGACCGTCACCGTCGACGTCACCAACACCGGCGGGCGGAAGGGCCGCACGGTCGTCCAGCTCTACACCCGCCGCCTGCGCACGTCCGTCTGGCCTCGCACGCTCGAACTGCGGGCGTTCACCACCGTCGGCCTGGAACCGGGGGAGTCCCGGCCGGTCGGCTTCGTGATCGGCACGGACCAACTCGCCCAGGTCGGTGCCGATCTGGAGACGGCGGTCCTGCCGGGCACCCTGGAGATCCGGATCGCCGCATCGTCCCGGGCCGCGCTGACCGCCGTACCCCTGACCGTGACCATCTGAGACCGGCCGGCCTCAGAGCTTCACGGCTCCCGCCGACACTCCCCGGTAGAACCACCGCTGCGTGATCACGAACAGCACCAGCACCGGGACCACGGAGATCACCGAACCGGCCATGACCATCCGCTGGTCGTAGCCGAACGACGAGCTCTGCAGCCGGGACAGACCCAGCGTCAGGGTCATGTTGCTCTCCGAGCGCAGCACGATCAGCGGCCAGAGGAAGTCGTCCCAGGCGCTGATGAAGGTGTTGATGACGACCACCAGGATCGCGCCCCACGCGGACGGCAGGTACAGGTGCCGGAAGCGCTGCCACTCGTTCGCGCCGTCGAGCATGGCCGAGTCCTCGAGCTCGCGCGGCACCGCGAGGAACGCGCCGCGCATCAGCAGGACGTTGATGGCGCCGACGAACCCGGGCAGCCACACGCCCGCCAGGTGGTCGACGAGGCCCAGGTCGCGGATGCTCAGGAACAGCGAGACCATGATCGACTCGAAGGGGAACATCATGGAGGCGACGAGCACGACCCAGACCGCCCTGCGCCCCTTCCAGCCCGGCTTGGAGAGCATGTAGCCGGCCGTGGTGGAGAACACCAGCTGGCTGGTGACCGACAGGGCGACCACGATCAGGCTGTTCGTGATGTACGTGGCCACCGGCACCTGGTCGAAGACCGTCCGGTAGGCACGCAGGGTCGGGTGCTGCGGCAGCAGGGAGGCGTTCGACCCGAAGACGTCCTCACCGGTGCTCTTCAGCGAGGCCAGCAACTGCCACAGCAGTGGCCCGACGGTCAGGCCGAGCACGAGGAGCAGCAGCAGGTAGCGGACGACCAGTTCCCGGGGGCGGCCGTAGTCCCGCCAGCGCGGCATCAGGCGGCGGCGCCTGGCCGGAACAGCGGTCGTCGTCATGCCTCGTCCTCCTTCGTCAGGCGCTGCGCCAGCAGGGTCAGCCCCAGCGTCAGCAGGAACAGGGCCACGCTGACGGCCGAGCCGTAACCGGCGTTGCCGGTGATCGGGTCCAGGCCGACGTCCCGGATGTAGAAGGGCAGGGTGCGGTCGGCGCCGCCGGGGCCGCCGGTGGAGCTGCCGAGCATGTAGATCTCGGTGAACACGCGCAGCGAGCCGATGCCGGTGAGGGTGCCGACGAGCATCATGGCCTGGCGCACGCCCGGCACGGTGATGTGCCAGAAGCGGCGGACCGCACCGGCGCCGTCCATGGCCGCCGCCTCGTGCAGTTCCTTCGGTACGTTCCCGAGCGCGGCCAGGTAGAAGACCATGTACCAGCCGAGGCCCTTCCACAGCGTCAGGCCCATCGCGGACAGCAGGATCAGCCACGGGTCGGACAGGAACGGGACGGCGTCCCTGATCACATGGGCCTTCTCCAGCCAGGTGTTGACCAGTCCGTCGTCGGCCAGCAGCCACTGCCAGCTCAGACCCACGACCACGCTGGAGGCGAGGACGGGGGTGTAGAAGGCGGAGCGGAAGAAGCCGATGCCGGGCAGGTTCTTCTCCACCAGGACGGCCAGCAGCAGCGGCAGCAGCACCATCAGCGGTACGACGATCAGGGCGTACAGGACGCTGTTGCGGGTCGCCAGCCAGAAGTCGGAGTCGTCCAGCATCCGCGTGTAGTTGTCCAGCCCGACGAAGCCCGCGGCGCCGCCGAGCGGCTTGGCATCGGTGAACGACAGCAGGAGGGTGTTGAGGAACGGGAACACGCCGAAGACCACCGCGCAGACGATCGCGGGAGCGGTCCACAGCCAGGGCAGCCACCAACGGCGGTACATGGCCGCGCCGTTGGCACCGGCGGCGGGCCCGGGCAGCACGGCCCGGGCGAGGCGGCGGATGCGGGACGGGGCCCGGCCCGGTACGGAGGCCGCAGCCTGCGTACCGGGCACGGACGCCGGCTTCGTGATCTGTACCGTCACCGTCAGCCTGCCTGCTTCAGCAGCTCGTCGGCCTTCTCCTGGGCGTCCTTCACGGCGTCCGCCGCGCTCTTCTTGCCCTGCATGGCCAGCTGGACCTGGCCCACGATGGCGTTCTGCACGGCCGAGGAGATGTTGGTCTGGTAGGCGGTGGCCGTCTTGAGCTGCTCGGCGACGAGCTTGCGGGCCTCGGAGAACGGGTCGTCACCGCTGACCTTCTGGAAGAACGGGTCGTCCAGCGAGGCCGAGGTCGTCGGGAAGATCACGACGTTCGGGTCCTTGCACCAGGCCGTCTGGTTCTCGGCGTTGGTGAGGAACTCCGCGAACGCCAGCGCCGTGGGGGCGTTCTTGCTGGTCGCGGCGGTCGCGATGTACTGCGGGGCGGCCGTGGTGTGGCCGAGCGCGTCGAAGGGCTGCTGGCCGACGGCGGTCTTGGCGTAGATCGTCGGGCTGTTCTGCTTCACGAAGCGCACGAAGCTCGGGTTCGTCGAACCGTAGGCGACCTTGCCCTGGCTGTAGAGCGTGGAGGGGTCGTTGCTGGAGGACAGCGAGTCCTTCGGCATCGCGCCCTCCTTGTACAGCTTGGCCATCCACTCGACCCACTGCACGGTGCGCGGATCGTCGGCGAAGACGGCGGACTTGCCGTCGGCGGACAGCGTCTTGATGTTCATCTGGTCCCAGTCGGCCGGGATCCGCCAGACCGGGTTGGCCATCGTCGCGAAGTACTTGCCGTCGGCCGCCTTGGCGACCTTCTCGTAGTCGGCGAACAGCCCGAACATGGTCGTCGGCGGCTTCGCCGGGTCGATGCCGGCCTTCTTCAGCAGGTCGGTGTTGTACGTCAGGAGGACGCCGCCGGTGTACCAGGGCAGCACGGTGTGCACCGAGGCGCCCGAGGGGTCCTTCATGGGGCTGGACTTCCAGAACGCCGGGACGAACGGCTTGGCCGCGTCCGGGTCCTTGACGCCCACGTTGAGCAGGTAGCCGGCCTTGGTGAGGGCGGTCGCGGTGGGGGAGTCGACGTTGAGCACGTCCGGCAGGGTGCAGGCCTGGGCGTCGGCGACGGTGCGCTGGCCGAAGGTCGCGTCGCCGGGGTCGTCGATCCACTTGACCGAGGCATCGGGGTGGGCCTTCTCGAAGTCCTTGATCACTCCGTTGAAGAAGTCCCCGAAGTCCTTCTTCAGGTTCGTCGTCTGGAAGGTGATCTTTCCCTTGACCTCCCCGGTGAGCTTCCCCGGCCCGACGTTTCCCTTGTCGACCTTGCAGCCGCCCGCGGTGGCGTCGCCGCTGTCGGAGCTGCCGGACAGGCCGCAGCCGGCGGCGGTCAGCGACAGAACGGCGATACAGGTCAGGGTGCGGGTCAGTCTTCTTGCACGCATGTGATGGGCCCTCCTGCGACCGGGCGAGTCAAGGGTGTGCTGGCTGGTTCAACCAACCAACTTCGACTCCGAGTGATGAAAATGTGGACCAGAATTCATCGGAGGTCAATGGTTTGCCGTGTTGCGTTTAGGTTCCGGGGAGCTCAGTGCCGGTGTTCGTGGTCCGGGTGCGAGGGATCGCCCGGATGCTCGTACCCGTGCGCGTACACCACGCCGGCCCGAGCCTGGTCCAGCCAGTCGAAGAAGGCCCGCCGGCCGGCCGCCCGCCGCAACTCACCCCCGACGCGGGCACGGACGTCCTCGTACGGCAGGAAGTCCGCCTCCACCGCCCCGCCGAAGGGGTCGGTCCCGCGTCGGAGCGCCTCCGGGGTGAGGAAGCGGTCCCGGTTGCGCGCGTAGTAGTCCCGTTTGGCCGCCTCGGGCACATCCTGCTCGCGCTCCAGGTGGTCGAGCAGGACTCGTGCCGCCGGGGAGTGCGCGAGCGCCATCGCGACGATGCTGCCGAGGTCGGCCACGTCGGTCTCCGCCACGGCGAGCACCTGCGCGGGTGACACCTCGACGGGCGGCCGCAGTCCCCGGTCCGCGCAGGCCCGGCGGGCCAGCTCGTCCGTGACCACCACCTGGGTCGCCCAGCGCCTGCGCTGCCGTTCGGCCCTGGCCAGGGCCTCGGGCCGGGTCTCGCGGTCGCGCGCCGGAACGGCACCCAGCAGGGCGTCCACCCGCTCCTTCCCGACCGCCTCGCCGTCCACCAGAGCCGCGTGCCCGGTCATGGCGTCACCTCCAGCTCGACCGCCTCCGTGTAGGCGACGCACCCGTGCCAGCCGACCTTCGCCATCAGCCAGTACGACCCCGGCGGCACCACCGAGCCGTCCACCTCGATCACGCACTCCCGCCGCTCCCCGCCGGCCAGGGTGAACCCCTGGACGCCCGGCCCGACCCCCGGCCAGGTGCCCCAGGGCGACACGGCCCACAGCTGCCCGCTCACCGGCCCGAGGGTGGTGTTGCGCAGGCTCACCGGAACCCGGGCCCGCTCACCGCGGCGTACGGTGAGCCGCTCGACTCCCAGCTCGGCAAGGAGAGTTGGACCACCCCGCCCACCCGGCACGTCGAGCGCCACGACGTCCTCGTAGGTCTGCCCGCCGTACGCCAGCCGGGCCGCGAGCCAGTGCCTTCCGGGCTCGGCGTCGGCCGGCGGCACCACCGTGACCTCGGCGAGGGTGAAGCCGCCGGGGCCCAGCGCGTACGGCAGTTCGGCGGGCTCGGCGGACCAGCCGGCCGGCACCTCGAAGGCCACGGTGCCGGACACGGGCGCGTCGGTCAGCTCGGAGCCGACCCGGACGGTCGCGGTGACGGGGCCGGAGGCGGTGAGCGCGCCGGGCGAGACGTACACGGCCACGGGCAGGTTGCCGCGCGGGGCGGGCCCGGAGTTGTGGAGCCAGTAACGGGTGTGGACCGGCTGGGCGGGCTCGTGGGCGGCGACGCCGGGGCCGGGCCCGGGCCGGCCGGCCGGTGTCGGCGTGGCCAGGACGGTGGCCACCTCGAAGCCGGTCAGACCGACGTCGAGGCCCCCCTCCCGGTCCGGGGCCAGCCGTTCCCCCGGCCTCTCCAGCACGTCCGCGCGGGTGCCCTGAGCCCACGGCGACGGCCCGTGCACGTGCGCCCGCACCGGCCGCCCGTTCACCTCGTGCATCCGTACGACGATCCCGCGCCCCGGGTCGGCGGGCGCCACGCCGCCCCGGGCGAGCGGGGAGCCGAGGGGCTTGAGGGCGTCGAGCAGGACCTCGCGGGCGGGCTCCAGGGTGAGCAGACGGGCGCTCCTGGGCAGCCGCCCGGTCCCCTCCCCGTCCCGCCGCCGGGCGGTGAGCGGATGGTTGAACTCGTGTCCCCGCGCGGGCAGTCGCTGCTCCCGCCAGTCGCCCTCGCCCGCCACGACCGCGTACTCGAAGGTGTGCGACCAGCGCTGGAGCTGGAAGGCGGACCCGTCGGGAGCCGTGCGGCGCGGCGGGTCGACCCAGATGCCGGAGGGCCAGCCCGTGCAGGAGCGCATCAGGGACATGTAGAGGTCGCCGGAGGCGGTGACCACGCAGCCGGGGGTGCCCCGGTTGAGGACGGCGAAGCCGCGCCCGTCCCAGGCGTCGCCCGGCGGCAGCGCCTCGCCGCCGCCCGCCGCGGTGGCGGTGACGCTGAAGTCGTCCAGGTCGGCGACCATCGCGTCGACCGCCTTGGCGTCGTCCTCGGGCCTGGCCCCCGCCACCACGAGCAGCGGCAGCCGCTCCAGGTCGCGCAGGTCGGCCCCGGGCACCCATTCCTCCCGCAGTCCGGCGCGCGGTGCCACCCACACGGCGGCGACGCCCCGCTCGGCCAGTTGCCGTCGCAGTTCCCGTCCGGCGGCCGGGTCCCAGCCGAGCGCCTCGGCGACCACGGAGTTGCGCTCGGGGCCGCCGACGGCGACACGGATGTCGGGGAGGTTGGAGTCGACCTCCAGGTCGCCGTAGCGGGGACCGCCGGCGATGGTCGAGGTGGCGGTGACCCCCGCGCGGACGAGGGCCGCCGCGAGGGGCGCGCCCAGCTCGCCGGCCGCGTCCCAGTCGGCGTACACCAGCTCGGCGACCCCGATCGAGCGGTGTCCCAGGAGCGTCCCGGAGTCGTCCCGCACCGCGACCCGGGCGGTGGAGCCCAGCCCGAACCAGGTGTTGGCGGGGTTGTCCAGCGTCCACGGGAACCGCTCGCTGTCCACCTCCACGAACCCGAACCCGCGCCCGATGACGGCGTCCGCCACCTCGTGCACGGGCAGCCCGCCCCGTACGTCGGAGGGCCAGCGCACGCGGATCAGCCGGTCGGCGCCGTCGTAGCCGTCGACGGTCGTCGCGACGTCGAGCCGGTCGACGCCCGTCCACAGGGTCAGCCGCTGCGTGTACCGGAAGGGGCCGAGGTCGGCGCGGACGGTGAGGCGCGACCCGGCGGGGGAGTGCTCGACATCGATGTCGGCGGTGACGTCCCGGCCGCGGGCGGCGGTGGTGCCGGTCGGCGTGAGGTGCCACGGCCCCTCGCCGAAGCGCGGGTGCCTCGGGTACTCCTCCTGTACGACGAGCTCGTTGCCGATGTCGCCGGGGCGCAGCAGCTCCCGGCCGCCCTCCTCCGTGAGCGCCCGCAGGCTGCTGACGCCGCCGCCGCGCGCGGGGTCGACGGTCACCTCGTAGAACTCGTTGCGGATGGTCAGGCCCTCGCCGCGGGTCCACTCGGGCGAGGAGCCCTCGGCGAGGGGAAGGGCCTTGAGGCCCATGCCTGGCACCTGCGGTACGACGACCCGGAGCCGGCCGTCCTCCTCGCGTACGGCGGGCAGGGGCTGGAAGTCGTCGCCCAGGGGCACCAGCCCCGGATCGTCGAGGGTCAGCACGTCCCGCCGTTCCCAGGTCGCGGAGTTGAAGACGACGAGGTCGGCCCCGCTGCCCGGTGTGACCAGGTCGGCCAGGGTCTGGGTGGCGTCGGCGTGCACGGTCCCGGCGAGGTCGTGCAGCTCCCGCCAGCCGGTGAGCAGGTCGATGTAGACCTGGTCGGACTCCGAGCCGGTGACGGCGTCGTGATGGGCGCCGTAGACCAACTGCCGCCACGCCTTGTCGAGTGCCGCGTCCGGGTAGGGGTGCCCGGTGACGAGGGAGGCGAGCGTCGCCCAGGCCTCGGCGTCGGCGAGCAGGGTCTCGCCGTACCGCTGGGCCTGCTTGGTGTCGATGTAGGAGACGTCCTTGCCGGTGTAGACCGGGTTCATGTCCCGGGTCTGCGGCGACGCCCTGCGCCCTTCCGCCTCCAGTTCCGCGCGCACGGCGGCGAAGAAGTCCCGCGGGATGGCGCTGACGAACCGCGGCCACACGTACCGGGCGTTCCAGTCCCGGTGGATGCCCATCACCCAGCGGCACGGCGGCGCGTAGTCCCCGCCGACCGGGAGCAGCACGTTGCGGGTGAGCGCGACCTTCTTGAGCCCCTTGAACAGCTTGAGCGCGGCCGCCTCCGCCTCGGGCAGCGTCGGCGCGTTGTCGATCGCCCAGCCGGCGCCGTAGTGGTTGACCATGTACGCGGTCAGCAGCCCGCGTCCCGAGGGGGCGATCCACTCGAACTCGGCCGGGAACTGCATCCGTCCGGGATCGCGCGGCTCCTCCCCGAACACCGACAGCGTCGGCCCCCACTGGTGGAACGGCCCGCGCGCCCACGAACTGGACGTGACCCCCGCGTCCGCCATCAGCCCCGGGAACTGCGGATCGTGCCCGAAGGCGTCCAGCTGCCAGGCGGTCTCCGGGGACGCCCCGATGATCCCGCGCTGGAACCCGTCGCCGTACAGGGCGTTGCGTACGGTCGCCTCGGCGCCGGTGAGGTTGGTGTTCGGCTCGTTGTAGGTGCCGCCCATGACCTCGACGCGGCCGGTGCGGATCAGCTCGCGCAGGAAGGCGCGCTCCTCCGGGAAGGAGTCCCAGTACGGCTTGAGGTAGTCGACCTCCGCGAGGACGAAGGTGTACGCCGGGTCGCGTCGCGCCAGATCGCAGTGTGCCCGCACCAGGCTCATCCCGGACTGGCCGCGCGAGTCGAAGGTGCGGGCGGGCAGGCCGGTGAGGGCAGGGTCGTCGGCGACGTCCCAGGTCTCGGTGTAGGCGGCCTGGGTGTTCCACCAGACGGGGTCGTAGTGGAAGTGGCTGACCATGAACATCGTCCAGCCGGGCTCGGCGGCCGTGAACTCACCGGTGTGGTGGGCGAGTCGGTCGCCGTCGGCGGCCGTGACGGTGATCTCGCGGCGTTCACCGACGGCCAGTTCGCTGTGCACGGGTATCTCGGCGCGACCGGTGCCGTCCTCGCCCGTCGCCAGGAGCGCCTCGCCCGTGATCCCGGGGCCCTCGACGGTGAGGCGGACGGTCCGGCCGGGAGTGTGGCTCAGCTCGACGGCCACCACCTGGCGTGGCTGCTCGGTGGTTCCGGTGAAGAGCTCGGTCGACTCGACAGAGGTCACGCGCATGGGGCTCCTACGAGGATGCTCGGGGGAGCCCCATCGTGGCACCGAGGGGATGATTCAAACAACCATCTTTACGTTACCTCGGTGGTTCATCCATGCATGATCGGGTCAGCGAGCCCGGCGGCTCTTCACCGCGTGTTGCGGGGTGATGTGGTCGGTGAGCGCCAGCGAGGCGCTCGCGCGCTGGTAGGAGAGCTGGGCGACCCGGACGTAGAGGCAGTCGATGAGGACGAGGACGGAGTGCCGGCCGCCGATGCTGCCGGTGCGGCCGGGGAAGATGGTCTCCGAGGAGGACGAGATGAGCCGGATGTCGGCGACCTTGGCGAGCGCCGAGCGCGGGTCCGTGGTGAGGGCGACGGTGGTGGCGCCGCGCTCCTTGGCCATCTCCAGCGGTTCGAGGGTCTCGCGGGTCGCGCCGGAGTAGGAGATGCCGATGGCCACGTCCGCCGGGGTGAGCAGGGCCGCGGAGGTGGCCGCCCCGTGCACCTCCGTCCAGCCGCGGACCGAGCAGCCGATGCGGAACAGCCGCGTCTCCGTCTCCTGCGCCACCGCGCCGCTGCCGCCGACTCCGTAGACGTCGATGCGCCGGGCGCGGGCCAGGGCCTGGGCCGCGCGCTCGATCGCGTCGAGGTCGATCCGGTCGATGGTCTGCTGGATGGCCCGCAGGTCCGCGGTGCCGACGACCTGCACGACCCGTTCGAGGTCGTCCTCGGGGGAGATTTCCGGCCCGATCTCGGCGCTGCCCCAGTCGGAGACCTCGCCGCGGCCGCGCTCCTGGGCCAGCTCGATCAGCAGGTGCTGGTAGGAGTCGAGGCCGATGGCCCGGCAGAACCGGGTCACCGTCGCCTGGGAGGTGCCGGTGCGGCGGCCCAGCTCGGCGGCCGAGCAGTGCGTGACGGCGGCCGGATCCTCCAGGATCAGCTCGCCGACCTTCCGCAGGGAGCCGGCCAGCCGCGGCAGCTCGGTACGGATGAGAGTGGTGACGTCCGTCGGGGGCATGCGAAGAATGTATCAGCCACCGTTCAGGGGGCCGATTGAATACCAGGACCCTCTTGTGATTTATTGATTCACCGTTGGTGATCGATGGGGTGGTTCAAGCCATCAGTGAGTGGGGAGTGTCGCGTGTCTGTCGAGAACGTCAGCGCCGAGGGGTTCGCGCGCGAGAGCCTGGCCGTCCTCCAGCACGTCACCGAGTCCGCCCGGGACAGCGTGGCCGACGCCGCCGACCTGATCGCGCGGTGCCTCCGCTCCGACGGCGTCATCCAGGCCTTCGGCACCGGCCACTCCCAGGCGATGGTCCTCGAAGTCGCCGGCCGCGCGGGGGGTCTGGTGCCCACCAACCGCCTGAGCATCGCCGACCTCGTCCTCTACGGCGGCGACGACCCGAGCGTCCTCGACGACCCGCTCCTGGAGCGCCGGTCGGGCGTGGCCGCGCGCCTCTACGATCTCGCCGCCCCGCACCCCGAGGACCTCTTCGTCATCATCTCCAACTCCGGCGTCAACAACGTCATCGTCGAGATGGCCCTCCACGCCAAGGAGCGGGGCCACGGGATCCTGGCCGTCACCTCCCTCGGCCACACCCGCTCCGTCCCCGCCGGCCACCCCGGCGGCAAGAAGCTCGCAGACCTCGCCGACGTCGTCCTCGACAACGCGGCCCCACGCGGCGACGCCCTCCTCGAACTCCCCGGCGGCGGCGCGGTGTGCGCCCTGTCCACGCTCACCGGCGTGATGCTGGTGCAGATGGCGGTCGCGGAAGCCTCCGCCCGGCTGCTCGCCGCCGGTGAGCGGCCCCCGGTGTACGTCTCGGCCAACGTCCCCGGCGGCTTCGAGGGCAACCTTGAGCTGGAGAAGCGGTACGCGGGACGGATCCGGCGCACCGCGAGCTGAACCACCGCTCCACGACCCCCGCCGCCCTGCCGCTCCGGTCCGGGCCCTCGCCGAAGGCGGGTCTGCCGACCTCGCCGCTTGTGTCCGTCATGTTCGCGGCCCGGAGCCCACCGTCACGGCCGCGCCCGCCCGCGACGCGGCGGTGGTGTCGGTGTTCAGGGGCTGGACCCTGCCGTCCGCGTAGTCGGGGACCCAGCAGCGTGCCGCCGTCGGGCATCACTCTCATCTCGGCTCGGCCGACAAGCGATGTCGCCAACGGACTGGTAAATGAAAATGATTATCGATAGCTTGTCGGTGCGCAAAGCCCGCCCCCTCCCGGTGAGGGGCCCGCCGGGCTGCCCTGACGTCTGAACTCATGGCACGAAAAGGGGAGTTGTGGCTCATCTGCTGCTGGTCGAGAGCTGGGTCGGATCAATGAGCAGGCTGCTGCCACGGGCGATCCGGGAGAGCGGGCACGACTTCACGTTCCTCACCCGCGACCTGCACCACTACCTGCGCTCGGCCCCGGAGGGCGGGGCGCATCCGCTGCTCGGCGCCCGCAACGTGATCACCGCCGACACCAACGACACCGAGGCCCTGCTGCCCCTGGTGGAGCGGTTGCACGTGGTGCTGGGGTTCGACGGTGTGCTCACGTCCTGCGACTACTACCTGCCGACGGCGGCCCGCATCGCCGGCCGGCTCGGCCTGCCGGGACCGGGTCCCGAAGCGGTGGCGGACGCCTGCCGCAAGGACGCCACCCGCCGCGTCCTCGCCGACGCCGGTGTGCCCGGACCGCGCTTCGCCGTGCACGAGGAGTGGGCCGGCCTGACGCGGGCCGCGCGCGAGATCGGCTACCCGCTGGTCGTCAAACCCGTCGACCTGTGCGCGGGCATGTACGTCCGTCGCGTGGACGACGAGTCCCAACTGGCCGACGCGGTAAGGGCTTTGGCGGAGTTCCCGGTCAACGCCCGCGGCCAGCGACGCGCCCCGGCCGTCCTGGTCGAGGAACTGCTCGACGGCCCCGAGGTGAGCGTCGAGACCGTGTCGCACGCGGGCGCGGTCCACGTCGTCGGCGTGACCGACAAGAGCATCGGCGGAGCGCCCGCCTTCATCGAGACCGGCCACATGTTCCCCGCGGCCCTGACGTCCGCGGACACCGAGGCCGCGGAGCAGACCGCCCTCGCCGCGCTCAAGGCGCTCGGGCTGGTCGACGGCGTGGTGGCGCACACCGAGATCAAGCTGACCTCGGCCGGCCCGCGCGTCGTCGAGGTCAACCCGCGCCCCGCCGGCAACCGCATCACCGAACTCGTCCGTCATGTCACGGGCATCGACCTCGCCGCCGCCTTCGTGGACGTGGCCCTCGGCCGCGCACCGGACCTGCGGCGCACGGACACCGGCCTGCGCAGCGCCGCCATCGGCTTCCTCGTACCGGACCGCGCGGGCACCCTCGAAGCGCTCGACGGCGGCGAACTCCAAGACGCCCCCGGCGTGTTGGAGGTCCAGTTCGCCGGGCCCGGCAAGGAGGTGAAGGCGGCCGGCAGCAACAACGAGTACCTCGGCCACCTCATGGCCGGCGACCCCGACGGCCTCGGTGCCCGCGACCGCGTCGAGTCCCTGCTGACCGGGACACGGGCCGGGCTGGTGATCCGATGACCACCGTCAGCGCGCCGCCCGGCCAGTCCCACGACGCGTCCGACCCGTACGACTCGTACGACGGTCTCGTGGCCCGCGTTCGCGCGGGCGCCCTCGGCCCCGATCCGGCCACGCAGCGGATCGCCGTCGCCTTCACCACCCGGCAGGCCGTACGGCACGACGGGCGCGGCACCGGCTACCGCAACGAGGTCCTCAGCCTGCGCCTCGACGAGGCCGTCGGCTCCTGCGCGGTCGAGCCCGGAAGCCTGCCCGACGGGGCCCTCGACGACTGCGTGGGCGCGGACGTGGCCCGGCTCCTGGAGCATCCGCTGCTGCCGGTGCGGGTGGCCGCCCTCGACGCCTACCTGATGCACGTCACCCCGCACACCCCGGCCCACGGGGCGCTCGCCGCCCCGCTGCCCGCCGGGTCGTCCCTGGAGAAGTCCCGGGCCCGGGCGAAGAACGTCGTCGAGCTGCTCGACGTCCCGGCCGGCGCCACCGTCCTCGTCGTCGGCGTCGTCAACTCCCTGCTGGAGGCGCTTCGTTCACGCGGCCTGCGGTACGTCCCGTGCGATCTCAAGGGCGGCGTGACGGAGTGGGGCGAGCCGGTCGCCACCGACGCGCTCACCGAGGCCGGCCGCTGCGACGCGCTGCTCGTCTCCGGCATGACCCTCGGCAACGGCACCTTCGAACCCCTGCGACGGCACGCGCTCGCGCACGACAAGCCGCTGGTGATGTTCGCCCAGACCGGCAGCGCCGTCCTGCCCCGCCTCCTCGGCCACGGGGTGAGCGCGGTGTGCGCGGAGCCGTACCCGTTCTTCTGGCTCGACGGCGGACCCGGGACCGTGCACTGCTACCCGGGAGGCGCCCGATGACCACCACCGTCCTGCGCCCCGCCGCCCGCCCCGAACTGCTCGCCCTGCTCGGCCGGACGCCGGTCGTGCACGTCACCACCGACCTGCCCGGCGCCCACCCCGGCTTCTGGGCCAAGCTCGAAGGGCTCGCGGCCGGCGGGATGAAGGCGCGGGCCGCCGTGTCGATGCTGCTCGGGGCCCGAGAGCGCGGTGAACTGCGGCCCGGAGCGCCGGTGGTGGAGTCCACCTCCGGGACGCTCGGGATCGGCCTCGCCTTCGCGGGCCAGGCCCTCGGGCACCCGATCGTGCTGGTCGGCGACCGTGAACTGGAGCCGTCGATGCGGCAGTTGCTGCACTCCTACGGCATCCGCCTGGAACTCGTCGAGCACCCTGCCGTACAGGGCGGCTGGCAGGCCGCCCGCCTCGCCCGGCTGCGCGAACTGCTCGCCGAACTCCCGGGCGCCTACTGGCCCGACCAGTACAACAACCCCGACAACACCGCCGGATACGCCTCCCTGGCCGCCGAACTCACCGCCCAGCTCGACCACGTGGACATCCTCGTGTGCAGCGTCGGCACCGGCGGCCACAGCGCGGGCGTCATCGGCCCGCTGCGCCGCCACTGGCCCGCGCTGCGCCTGATCGGCGTCGACGCCACCGGCTCCACCATCTTCGGCCAGCCCGCCCGCCCCCGTCTGATGCGCGGCCTCGGCAGCAGCATCCACCCGCGCAACGTCGCCTACGACGCCTTCGACGAGGTCCACTGGATCGGCCCCGCCGAAGCCGTGGACAGCTGCCGCCGGCTGGCCCGCGGCAGCTTCGTCAGCGGCGGCTGGAGCACCGGGGCCGCCGCCCGCGTCGCCGCCTGGGCGGCCCAGGTCCACCCCGGCGCGGTCGTCGCCACCGTCTTCCCCGACGGCCCGCACCGCTACCTCGGCACCGTCTTCGACGACGACTTCACCGCCGCCCACGGCGTCGACTGCGCCACCGCCGCCACCCGGCCCGTGGAGATACCGCACCCGTACGCGGCCGAGGCGGCCGGATGGGCGCGGTGCACGAGGGTCACCGATCCGCTCGACAGTCTCCGGCCTCTGAAAGGCACCCCGTGAAAGCCCGTCTGCGCATCGAACGCCTCGCCCTCGCCGAGCCGTTGCGCATCTCCCGCTCCACGATGTCCGCACGCGAGGCGGTGTGGCTGAGCGTCGAACACGACGGGCTGCACGGCCACGGCGAGGCCGTCAGCAGCGTGTACTACGGACTCGACGCCGACACGCTCCTGCGGCTCCTCACGGCCGTCGACCTGGGCCGCTACGCCGAGCCGGAGAGCGCCCTGCAGGCGCTGCGGGCAGGGGAGCTCGCCTCGTCCCGTGCGGTGCCGCCCGCGGTCACCGCCGCCGTGGAGTCCGCACTCCTCGACCTGGCCGGAAAGCGGGCCGGTACGCCCGTGTACCGCCTGCTGGGTGCCGTCGCGCCGCCCGTGGCCGCCACCGCCCGCACCATCGGCATCACCTCGCCCCTCCACGCGGCCGCCCAGGCCCGCCGCCTGGCCGCGAGCGGCTTCGAGCTGATCAAGGTCAAGGCGGGCACGCCCGACCCCGAGGACGACGTGGAGCGCGTGCGCGTCATCCGTGACGCCGCGCCCGGCGTCCGGCTGCTCCTGGACCCCAACGGCGCCTGGACCACGGCGCAGGCGACCGCACTGCTGCCCCGGTTCGCCGACCTCGGCGTCGAAGCCGTCGAGCAGCCCCTCGCCCCCGGCGACCCCGAGGCACTGGCCACCCTCGCCGCACGCTCGCCCCTGCCCGTCATCGCCGACGAGGACGCCGTAAACCTCGAGGACGCGCGCCGCCTCGCCGGACGCGTCCACGGCGTCAACGTCAAGCTCGCCAAGTGCGGCGGCGTCCACGCGGCCCTGCGCATCGCCGAGCTGATCGAGGGCAGCGGCACCGAGCTGATGCTGGGCTGCCTCACCGCCAGCACCCTCGGCCTCGCCCCCGCCGTCCACCTCGCCGACCGCGCCCGCTGGGCCGACCTCGACGGACACCTGCTGCTGGCCCACGACCCGTGGTCGGGAATCGGCGGCGCCGACGGCGTCGTACGCGCGAGCGGACTCGCCGGGCTGGGAGTCGAGGAGGTGAGCGTGGCGCATGAAGACGTGGCGTGAGATGCGCGGCTTCCCGCTCGCCGTCCGACTCCTCCTGGTCAACCAGCTCGGCGTCAACACCGGCTTCTACCTCCTCATCCCCTACCTCGCCACCCACCTCACCGACAACCTGGGCATGTCCGCGGCCGTCGTCGGGGTCGTCCTCGGCGTGCGCAACCTCAGCCAGCAGGGCCTGTTCATCATCGGCGGCTCCGCGGCCGACCGGCTGGGCGCGCGGGGCGTCATCATCGCCGGATGCGCCCTGCGCACGGTCGGGTTCGCACTGTTCGCGCTCGGCGACGGGCTGCCGGTGCTGCTCGGCGCGTCCGTGCTCAGCGGACTCGCCGGGGCGCTGTTCAACCCGGCGGTGCGGGCCTACCTCTCCCAGGAGGCCGGGGAGCGCAGGGCGGAGGCGTTCGCCCTGTTCAACGTGTTCGCCACCACCGGCGCGCTGCTCGGCCCGCTCCTGGGCAGCGCGCTGCTCCTGGTCGACTTCCGTACCTCCGCGCTGACCGCCGCCGCGATCTTCGCCGTCCTCACGGTGGCGCAGGCGCTCGTGCTGCCCGCGCGGAAGGTCGAACCGAGCGACGGCGGGGTCCTCTCGGACTGGCGTGAAGTCCTCGGCAACCGGGCCTTCCTGGCGTTCGCCCTCGCCATGGTCGGCATGTTCACCCTGGAGAACCAGCTCTACCTGCTGCTGCCCGAAGGAGCCCGCCAGGCCACCGGCTGGGAGGGCGCGGCCGGCCTCGTCTTCCTCGTCGGCACCCTCGCCAACCTCGCCCTCCAGCTACGCATCACCCGGACGCTCAAGTCCCGTGACAACAAACCGCGTTGGATCGCGGTGGGGCTCGCGGTGATGGGCCTGGCGTTCCTGCCCCCGGCATGGGTGGCGGGCTCGACGTCCGATGGCTGGCTCGACGCCGTCCCCGTCCTTCTCGGCACCCTCCTGCTCTACCTCGGCATCATGATCGCCTCACCGTTCGTCATGGAGCTGATCCCCGGCTTCGGCCGCCCCGAACTCACCGGCACGTACTTCGGCATCTTCTACGTCGTCTCCGGCATCGCCGCCGCCGTCGGCAACACGGTCGTCGGCTGGGCCATGGACACCGGCAGGAGCGGCGGCACCGACTGGCTGCCGTGGATCTGCTGCGCCCTGTTCGGCCTGACCTCGGCGGCCGCAGTGGCATGGCTGCACCGGGGCGGGGCCCTGCCGGGGCGACAGGTCCCGACGGCGGTGGCCGCTCCCGCCGGTGAGAGGAGCAACGCGTGAGCGGCGCCGGAGGTGGAGGGGTGGCAAGCGTCCCCGTGACCAGCCACAACCTGCTCACGGACAACCCCGCCCTGTACGAGGCCCGTTTCCCCGACCCCGGCCGGCTCGCCGGGCGCTGGGCCGAGGACTGTCTTGGGCGTCACGGTGTCGGGGCGCGAGTGCTCGACATGGGCTGCGGGGTCGGCCGTGACGCCGCGTACCTGCACGCGGCCGGCCGTACCGTGACCGGTGCCGACGTCTCCGAGACGATGCTCGAACACGCTCGCGCCCACCATCCGGGACCCCGCTATGTCCGGGCCGACCTGCACGGCTTCGACGTCGGCGCATCCGCGTTCGACGCGGTCCTCTGCCTGGACAGCTCGCTGCTGTACTGCCACACCAACGCCCAGCTGGACGGGTTCCTCGCGTCCTGCCGCCGGGCGCTCGCGCCGGGCGGACTGCTCGTCGCGGAGATGCGCAACGGCGCCTACCTCCTCGGGCGTACCGACCTGCTCGACACCCCGACCGTCAGCGCGTTCGACTGGCAGGGCGTCAGCTACCGCTCCACCACGACCCTGTTCGTGGACCGCACCGCCCAACTGCTGCGCCGCAAGCGGGTCTGGACGTCCGACCCCGCCGCCGCGCCCGTCGAACAGCACTCCGCCTGGCGGCTGATGTTCCCCCTGGAGCTACGGCACTTCCTCCGCGCGCACGGCTTCGAGGTCGTCGAGCTCCACGACGGCCCCGGCCCCCGCACGGAACCCGCCTGGCGGGAGGGTCTGTTGCCCGGCACGACGACGGACGGGGACCGGCTGCACCTCGTGGCACGCCGTCTGCACACACCCGCGCCGTCTGCACACCACCCGCGCTGAACACCACCACTGCCGTCTGAACACCACCCGCGCTGAACACCACCCACTGACACACCCCGCATTCCAAAAGCAAGGGACACCCATGTACGACGAACGCTTCCCCGCGCTGCGCCGCCGCGGCTTCCTCGCCGCCACCACCGGGGCCGCGGCCCTCGCCCTCGTGGGCTGCGGGGGCGGCACGGAGAACACGGCGGAGAAGGGCAGCAGTACACCCAGACGCGGCGGACGGCTGCGCGCCGCCTTCGCCGGGGGCGGTGCGAGCGAGACCCTCGACCCGCACCTGGCCAACCTGTTCGCGGACGTCGCCCGCGCCAAGGCCCTCTACGACAAGCTCGCCGACTACGGCCCCGACCTGTCCGCCCAGCCCCGCCTCGCCGCCTCCTGGGAGGCCGACAAGACTCTCGACCGCTGGCAGGTCACCCTGCGCAAGGCCACCTTCCACGACGGGAGGCCGGTCACGGCGAAGGACGTCCTCTACAGCTACCGCCGGATCGCCGACCCGAAGCAGACGTTCCGCGCCAAGGCGTCCCTGGAACCCATCGACCTCGACGCGAGCCGCGCCACCGGCGACAACGGCATCGAGTTCGTGCTGAAGCGGCCGACGGCCGAGTTCCCCAACATCCTGGCCGCGTTCGGCGCGTACATCGTCCCCGAGAACGCGGGGGAGACGTCCGACTTCGACACGAAGCCCGTCGGCTCCGGGCCCTTCCGCTTCGTCTCCTTCGCGCCCGGCCGCTCCGCCGTCTTCCGCCGCTTCGACGACTACTGGGAGGGCGCCCCGCACCTGGACGAGCTGGAGTTCGTCGTCGCCAACGAGGAGTCCGCCCGCGTGGGCGCCCTCCTCGGCGGCCAGGTCGAGTACGCCCACGAACTCAACCCCACCACCGCCCGCGCCCACGAGGGCCAGGGCCAGATCGAGATCATCCGGCTGCGAGGCAGCGCCATGCAGGCGTTCTGCATGAAGACCGACCGTGCCCCCTTCGACGACAAGCGGGTCCGCGAGGCGTTCTTCCTCATCGCCGACCGGAAGGAACTCGTCGACGGCGCCCTGTCCGGCGCGGGCGTGGTCGGCAACGACCTGTTCGGCAAGGGCTACGAGTACTACGCCGACAGCCTCCCGCAACGCGAACAGGACCTCGACAAGGCCCGTGCCCTGCTCAGGCAGGCCGGCGCCGAGAAACTCAAGGTCACCCTCGACACCTCCGCCGTCGCCGCCGGGTTCACCGAGGCCGCCAGCATCTTCCGCGACCAGGCAGCCAAGGCCGGCGTCACCGTCGACGTGAAGATGGGCAGCAAGGACTCCTACTGGAGCGACATCCTCGACAACGGCACCCTGTGCTGCTACCGCTCCGGCGCCATGCCCATCGAGGCCCACATCTCCCAGCGACTGCTCACCGACTCCACCACCAACGCCACCAAGTGGCGGCACAAGGACTTCGACGCCCTCTACCAGCAGGCGCAGTCCACCCGCGACAAGACCGAACGGGCCGCCGTCTACGAGCGAATGCAGCGCCGCCTCTACACCGAAGGCGGCTTCCTCGTGTGGGGCTTCGCCGACTGGATCCTCGGAACGGCCCGCAACGTGAAGGGCGTTGCCGCCAAGGCGCCCGCCAACACGCTCGACTGGGCGCGCTTCGACAAGGTCTGGCTGGCGTGAGCAAGCGCCCGCGGACGAGCGGCCTGCGCTCCTTCGTCGCCCGGCGGCTGCTCCTCGGCGTCGCGCAGACCGTGGCCGTCGTGCTGCTGGTCTTCGCGCTCACCGAGGCGCTGCCGGGCGACGCCGCGGTGGCCCTCGCGGGCGACCAGCCCGACCCCGCGCGCATCGCCGCGATCCGCGAGGCGATGCACCTGGACCGGCCGGCCCACGAGCGGCTCGCCGACTGGGCGGCTGGGCTGCTCCACGGCGACTTCGGCACCTCCCTGGCCTCCGGCCGACCGGTGGCCCAGTACATCGCCGACGGTTTCGGTCCGAGCCTGCTGCTGGCCGCGCTCACCCTCGCCCTGCTCGTGCCGCTCGGCTTCGGGCTCGGCGTCCTCGCCGCCCGCCACGAGGGGCGGCTCGTCGACCGGCTGGTCAGCGGCGTGACGCTGGCCGTGTACGCGGTCCCCGAGTTCGCCCTCGGGGTACTCCTGGTGACCGTCTTCGCGCTGAAACTGGCCTGGTTGCCGCCGACCGCCGTGGGCTACGGCACCGACCTGCTCGCCCACCCGGCCGCGCTCGTCCTGCCGGTCCTCGTCCTCCTCGCCCGCCCCGTCTGCTCCCTGTCCCGGCTGGTGCGGGCGGGCATGGTCGACGCCCTCGCCTCGCCGTACGCGGCCCACGCCCGCCGCTACGGCGTCCCCGGCGCCCGGGTCCGCTACGCCCACGCCCTGCCGAACGCCCTCGCCCCGGCGGCCCAGCAACTCGCCCGCACCGTCGACTGGCTGCTGTGCGGTGTCATCGTCGTGGAGGCGCTGTTCGTGATCCCCGGTCTCGGCACGGTCCTGCTCAACGCCGTCGCCGAGCGCGACGTACCGGTGGTGCAGGGCCTGGCCGTGGTGTTCGGTGTGCTGACCGTGGCCCTCAACCTCGGTGCGGACGTGGTGGCCCACCGGCTGACGCCGCGGGCGGGGGTGGCGGCATGATCCGGCGCCGCTTCGCCCTCGGCCTCGCCGTCGTCGCGGTGCCTCTCGTCCTCGCCCTCCTCGGCCCCCTGTTCACCGGCGCCCCCGGCCCCCGTTCCGCGTCCTTCACCCTGGGCGGCGGCCACTGGCTCGGCACCGACTTCGTCGGCCGGGACGTCTGGCAGCAGGTCCTGCACGGCGGCCGTACGGTCGTCCTCACCGCCCTGGTCGCGACCGCCCTGGCCTACCTCGTCGCGCTGCCCGTCGGGCTGGTCAGCGCGCTCACCCACCTGCGGCGGCTGGAGGAGCTGCTGATGCGGCCGCTGGACGTGCTGCTCGCCGTACCGTCGCTGCTGCTGATCCTGCTCGTGGCGTCCGTGTTCGCGCCGGGCGCGACCGGACTCGCGCTCCTCGTCGCGCTGGTGAACGTCCCCGACGCGGCCCGGATCGTGCGGGCGGCCGCGGGTGAGGTCGCCGCCCGTCCCGCGGTGGAGGCGCTGCGCATGCAGGGCGAGACGTGGTGGCGCATCGCCGTCGGCTACGTCGGCCGCTCGACCCTGCGCACGCTCGCCGCCGACGCCGGTATCCGCCTGACCGGGGTGCTGTACCTGGTGTCCACGGCCGCGTTCCTCGGGGTGGGCGTCGCCCCGGACGCCGCCGACTGGGCGGTCATGGTCGACCGCAACCGCACCGGTCTGTTCGTCCAGCCCTGGGCCGTGGTGGTGCCCGCGCTGCTGATCGTGGCGCTGACGACGGGCACGAACCTGCTCTTCGACGCGGCACTCCACAAGACCCCGGTGAAGAAGGGACGACGTCCGT
This sequence comes from Streptomyces sp. Q2, assembly GCF_056820935.1. Lineage (NCBI taxonomy): Bacteria > Bacillati > Actinomycetota > Actinomycetes > Kitasatosporales > Streptomycetaceae > Streptomyces > Streptomyces sp. Q2. Next base: position 26,243 of record NZ_JBXEJE010000022.1, on the reverse strand, counting down.
GAACCACGAGAGGGACCCCGTCGTGGAGCTTCGCGACCTGCGGGTCGAGATCGACGGCCGCGCGATCGTCGACGGAGTGAACCTGCGGGTGCCGCCGGGAAGGGTGACGGCCATCGTCGGCGCCTCCGGCAGCGGCAAGACCACGACCGGGCTGGCACTGCTGGGGGAGTACCCGCCCGGCGCCCGGGTCACGGGAGAGGTACGCCGAGCAGGCACCGGCGGCCCGGTCGGATACGTACCCCAGCATCCCGCGGCCGTCCTCAATCCGGCCCGCCGCGTCAGCGCCCTGCTCCGGGACATCGCCCACCCCCAGGTCCGTCACCTGCCCCGCCTCGAACGCCGTACGGCGGCCCGCGCGCTGGTCCTGCGGGCCCTGTCCGACGCCCAACTCGCCGACCCGGCGGCCATGTCGCGCCGGTACCCCCACCAGCTCTCCGGCGGCCAGCAGCAGCGTGTCGTCCTCGCCCAGGCCCTCCTGCTCGGCGCCCGCGTCGTCGTCGCCGACGAACCGACCACCGGCCAGGACGCGTTGACCAAGGGAGGGATCGTCGAGCAGCTGGCGGCGGTCGCGGCGCGCGGCATCGCGGTCGTCCTGCTCAGCCACGACCTGGACGTCGTACGGGCGCTCGCGGACGAGGTGCTGGTGATGCGCGCGGGCCGGGTCGTGGAGTCGGGGCCGGTGGAGCGGCTGTGGCTGTCTCCCCGGCACGAGTGGACCCGTCGGCTGCTCGACGCGCAGCGGTCCGCTCCACAGGACAGGGCGCTTCTCGCCGACGGCCAAGAAGCCCTGCGGGTAAGCGACTTGCACGCCGTGCACGGCCGCACCACCGTCCTGCGCGTCCCGCACCTCGCCCTGCGCGCCGGGGAGTGCCTGGCCGTCGTCGGCAGATCGGGCAGCGGCAAGACCACCCTCGCACGCTGCCTGGCGGGGCTGCACCGCGACCTCGACGGCGAGATCCTGCTCGACGGCAGCGCGCTGCCGCGCAGCCTGCGCCGCCGCAGCCGTGCCCAACTAGCCGCCGTGCAGTACGTCTTCCAGGACTCCCGCGCGGCCTTCGACGAACACCGCGCCGTCCTCGGCCAGGTGGCCCGCACCGCGGTCCGGCTGCGCGGCGCGGACGACCGTACGGCCACCGAGGAGGCGCTGGCCACGCTGACCCGTCTCGGTCTCCCCGCCGAGCTCGCCCACCGCCTCCCCGGCGAACTCTCCGGTGGCGAACTCCAGCGTGCCGCCCTGGCCCGCGCCCTGCTCGCCCGGCCCCGGGTCCTGATCTGCGACGAGATCACCTCCGGCCTCGACACGGTCACCCGGCGTGCCCTCCTCGACCTCCTCGCCGGCCTGGTGGGCGAACGCGACGACCTGTCCCTCGTCCTCGTCACCCACGACCTGGACACCGCGCGCCTCGCCCACCGCATCGCCGTACTGGACGCGGGCGAACTCGTCGAACAGGGTGCGGCGAACCGGGTTCTGACCGATCCGCGACACCCCTTCACCGTCTCCCTCATGGAGACGACAGCACAGCTGGAGTCGGGGGACGGCCCGACCGTCACCAACCGGTCAGCAGCAGGTGGTTGATCAGCAGTGCCAGCACGGCCTGCGCCGCCAGCCACCCCCGCGCCCCCGTGAGCCACGCACACGCCGGCAGCAGCCACACCGCGAACGGCAGCCAGATGCGTTCCGTCTCCGCCTTGCTCATGCCGGACAGGTCGGCGACGAGCAGGGCGGTGAGCGCGGCCAGGACGAGCAGGCCCAGGCGGACGTCCGGTCGGGAGCGCCGGTGGGCGAGCGTGACGCCGGTGCGCCGCAGCCCCGCCACCGTCGCCGGTCCCACGATCAGCACCGTGCACGCCAGGTTCGCCCACACCCAGTAGCCGTACGGCCGGATCCCGCCCGACCCCTGGTAGTAGCGGCGGACCAGCAGCCGGTACCCCTCCCACCAGTCGAACCCGGCGGCGGTGAACGCGACCGGGACGACCAGGAACCCCGCCAGCAGGAACGGGAGCGGGCGGACGCGATGCGTGCCCAGGAGGAGGGCGGCGCCCGCGATCAGGACGAAGAGGGTCAGGCCGTACGACAGGTAGAGGGTCAGGCCGAACAGGAGGCCCGAGGCCACCCCGGTCCACCCCGGCCGGCGTCCCGTCACCGCCAGGGCGAGGAAGGCGACCGCCCAGGCCGCGACCGCCGCGAAGTAGCCGTCGGCGGACGTGCCGACCCATACGGCGGCCGGGGCCAGAACGAGGAAGGGCGCCGCGCGGCGGGCGAGCGACTCGTTGGTGAGCGTCCGTACGGTGATCAGGACCGCGACCGCCGCCGTCGTGCCGACGGTGATGCACCAGGCGCCCGCCCAGCCCCCGCCGCCCAGTCCGACGCGGTCCAGGAGGACGAAGGTGAGGGTGGCTCCCGGGGGATGACCGGCGACATGGGCGGGCCAGTTGTCGGGGGTGTCGATCAGGATGTGGTGGTCGAAGTCCGCGAGGGCTGCCGGGATGTCGTGGAAGCGGTCGACGACCCTGAGGTACTCGTTCCTGGTCGTCAGCTGCTCGGCGACTCCCCGGTGCCAACCGTCGATGAGGGCGAGGGACCAGGTCCACGCCATGCCGGTGCCCCAGACGGTGAGGAGCAGGGGGCGCCAGGGCAGGCGGGCGGCCAGGGCTGGGCCGTACACCACGACGGCGACCGCGACGGCGAGCGCGGCCGGGGTGCCGGGGCCGAGATGCGGATCCCAGGTCGCCAGCAGGGGCGGCCGGCCGACGCGAAGTGTGCCGTCCCGGTCCTCGATGGCGGTGCCGACCAGGGCGGCCGTCGCCACGAGCAGTGCGGCGGCCACGGCCGCGTACAGGTCACGTCTGAGATCGCGGTTCACACCGAAACGCTAGGTCGCGCGTACTCGCCCGGACGGCTGACAGGCGCGGACGTCAGAGATTCGTCATGGTTCGCGGACCCGTTCCCGGGGTGACGCGGGCCTACGGTCGGGACATGGCCCGCACTCCCTCCCCGCCAGGCATCTCCTCCCCGCCGCGCACCCCCTTCTCGCCCGCGTTCTGGCGCAGTCCGCTGCGCGGCCCCTGGTTCACCTCGGTGCTCGGTGTCGTGCTGCTCGGTGGGATCACCGTGCTGTTCGTGACCGGGCTGCTGTCGTACGCCGCCTACAACCCCGACCTGTCCCGGGTGAACGACAAGACGCCGGACAAGGGGCTCCTCGGCTTCTACCTCTTCTCCTGGCCGACCGACCCGCACTGGCTGTACCGCCTCAACCAGGGCGTCCACGTCACGCTCGGGATCACTCTGATCCCCGTGCTCCTGGCCAAGCTGTGGTCGGTCGTGCCCAAGCTGTTCACGCTGCCACCCGCCCGGTCGCTCGCGCACGCGCTGGAGCGGCTCTCCCTGGTGCTCCTGGTCGGCGGCGGACTCTTCGAGTTCGTGACCGGCGTGCTCAACGTCCAGCTGGACTACGTCTTCCCCGGCTCCTTCTATCCCCTGCACTTCTACGGCGCCTGGGTGTTCTTCGCCGCCTTCGTCGCGCACGCCGTCCTCAAGACGCCGACGGCTCTGCGCAGCCTGCGCCAACTACGGCAGGAGAAAAGTGAGTTGGTGTCTCCGGACCCCGTCGAGCCCACCGTGACCCGACGCGGTGCCCTCGGGCTGGTCGGCGGCGGCTCGCTGCTGCTGTTCGCCACCACGGCGGGGCAGAACTTCGACGGACCGTTGCGCAGGACCGCCCTCCTCGCCCCGCACGGCGGTGCCGAACCGGGCGAGGGCCCCGGCGGCTTCCAGATCAACAAGACCGCCGCGTACGCCGGGATCGACGCGGCCGAGACGGGCGAGGAGGCGTGGCGGCTGGTCGTCGTCGGGCGTGACCGGACCGTGCGGCTCGGCCGCTCCGATCTGCTGCGACTGCCCCTGCACAGTGCCGCGTTGCCCATCGCCTGTGTGGAGGGCTGGTCCACGTCCGACCAGTGGTGGCGTGGCGTGCGGCTGCGGGACCTCGCCGCCCTCGTCGGGTACGACGATCCACCCGACGTCCTCGTGGAGTCGCTGCAACGCCGCGGCGCCTTCCGTCGTGCCGCCCTGCGCGCCAACCAGGTCGCCGACCCGCGTTCCCTGCTCGCCCTGTTCGTCAACGGCGAGGACCTGACCCCCGATCACGGCCACCCGGCCCGGGTCATCGTGCCCGCCGCGCCCGGTGTGCTCAACACCAAGTGGGTGGCCCGGATGACGTTCGGAGGAGACCTGTGAGGCACCTCCGCCCCGGCCCCCGCCCCCGGCCGGTCGTCGGCAGCCCGCTGCAACTCCTGCTCCTGGCCTGCTCGTTCGCCCTCGCCGCCTACGCCGGCGTACAACTCCTCGCGGGGGACTGGTTCGGGGTCGCACTGTGGGTCGTGGGCGCGGCCCTCCTGCACGACCTGGTGCTGCTGCCGCTGTACGCCCTGCTCGACCACGCCCTCGTGAAGGCGGCGGGCCACCGACGCGCCCACGTGGCGTACGTCCGCGTGCCGGCCGCCCTCTCCGGGCTGCTGCTGCTCGTGTGGTTCCCGCTGATCAGCGGGCGGGTGGCGGGGCGTTACGCTCCCGCCACCGGCCTGTCCCCGGACGGCTTCCTGACGCGCTGGCTGCTTCTGACGGCCGCGCTGTTCGGCGGCTCGGCGCTGCTGTTCCTGCTGCGGCTGCGCAGGGCGACGAAGGAACGGCCGCCGGCCGCCCACTGACCGTCGGCACACCAGCCCGCGCGCTCGGCGTGCCGCAGCAGGGCCGGTGTGCCGAGCCGCGCCCAGGGGAACGGGCTGCCGGCCGCGCCCCGGGCGTCGGTCACATGGACCAGTACACGTTCGTCGAGGTCCAGCTCCGGCACGGTCTCGGCGATCAAGAGACCGTCAGCACTGAGGAGTTGGTCCATCCGGTCGAGAAGCGCCGCCGGGTCACCGCCGATTCCCACGTTGCCGTCGATCAGGAGCGCGGTGCCCCAGCGGCCCTCGCCGGGCAGCGGCTCGAAGACCGAGCGCCGCAGCGCCGGCCCGCCGAGCGACCCCGTCCGTGAGACGGCCGCCTCACTGACGTCGATGCCCAGCACTCGCCGCCCCCGCGCCCCCAGAGCCGCCACCAGGCGCCCCGGCCCGCAGCCGACGTCGAGCACCGCGCCCTCGCAGCGCCGCAGCACCTCCAGATCCGCCGCGTCGGCGTCGGCGCACCAGCGCTCCACCTCCAGCGGGAGCAGCCAGCCGTCGGCCCGGCGCAGGAAGAGCGGGCCGCGGCCGGCGCGCAGGGCGTCCGCGTAGGGGTCGGCGGACCAGGGGTCGGCGAGGGGCGTCCGCTGAGGAGCGATCCGCACGGTGCTCATCGGGCCCCGGCCGCACTGAGCCGGGCCAGCTCCGCGGCGAACCGGCCGCCGGGCGCGGTCCGGGCGACCACGTCCGCGTCCAACGCCGTGTCCACGTCCCGCAGGCACGGCAGGTCCCGCACCCTCAGCCCCGCGAGCCGCGCCCGCTGCACGGCCCCCGTCGAGGGCGTCGACATCGGCACGCCCAACAGCAGTGCGGGATCCGGCGCGGCCAGGCCCAGCGCCCAGAAGCCGCCGTCCTCGGCGGGCCCGAAGTACGCCTCGCAGTCCGCGAAGTCCACCGTGAGCAGCTCCGGCGTCACCTGCGGGGTGTCCATACCGATGAGCAGGGCCGGACCGTCGCAGTCCGCGAAGGCGACGGCCAGCCGTTCGTCGAGGCCGCCCGCGCACTGCCGTACGACCTCGAAGCCGGGCGGCAGCCACGGGCCGGGCTCGCCCTCCAGGACCAGCACCCGGCGTCGTGCGGGCGTCCGCGCCACCACGTCCAGGGTGTCCGCCAGGGACGCCTCGGCGAGCGCGGCCGCCTCCCGGGGTGTGAACGGCGGGGTCAGCCGGGTCTTCACCCGGCCCGGCCGAGGCTCCTTGGCGATGACGAGCAGCGTGGTCACGCGTGGACTCCCTTCTCGGTGGCCGTCCCGGTCTCGGTCAGGACGCGGCTCATGTCCCGTACCGCCTGCCAGGTGCCGAGCCAGGTGCCGGTCACCTTGGAGGTGCCGGTGCGCGGCCGGTAGGGGACGTCGTGTTCGGTGATCCGCCAGCCCGTGTCGGCGGCGCGCACGACCATCTCCAGCGGGTAGCCGCTGCGCCGGTCCGTGAGGCCGAGGGCGAGCAGCGGCTCGCGCCGGGCGGCGCGCAGCGGGCCGAGGTCGTGCAGGCGCAGTCCGGTGCGGCGGCGGAGCAGCCGGGCCAGGGCGAGGTTGCCGGCCCGGGCGTGCAGCGGCCAGGCACCGCGGGCCTGGGGGCGGCGCCGGCCGAGGACCAGGTCGGCCTCACCGGCCGACACCTCGCGCACGAACGGCACCAGGTCGGCGGGGTCGAGCGAGGCGTCGCAGTCGCAGAAGCAGACGATGTCGGCCGTGGCGGCCGTCAGGCCCGCATGGCAGGCGGCGCCGAAACCGCGCCGCTTCTCGTGCACGACTTTCGCGCCGAGGGCGTGGGCGATGCGGGCCGAGCCGTCCGTGGACCCGTTGTCCACGACCAGCGCCCGCCAGCCGGGCGGGATGCGCTCCAGCACCCGGGGCAGCGCCTCGGCCTCGTCGAGGCAGGGGAGGACGACGTCCACGGAGACGGGGTCCCGAGGGAGATCGGAAGAGGTGGTCACGGCTCTCACCCTACGAGCGCGAAACAGGCATATCGGACCCTTGCTCCTTACGAAACGCGGACGTCGGGAGCCGGGAGCCGCAGGGGAACGCTCAGGATGCGAGGCTGGCGGAATGGAGCAGCAGCCGTACGAACGGACCGGGGCCCGGGTCCTCGTCGTGGACGACGACCCGACCGTCGCCGAGGTCGTCTCCGGGTACCTCGACCGGGCCGGATACGTCGTCGACCGTGCCGGGGACGGGCCCGACGCACTCGCCCTGGCGGCCGCACACTGGCCGGACCTCGTCGTCCTCGACCTGATGCTGCCGGGCATGGACGGACTCGAAGTGTGCCGGCGGATGCGTGGGCGCGGACCCGTCCCGGTCATCATGCTCACCGCGCGCGGCGACGAGGACGACCGCATCCTCGGCCTGGAGGTCGGCGCCGACGACTACGTCACCAAGCCCTTCAGTCCTCGCGAACTCGTCCTGCGCGTCGAGTCCGTGCTGCGCCGCGCCCGCCCGGCCGAGCCTTCGGGCACCCTCCGCGCGGCCGGGCTCGCCCTGGACCCGGCGGCCCGCCGCGCCACCAAGCACGGCCGCGAACTCGCCCTCACGATCCGCGAGTTCGACCTCCTCGCCTTCCTCATGCGCCACCCGGGGCGCGCGTTCGGCCGCGAGGACCTGATGCGCGAGGTGTGGGGCTGGGACTTCGGCGACCTGTCGACGGTCACCGTCCATGTCCGGCGACTGCGCGGGAAGGTCGAGGACGATCCGGCCGGCCCCCGTCTGATCCAGACCGTGTGGGGCGTGGGCTACCGCTTCGAGGGCGGGACGTGACCCTGCGCGTCGCGCACCACCCGGCGGCCGAGGTCTGACCTCGTGCCATCGGTCAGGCTCGCCTTACACTGGGCCACAAGGGACGTTCGCGACATATCGGAACCACCGTGCGCTACCAGCGGATGCTCGTACTGGCCCTCGCCCTGGTCCTCGTGTCGGTGTCCGCGATCTCCGGACGGGCACAGGGTGAGGAAGGCCCGCGCGGTCCCACGTTCGGCGCGCGCGCCGTGCAGGCGCTGATCGACGGCATCCAGTTCGGTGTCATCATCGCGATCACCTCGGTCGGGCTCTCGCTGATCTTCGGCACCATCCACCTGATCAACTTCGCGCACGGCGAGTTCGTCACGATCGGCGCCACCTTCGCCTTCTTCCTCAACGCCTCCGCGGCCGGTCCGGGCTGGCACCTGATCCCCGCCGCCCTCGCCGCGGTGGTCTTCGGCGCCCTGCTGGGCGCGGCCGTCGACCGGGGCCTCTGGCGCCCGCTGCGGGCTCGCGGCACCGGGCTGATCAACATGTTCATCGTCACCATCGGGCTCTCGCTGCTGCTGCGGCACGTGGTCCTCGTGCTGTACGGAACCCGGCCCGCCTCCTTCGCGCAGTACGACATCCAGGAAGCGATCAGCGTGGGCCCGGCGAGCATCACCCCCCGGGACCTCACGGTCACCCTGCTCGCCGTGCTGGTGCTGCTCGGCATCGCCGTACTGCTGCAGAAGACGCGCATCGGCACGGCTGTCCGGGCCGTCTCCGCCAACCGCGACCTCGCGGAGGCGACGGGCATCGACGTGCAGCGGGTGGTGCTGTTCGTGTGGATGCTCGGCGGCGGGCTCGCCGCACTCGGCGGGGTCTTCTTCGGCCTCGTCGAGATCATCACCTGGGACATGGGCTTCAAGCTGCTGCTGCTCATGTTCGCGGGGGTCATCCTGGGCGGCCTCGGCTCCGCCTACGGGGCGATGGCCGGCAGCCTCGTCATCGGCATCGTCGCCCAGATGTCCACCCTGTGGTTCCCGGTCGACCTGCAGTACGCGTGGGCGCTGCTCGTCCTCATCGTCGTCCTGCTCGTCCGGCCGCAGGGCATCCTCGGCCGGGCCGAACGCGTCGGGTGAGGGGTGCGCCATGGACTTCTCGGTCATCCTCTCCGACGCTCTGCGCTCCGGCATCGGCCCCATCGCGGCCGTCTACGCGCTCGCCGCGATGGGGCTGAACCTGCACTTCGGTTACACGGGACTCCTGAACTTCGGCCAGGTCGGTTTCATGCTGGTCGGCGGCTACGGGCTCGCCATCACGGTGTCGACGTACGACGGCCCGATGTGGCTCGGTGTCCTCGCCGGAGTCGCCTGCGCGATCGTGCTGGCCCTGCTGCTCGGCCTGCCCACCCTGCGGCTGCGCGCCGACTATCTCGCGATCACCACGATCGCGGCGGGGGAGACGCTGAGGCTGTTCTACCGCTCCAGCTGGGCCGAGCCGGTCACCGGTGGGGTGTTCGGGCTGCAGAGGTTCGCGAAGGACTTCTACTCGCTCAACCCCGTCGAGCCCGGAACCTACGGCGTGTGGCTGGTGAAGTTCAGCTCCCGCGACCTGTGGGTGATGATCGTCGGATGGACGCTGGTGGCGGTGGCCGCGGCCCTGCTCGCCCTGCTCATCCACAGCCCGTGGGGCCGTGTGATCCGGTCGATCCGGGAGGACGAGGTTCCCGCGCGCAGCCTCGGCAAGAACGTCTACGCGTACAAGATGCAGAGCCTCCTGCTGGGCGGCGTCATCGGAGCGGTCGCGGGCATGATGCAGGCGATCCAGGTGCAGTCCGTGAACCCGGACAACTACGACCCGGGTGTCACGTTCTTCCTGTACACGCTGCTCATACTCGGAGGTGCCGGGCGGATCCTCGGGCCGGTCGTCGGCTCGATCCTGTTCTGGTTCGTCCTCAGCTTCCTCGACAGCGCCCTGAGGCAGGCCATCGACGCCGAGTACGTCTCGCCGGACCTCATCAGCACCTCCGAGGTCGGTGCGGTGCGCTTCGCCCTGGTCGGGGTCGCCCTGATCCTGCTGGTCGCGTTCAGGCCGCAGGGCATTCTCGGCAGCCGGAAGGAGATGCTGCTCAGTGACCGCTGACATGGCCGGATCCGGCGGTCCCGGGGCCGCCGACGGGCGCACCGGGGCGGGCAGGCTCTCCGGGATCGTTCCCGAGCCGGGGGTGCGCAAGCCGGACCCTCTGCTGGTCCTGGACCAGGTGACCCGAACCTTCGGCGGCCTCGTCGCCGTGCGGGTCGAACACCTGGAAGTGCAACGCGGTGTCATCACGGCGCTCATCGGGCCCAACGGCGCCGGCAAGACCACCCTGTTCAACGTGGTGAGCGGGTTCGACCGGGCCGACGGCGGCCGTTGGTCGTTCGACGGACAGCCTCTCACCGGCTCCCCTGCGCACCGGGTGGCGAGGCGGGGACTGGTCCGTACGTTCCAGCTCACCAGGACGCTCGCCCGGCTCACCGTGATGGAGAACATGCTGCTCGCCGCGCCCGGGCAACGCGGGGAGCGGGCGCTGCCCGCGCTGCTGCGACCGCTGTGGCGCGGGCAGGAGCGGGAGTTCGAGCGCCGGGCCGGTGAACTGCTGGACCGGTTCCGGCTCGGGCCCCTGCGCGACGACCACGCCGGCACGCTCTCCGGCGGTCAGCGCAAACTGCTGGAACTGGCCCGCGCTCTGATGGCCCGGCCGGTCATGATCATGCTCGACGAGCCGATGGCCGGGGTGAACCCCGCCCTGACCCAGTCGTTGCTCGGGCACATCACCCAACTGCGGGACGAGGGGCTGACGGTGTGCTTCGTCGAGCACGACATGGACGTGGTGATGGGCATCAGCGACTGGGTGGTCGTCATGGCCGACGGCCTCCTGGTGGCCGAGGGCCCACCGCACACGATCGGCCGGAACGCCGCGGTCGTGGACGCCTACCTGGGCAAGCGGCACGACGAACCGGGAACGGCGACCGAGGAGAGGGAACAGTGATGCCCGCCGAGGAACGGGAACACAGGCAGGAACCGGTGCTGGCGGCCGACGGCATCGTCGCCGGATACGTCCCCGGGGTCGACGTACTGCGCGGCTGCAGCATCGAGGTGCGTCCGGGCGAGGTGGTCGGCGTGATCGGCCCCAACGGCGCCGGCAAGTCGACACTCGTCAAGGCCGTCTTCGGGCTGCTGCGGGTGCGCGGCGGGACCGTACGGCTGCGCGGCGAGGAGGTCACCAACCGGCCGGCGCACGAGCTGGTCCGGCGGGGCGTGGGCTACGTACCGCAGCTGCAGAACGTGTTCCCCGAGCTGACCGTCGAGGAGAACCTGCGGATGGGCGTCTACCTGCGGCCCAAGGACTACGCGCGGCGGGCCGCGGCGGTGGAGGAACTCTTCCCCCTGCTGGCCGACCGCCGCAGGCAGAAGGCCGGCGCGATGTCCGGCGGCGAACGCCAGATGCTCGCGATGGCGCGCGCACTGATGATGGAGCCGCAGCTGATGCTGCTCGACGAGCCGTCGGCCGGCCTGTCACCGCTCCACCAGGACCACGTCTTCGACCGCTGCAGAATGATCAACAGCGCGGGCGTCGCCGTCCTCATGGTCGAGCAGAACGCCCGCAGGTGCCTGCAGATCTGCGACCGCGGCTACGTCCTCGACCAGGGCCGCAACGCGTACACCGGCACGGGTACGGCCCTGCTGCACGACGAGAAGGTGATCGAGCTCTACCTCGGCACGCTCGCCCGCGCCCGTTGACCCCCGCTCCTGTCCGTCCTCCCGGTCACTCCTCGGCCTTGCTGGTCTCGGTACGCAGGGTCTGCAACTGTCCCTTGGCGTCGTAGCCGTACACCTCGATCGTCGCCTGGCCGGGTTCGCCCTTGTCGATGAAGTCGAGCGGACCGCTCACACCGTCGTAGTCGATGTTCTTGCCGTCGGCGATCAGCTCCTTGCAGGCGGCGAACGTGGTGCACTTCTCGCCGTCCCTGGTGACCCCGTTCATCTCCTTCACGTACTCGCCCGGGTCGTCGGACTCCGCCTTCTCGGCGGCGAGCGCGATGGTCGTCGCGCAGTCGAACACCTGCGGTGCGAACTGCAGCTCCTTCAGCTGCGGAGCGAACTTCTTCAGATCCTTCACGTACTGCTCGTTCCCCGCCGATGCCGGCGCGGTCCCCTTCATCCCGGCGAGCCGCTCCGGCTGCCCGGGGGAGACCAGCGACGCCAGTTCCTCGCTGCGCAGTCCGTCGGCGCCGTAGACGCCGATCCGGTCGGGCCCGAGTCCGGTCTCGATCAGGCCCTGCAGGATCTGGGTGCCTTCCTCGAAGGCGATCACCACGGCGGCGTCCGGCCCGGAGTTCTCTATCTTCTGTACGACCTGGTCGAAGTTGCTCGCCTTCGGGTCGTACGTCTCGGCGAGCGTCACGGTCGCACCGCGCTCCTCGAGCGTCTTCCGCGTGGTCTCCATGAGGCCGCGTCCGTAGTCGTCCGCCCGTGCGACCAGGGCCACCCGGTCGTGGCCGTCTCGCCGGATCACATTCGCCAGGATGGGCCCCTGCAACGCGTCGCTCGGGACGGTACGGAAGTAGAACCCGTCGTCCTCGTAGTCGGTGAAGGTGGGTGCGGTGTTCGACCCCGAACACTGCACGACGCCCGCTCCGGTCACCCGGTCGATGAACGAGAGCGACATGCCGGAGGCCGCGGCGCCGATGATCGCGTCCACGCCCGCCGCGAGGACCCGCTCGGCCGACTGCGCGGCCACGGCCTCCTGGCCGGCCTCGTCACTCGAGACCACCTTCGGCACCGGCTTGCCCAGCACCCCGCCCGCGTCGTTGATCGTCTGTATCGCGAACTTCAACGACTCGATCTGCGGCGGGCCGAGGTAGGCCAGCTGACCCGTCTCCGGCAGGACATAGCCCAACTGCAGCTCACCATCGCCCGGCTCGGCCGGGACCGCGGATCGAGCGGTGCCCGTCGTACCGCAGACAGCTATCACCAGAGCAGCCGCGCTCGTGAAGATCGCGGACCGCCGTATCGACGCTTTCATCTCCGCCTCCGCTCGGTACAGGCGGCGGTGGTCGACAGGCCGGCCATCCGCCCGCCCTCTGTACATGATCCTAGAACTCATCCGGATGCCCGAGAAGTGCGAATGATGAGCATTTGTGAATGATCGGCCTTGGTGGTCCAGGCCGCGCTCCTGATCAGCCGGACACGCCCTGGCACATCCCCGCCCGCGCGAACTCCCGCATCCCCTCCCCGAACCCCACCCCCGCCTGCCAGCCCAGCTCCGTCCGCAGCCGCGCCGAGTCCGCCGTGATGTGCCGTACGTCCCCCAGCCGGTACTCCCCGGTGACCACCGGCTCCGGGCCGCCGTAGGCGGAAGCCAGCGCGCGGGCCATCTCGCCGACCGTGTGCGGCTCGCCGCTGCCGGTGTTGTACGCGGTCAGCGCGCCAGGGCGGGAACCCGCCTCCAGAGCCGCCACGTTGGCCGCCGCCACATCCCGTACGTGCACGAAGTCCCGCCGCTGGCCGCCGTCCTCGTAGACCCGCGGGGCCTCACCGCGGGCGAGTGCCGACCGGAAGAAGGAGGCGACCCCGGCGTACGGGGTGTCGCGGGGCATGCCCGGCCCGTACACGTTGTGGTAGCGCAGCGACACCGCCGAACCTCCCGTGGCCCGCGCCCACGCCGCCGCCAGATGCTCCTGGGCGAGCTTGGTCGTCGCGTAGACGTTGCGCGGATCGACCGGGGCGTCCTCGCCGACCAGACCGGGAGACAGTTCGGCCCCGCACCCCGGGCACAGCGGCTCGAAGCGCCCCGCGTCCAGGTCGGCGACGGCGCGGGGACCGGGCCGGACCACCCCGTGCCGGACGCAGGTGTAGCGGCCCTCGCCGTACACCACCATCGACCCGGCGAGCACCAGCCGTCGTACGCCCGCGTCGGCCATGGCGGTGAGCAGCACCGCCGTACCGAGGTCGTTGCGGGAGACGTACTCCGCCGCGTCGGAGAAGCCGGCCCCCAGGCCGACCATCGCCGCCTGGTGGCACACGGCGTCGACGCCGGTCAGGGCGCGGCCGACGGTGTCGGGGTTGCGGACGTCCGACGCCGGGTCGGCGCGGACGTCGTAGACGAGGGGCTCGTGCCCGTGGGCCCGCAGGGCCTCCACGACATGGGACCCGATGAACCCGGCACCGCCGGTGACCAGTACACGCATGCGGCCACGCTAGGGCCGGGCGCGGCCCGCACGACCGGGCCGCGCCCGGTACGTCACGGCTTCGTAAGACTCAAGGGGCCCAGTGGCAGCGCCATCGTGAAGACCGTCGTCCCCGGCTCGCTGCTCAGCTCGATCGTGCCGCCGTGCGCCGCGACCAGGGAGCGGGCGACCGCGAGGCCCAGACCGCTGCCACCGCGGTCGCGGCTGCGGGCCTTGTCGACGCGGTAGAAGCGGTCGAAGACGCGGTCGCGGTCGGCGGGCGGGATGCCGGGGCCCGCGTCCGCGACCCGCACCAGCGCCCGGCCGGGCTCGGCCAAGACCGTCACGCTCACCTCGGTGCCCGCCGGGGTGTGCACGGCCGCGTTGGTGAGCAGGTTGTCCAGGACCTGGCGGATGCGCTGCGGGTCCACGCGCAGTACCAGCGTCCCGGGGGCGGCCGCCACCGTCAGCGGATGGTCGGGGTGGCTCGCGAGGAACGCGTCGGCCGCGTGGTCGACCAGCTCCACCAGGTCGGCCTCCAGGGGCCGCAGCGGGGTCTCCACCTCGGCCGCGTCGAGGCGGGCGAGCAGCAGCAGGTCGTCCAGGAGGAAGCCCATCCGCGCGGCCTCGGCGCGCAGCCGGGCCAGGTGCTTGTCGCGTTCCTCGGGGGCGTTGGCGGCGGCGTACTGGAAGAGGTCCGCGTAGCCCCGAACGGACATCAGCGGGGTCCGCAGCTCGTGCGAGGCGTCCGCGACGAAGCGGCGCAGGCGCTGTTCGGCCTCCGCGCGGACCGCGAGGGAGTCGTCGATGTGCTGCAGCATCGTGTTGAACGCCGTGCGCAGCTCGTCCACCTCCGGGCCTCCGTCCCTGCCGTCCGCGCGCAGCGGCAGCCGGGCCGCCGACTCGGTCAGGTCGTGCGAGGTGATGCCGTGCGCGGTGGAGGCCATGTCGCTCAGCGGCTGCAGCCCGCGCCGCAGCAGCTTGCGGCCGAGCACCACCAGCGCCAGCACCGCCAGGGCGAACGCGATCACCTGCACGGTGATCAGCCGGTCCACGGTGTCCTCGATGCCCGACATGGGCGCGGCGCTGACCAGAACCACCCCGGGCTCCACCTCGCAGGCCCGCAGCCGGTACACACCCTCCCCGTCGATCCTCACGGTGCGCATCAGCTCGGTGTCGGAGTGCGCCATGGTCTCGGCGAGCGTGGTGAGCGGACGGATGTCGTGCGGGATGTCGGCGGGCTGACGCAGGACCGCCGCCTTGTCCGACACGTCGTACACCGCGGTGAACCAGCCCCAGTACGGCTTCTGCGTCACCGTGCCGTTGGCCGCGGCGTCCTTGGACTGCACGGTCTGGACGACCTTCAGCTGGTAGCCCAGCTGGCTGTCCAGGTAGTCCCGCATGTACATCGTCAGGGCGTAGCCCACGACGGCGAACACCACCAGGGACAGCGCACCGAGGCCCAGCGCCAGCCGGGTGCCCAGGCGCAGCCTGCGATAGACGTGGCGAAAACGCCGCAGGGCACCCTTCACTCCGCGGCCTGCCGGACCACGTAGCCGAAGCCGCGGACGGTGTGGATCAGCGGCTCGCCCGTCGCGTCGAGCTTGCGGCGCAGTCGGCTGACGACCAGCTCCACGACGTTGGAGCGGCCGCCGAAGCCGTACTCCCACACGTGGTCCAGGATCTGCGCCTTGGTCAGCACGGTCGGCGACTTGCGCATCAGATAACGCAGCACCTCGTACTCGGTCGGCGTAAGCGTCAGCAGGTGCTCGTCGCGCCGCACCTCACGGGTGTCCTCGTCCATCGTCAGGTCCGCCACCCGCAGCACCGAGCGCTGGAAACCCGGCCCGGCGCTGCGCCGCAGCACCGTCCGCAGCCGGGCCATCAGCTCCTCCACCGCGAACGGCTTGACCAGGTAGTCGTCCCCGCCCCGGGTCAGCCCCGCCACCCGGTCGGCGACCGCGTCCCGGGCGGTGAGGAAGACCACCGGCACCATCGTCCCGGAGCGCCGCAGCCGGTCCAGCACGCCGAAGCCGTCGATGTCGGGCAGCATGAGGTCGAGCACCACGATGTCCGGGCGGAACTCGGCGGCGCGGCTCAGCGCCTCCTCGCCCGAGTTCGCGGTGACCGCGTCCCATCCCTCGTAGCGGGCGACCGTCGCCACGAGGTCGGCGATCGGCGGGTCGTCGTCCACGACGAGGAGTCGTACTTTGTCCACCCGCTCATACTGCGTCACCGGACCCCCGTGCCGGAGCGCCGGTGTCCGTCGTGGCCACATCGATAAGCACTTGAAAGTCGTACGACAGGGAATCGACAGCTCCCGGCGGGGAAGCTCGATACCCCGGCCCCGATCAAGGAGCTCGCCGAGTGACTGCCGTCCAATCACCCCCCGCGCCCCCCACGGCGATAAAACGTCCCAGGGTGGTGGCCCGCACGGGCCTGTACGCCGTGCTGGCCGCGAACGCGGCCGTGGTGACCTTCTTCTTCACCCAGGCGGGATTCGCGTCGAACGCCCTCATCGTGCTGGGCCGGCTGGCCGGTCTCTACGGTGCGCTCCTGATGGCCTTCCAGCTGGTGCTGGTGGCCCGGCTGCCCTGGCTCGACCGCCGTATCGGCATGGACCGGCTCACCTCCTGGCACCGCCTGACCGGCTTCGGCATCCTGTTCACGCTGCTCGCGCACGCCGTCTTCATCAGCTTCGGCTACGCCGAGTCCTCCGACATGGACCCGGTCAGCCAGCTCGTCGACCTCGCCGAGACCGTCGAGGGCGTGCTCCGCGCCGTCGTCGCGCTGGCGATCATCATCGTGGTGGGGGCCGTCTCCGGCCGCTACGCCCGGCGCCGCCTCGCGTACGAGACCTGGCACTTCATCCACCTGTACACCTACGCCGCCGTACTGCTGGCCTTCACCCACCAGGTCGCGGTCGGTACCACCTTCACCTCGTCGTCCGCCGCCACGACGTACTGGTACGGCGTCTGGGGCGTCGCGCTCACCTCGGTGTTCGTCGGCCGCCTGGTGCTGCCGCTGTGGCGGAACTGGCGCCACCAACTGCGCGTCACCGCCGTGGTCCCCGAGTCCGACAACGTCGTCTCCGTCTACATGACCGGCCGCGACCTCGACCGCATGCCCGCCCGGGCCGGCCAGTTCTTCCTGTGGCGCTTCATGACCCGGGACCGCTGGTGGCAGGCCAACCCGTTCTCCCTGTCGGCCGCGCCCGACGGCCGCACCCTGCGCCTGACCGCCAAGGCCGCCGGCGCCGGCAGCGCCTCCCTGCGGCACGTGAAGGTCGGCACACGCGTATTCGCCGAAGGCCCCTACGGCGCCTTCACCGCGATGCACCGCACCCGTTCCGAGTCCGTGCTCATCGCCGGCGGCGTCGGCGTCACCCCCATCCGCGCCCTCCTGGAGGAGCTGCAGGGCCACGCCGTCGTCATCTACCGCGTCGCCACCGACCGGGACGCCGTCCTTTACGAAGAGCTGCGCGACCTGGCCGACGCCAAGGGCTGCGAGCTGCACCTGGTGACCGGTCCGCCCGTCCCGGACAAGCTGGCGCCCGGCGAGCTGGCCCGGCTGGTGCCCGACATCGCCGACCGGGACGTCTTCCTGTGCGGGCCGCCGCCGATGATGAACGCGGTGCTGGGCAGCCTGCGCGAGCTGGACGTGCCCAAGCCGCAGATCCACTTCGAGCGCTTCAGCCTGGCGGGATGAGGAAGACACCGTGAAACGAGCGATCCCTGTCGTGGTCCTGAGCATCGCGGGCCTGGTCCCCGTCTGGCTCTACCAACCGTCGGCCGACACGTCCACCGTCCAGGTCACCACGCCCGCGCCCTCCGCGTCCGCCTCGTCCGGGTCCTCGGGCTCCTCCTCCCACGTCGTGTCGGGTCCGACGGTCACCACGGAGAAGGGCCCGGTCCAGGTCGAGGTGACCTTCGCGGGCGAGCAGATCAGCGCCGTGAGGATGCTCCAGCAGCCGAACCACCCGCAGACGACGGCCGCGGTGCCGAAGCTGATCGCTGAGACGCTGGAGGCGCAGAGCGCGGACATCGACACCGTGTCCGGCGCGACCATCACCAGCGACGGCTACCGGGAGTCCCTCCAGGCCGCGATCGACGCGAAGGGCTGACCGTCATGCACCGCGTCGAACACGTCATGGGCTTCCCCGTCTCGCTGCGGATCGACGACGAGGGCATCCCCGCGTCGGCCGCGGACGCCGTCTTCGCGTGGCTGCACGAGGTCGACGTCCGGTTCAGCCCGTTCAAGCCGGACAGCGAGGTGTCGCGCCTCGACCGCGGCGAGCTGTCGCCCGGTGACCTCAGCGCGGACCTGCGCGACGTCCTCGACCTGTGCGAGCACTACCGGGACGCCACCGGCGGCGCCTTCGACGTACGGCTGCCCGGCCGCCGCCTCGACCCCTGCGCGGTGGTCAAGGGCTGGTCCGTGCAACGGGCGGCGGACCTGCTGACGGCGTCCGGGGCGACGCGCTTCTGCCTCAACGCCGGCGGTGACGTGGTCGCCGCCGGCGGTCCCTGGCGCGTGGGCGTACGACACCCCGAACACGCCGACAAGCTGTGCACCGTCCTGGAACTCACCGACGGTGCGGTCGCCACCTCCGCCCGCTACGAGCGCGGCGACCACATCATCGACGGCCGCACCGGCCGCCCGGCGACCGGTCTGCTCAGCCTGACCGTCGTCGCGCCGACCCTCACCGAGGCGGACTCGGTCGCCACGGCGGCCTTCGCGATGGGCGCAGAGGGCGTCGAGTGGGCCGCCGGGCAGCCGGGGTGCGAGGTGTTCGCCGTGGACGCCGGGCGGCGGGTTCTCCGGACGGCGGGATTCCCCGTCGCCGGGGAGGGCGCGGCGGCCGCGTAAGACGTCGGGCAGGCTGCCGGAACGACACGACGCCCCACCGCCGGAGCAGGCGGGGGGCGTCGTGGAGCCGGCGTCAGCCGACGTCGGAGGCGTCCAGGCGGTACAGGCCGCTGTAGTCGGACACGGCCGTGCCGTTCTTCTCGACCCAGGTCGAGACCTCGGTGTTCGAGGAGCCCTGTCCGCTGTCGCTGACGACGATGTAGTGCAGCTTGCCGGACTTCACCAGGCTCTTGAGCTTGGCGAGGGTCATGGCGTTGTCGCTGCCGGACCAGCCGCCCATGGAGATCACCGGCTGACCGGACTCCAGGATGACCGAGGACGCGGTCTGGTCGGTGGCCACCGCCAGCAGCCAGGTGGCGCCGTCCTGGTTCTTCTTCAGGTAGGTGATCATCTCGGACGAGACCTGGGTGACACCGCCCATGCCACCGCCGCCGGTCCGACCGGTGCCGGTCTTTGAGGACGAGGTGCTGCCGGACGGCGGCTGTCCCGTCGACTGCCCCGTCCCGGTCCCGCTGGGCGCACTGCCGCTCGGCCGCTGACCGCCGCCCGCGCCGCCGCCCATGCCGCCACCGGTGCTCGGACCGGCTGTCGGGTTGGTGCCGTTGGTGCTCGAGGTGGCCGCCGACACCGAGTACGCGGCGGGACCGGCGAGCAGGGCCACCACCGCGGCCAGGGCGGCGACCCCCGTCAGCCGCTGGCGCCGGGTGAACCGGCCGACCAGCAGGGCGATCACCGCGGCCGCGCCCGCCACCCCGGCCACGACCTGAGCGACCGTGTACAGCGTCCCGGAGCCGGAGACCCGCTGGAGCAGGACGACCGCCCAGACCGTGCTGCCCGCCACCGCCGCCGGCAGCACCCAGCCCCACTTCGCCGCCGAGCCCTCACGGAGGGCCCGGTGGAGCATCACGGCGCCGATCCCGGCCAGGGCCGCGATTCCCGGGGCCATGGCGGTGACGTAGTACGGGTGGAAGGTGCCCTCGGCGAGGGCGAAGGTCAGGTAGTGCAGGACGAACCAGCCGCCCCAGAGCATCAGCGCCGCACGCCTGGCGTCGGTCCGGGGGGCCCGGCCGCGCAGCACCAGGCCGCCGGTCAGGGCGACGAGCGCGAAGGGGATCAGCCAGGAGATCTGGCCGCCCATGATCTCGTTGAACATGCGGTAGACGCCGGCGTCGCCGCCGAAGCTCGCCCCGTTGCCCTGCGAGCCCGTCGACGCGCTCGCCCCGAAGATCCGGCCGAAGCCGTTGTAGCCGATGACCAGGTCCCAGACCGTGTTGTCGGTCGAGCCGCCGATGTAGGGGCGGGAGGAGGCCGGGATCAGGTCGACGACCACCATCCACCAGGCGCTGGAGACGACGAGCGCGAGTGTGCCGACGGCGAGGTTGCGCAGGCGGCGGCCCACACCGCCCTGGGCGGCCCACAGGTAGACCAGGAAGAACGCGGGCAGGACGACGTACGCCTGCATCATCTTCGTGTTGAACGCGAAGCCGATCGCGACGCCGGACCACACCAGCGGCATCAGCCGCCCGGTGCGCACCGCCTTCATGAGCGTGGCCGCGCCGAGCAGCATCAGGAAGACCAGGACCGGGTCCGGGTTGGTGTCCCGGGTGAGGGCGACCGTGATCGGGGTGAGGGCGAGCGCGAGGGCGGCGATCGTGCCCGCCACCGGCCCGAAGTCCCGCTTGACCATGCGGTACAGCAGGGCGACCGAGCCGACGCCGACCGCGACCATCGGCAGCGCCAACTGCCAGGTGCCGTAGCCGAAGACCCGGGCCGAGAGGCCCATCACCCACAGGGCGAACGGTGGTTTGTCGACGGTGATGAAGCTGCCGGAGTCGAGCGCCCCGAAGAAGAACGCCTTCCAGCTCTGGGTGCCGCTGTAGACGGCGGCGTCGTAGAAGGTGTTGCCGGTGACGGAGGTGAGGTTCCAGGCGTACAGGGCCGTGGCCAGTACCAGGACCGCCCACAGTGCGGGCCGTGCCCAGCGGGGGTCCTCGGGGGCGCCGGTGAGGACCTTGCGGGTACGGGCGGCGAGGCCGCCGCCGGCGGGCGGTGCCACCCGGTGCCGGGGCGCGTCCTGCTGGACGGGTGCGGGCAAAGGGGCGAGGGTCGTCATGACGCGTACTCCAGGTTCGCCTGGTGGGACGGGTGGGCGGGAGCCGTGCGGGCGGCGGGGACCTGCGGGACGCCGGTCCGGCGCGGCAGGGCGGTGACCCGGGTGCGGCCGGTCACGGTGGCGCGCAGCATGCGGCCCATGCCCTTGAGGTCGTCGACGGCGGTGCGCACGACGTCGACCCGGCTGTCGGGGTCGTCGACCCAGTCGACCGGCACCTCGTGGATGCGCAGGCGGTTGCGCTGCGCCAGGACCAGCAGTTCGGTGTCGAAGAACCAGGCGTTGTCCTCGATGTGCGGGGCGAGGGCCCGGAAGACGTCGGTGCGTACGGCCTTGAAGCCGCACTGCGCGTCCGAGAAGCGGGCCGCGAGGCCCAGCCTGAGCAGCAGGTTGTAGGAGCGGGAGACGAACTCCCGTTTCGGGCCGCGGACGACGTCCGCCTGGCGGTGCAGTCGGCTGCCGATCGCGAGGTCGCTGTGCCCGGAGAGCAGCGGGGCCACCAGCGGCAGGAGGCCTTCGAGGCCGGTGGAGAGGTCGACGTCCATGTAGGCGACGACGTCCGCGTCCGACCGGCTCCACACGTACTTCAGTGCGCGGCCCCGGCCCTTCTCGTCCAGGCGCAGGGCGTGCACGTGGGGGAGTCGCAGCGTCAGGCCGGTGGCCACCGGCCAGGTGGCGTCCGTGCTCGCGTTGTCCGCGACGGTGATCCGGAACGGGAACGGGAAGGACGCTTCGAGGTGTGCGTGGAGACGGCCGATGGTGTCGGCGAGGACGTGCGCCTCGTTGTGGACCGGCACCACGATCTCGACCGACCGCCGCCGGACGCCTCCCGCGTTCGTTTCGTTCATGTCAGTGACCATCGGGGCCGCTTCTGGGGGATCCCTGAGGCCGCTCTGAGCGGGAGGTGAGAATCAGCGGACTCACAGGGTGCGCACAGCGCGGTGACGCCGGACGCCAAGGCCGCGCCCCGGAGCCCGAGTCGAAACGGCGAGTGAGAGCGGATCCCCTTCCGGCACGCCACCCGGGAGAACCGGCCACTCGCCCGACAAGGGCCCGCAACACGCGAGGTCTAGACTCTCCCCGCAAACGGCCTGCACGACCGTGACCGAAAATGGGCAACTTCTGCCAAACCCGAGGGGTATTCGGCGTTTTGATACGGATAGATTCAGTCACCAAGCGGTACCCGGACGGCACGGTGGCGGTCGACCGGCTCTCGTTGGAGATACCCGACCGCTCGATCACCGTCCTCGTCGGACCCTCGGGCTGCGGGAAGACGACGACCCTGCGCATGATCAACCGGATGGTCGAGCCCAGCGAGGGCACCATCCTCCTCGACGGCAAGGACATCCTGCAGCAGCCCGTCAACACGCTGCGCCGGTCCATGGGTTACGTCATCCAGAACGCCGGACTCTTCCAGCACCGCACGATCGTCGACAACATCGCCACCGTGCCCCGCATGCTCGGCTGGGGCAAGGAC
Source organism: Streptomyces sp. Q2 (assembly GCF_056820935.1). Taxonomy (NCBI): domain Bacteria; kingdom Bacillati; phylum Actinomycetota; class Actinomycetes; order Kitasatosporales; family Streptomycetaceae; genus Streptomyces; species Streptomyces sp. Q2. Next base: position 4,137 of record NZ_JBXEJE010000022.1, on the reverse strand, counting down.
AAGGCCCGCGCGCGGGCGCGTGAGTTGATGGAGCGGGTCGGTCTGGACGCCGCGCTCGCCAAGCGGTACCCCTACCAGCTGTCCGGCGGACAGCAGCAGCGCGTCGGCGTGGCCCGGGCGCTCGCCGCCGACCCGCCGGTCCTGCTCATGGACGAACCGTTCTCCGCCGTCGACCCCATCGTCCGCAAGGGCCTCCAGGACGAACTCCTGCGCATCCAGGAGGAGTTGGGCAAGACCATCGTCTTCGTCACCCACGACATCGACGAGGCCGTCAAGATCGGCACGATGGTCGCCGTGATGCGCACCGGCGGCAAGCTGGCCCAGTTCGCGCCGCCCGCCGAGCTGCTGTCCAGCCCCGCCGACGCCTTCGTCGAGGACTTCCTCGGCGCCGACCGCGGCATCCGGCGGCTGTCCTTCTTCTCCGCCACGGGACTCGCCCTGCTGACCACGCCGATCGTCGCGATCGACGCCACCGCCGAACAGATCGCCGCCCGCAGCGCGGCCGAGACCCCCTACCTCCTCGTCACCGACCTGGACGGCAAGCCCCTCGGCTGGAGCGAGCCGCGGGACCTCACCGCCGGCGTCGAGGCGGCACAACTCCTGCCGTACGGGCGGCCGTTCGTGGCCGGCAAGGACTCGCTGCGGGCCGCCCTCGACTGCGCCGTGCTCTCGCCCACCGGCTGGGCCGTCGCCGTGGACGGCGAGGGCCGCGCGGCCGGAGTCGTCTCCCAGCAGACCATCGGCGAGGCGATCCGCGGCGCCCACGCGGAAGGCCGTACGGACGGCGGGACCGCCACGGTCACCAAGGCCGCACCGGTCGCACGGGCCGCCGAATGAGTGGCTTCTTCGACATCCCCAGCGACCTCCAGCACAGCTGGCTCGGCCTCATCGGCCTGCACCTGCGCGAGGCCCTGCTGCCGGTGCTGGCCGGTCTGGTGATCTCGCTGCCGCTCGCCCAGCTGTGCGTGCGCTTCCGCTGGCTGTACCCGCCGGTGCTGTGGATCACGACTGTGCTGTACGCCATCCCCTCGCTGGCCTTCTTCGTGCTCCTCATCGACTACACCGGCCAGACCGAACTCACGGTGATGATCCCGCTCACCGTCTACAGCCTCGTCGTCCTGGTCCCGTCGATCGTCGACGGAGTCCGCTCCGTACCGCAGGAGACCCTCGCCGCCGCGACCGCCATGGGCTTCGGACCCGTACGCCGCTACATCCAGGTCCAGCTGCCGATCGCGGTGCCCGCGATCATCGCGGGGCTGCGCGTGGCGACCGTGTCGAGCATCAGCCTCGTCAGCGTCGGCACCCTCATCGGGAACCAGGGCGCCCTCGGCAACCTGCTCAACGACGCCACCATCTACAACCGGCCGGAACTCGCCGTCAACGCCGTTCTCACCATGGCCGCCCTCGCCATCGTCTGCGACGCCCTGCTGGTGGTCCTGCGCCTCCTGCTGACGCCGTGGATGCCGCGCCGGGCGCACACCGAACCGAAGGCCGACCGGCCCGACCCGGCCGCCCTCGCCCTGGAGGACGCAGCCCGGTGAACCTGCTCAACTTCATCAACGCCTTCTTCAGCGACAGCGCCCACTGGACCGGCTACGACGGCATCCCCACGCGCGTGGGCGAACACGTCCAGTACACCCTGGAGGCGCTCGCCCTCGCCGCCGCGATCGGGCTGCCGGTCGGCCTCATCACCGGTCACTTCGGGCGCGGCGGGAACGCCCTCTCCCTGATCGCCACCGCCGGGCGGGCCCTGCCCACCTTCGGCCTGCTGGTGCTGATGACCCTGCTGCTGGGGTTCGGCCTGGTGAACGTGATGATCCCGCTGGTCGTCCTCGCCGTCCCACCGATCCTGGTCACCACCTACGAGGCGATGCGCTCCGTCGACCCGTCGCCGGTGGACGCGGCGCGGGGCATGGGCATGAGCGAGGCCCAGGTGCTGTTCCAGGTCGAACTGCCCGCGGCGCTCCCGCTGGTCCTCAGCGGCCTGCGCTCCGCGGCCATCCAGATCGTCTCCACCGCCACCATCGCCGCGTACGTCTCGCTCGGCGGCCTCGGCCGCTACATCGTCGACGGTCTCTACCAGCGCAACTACGAGAAGGTCGTGGGCGGTGCCACCCTGGTCGCCGGGCTGGCGCTGGTGACGCTCGCGCTGTTCTGGGCGGTGCACCGGACAGCGGTGTCGCGCGGGGTGCGGAGAAGCGGCTGACCGGACAACGGTCGGCACGGAACCCGGGGCGGTCGGAAGACCCGCCCCGGGCCCTGTCACGTGTCAGCCCTCGGTGCGCGACAGGGCCTGTTCCAGGACGACGAGCAGCGCGTCGCGCACCGAGCCGCGCTCGCGGGCGTCGAACACCACGACCGGGGTGCGGTCGTTGACGTCGAGTGCCCAGCGGACCTCGTCCAGGGTGTGCTCGACCTTGCCGTCGAAGGCGTTGACGGCCACCGCGAACGGGATCTGCTTGTGCTCGAAGTAGTCGACGGCCGCGTAGCAGTCGTCGAGGCGCCGGGTGTCCACGATGACGAGCCCGCCGACCGCGCCCTCGACGAGGTCGTCCCACATGAACCCGAACCGCTCCTGGCCGGGCGTGCCGAACAGGTACAGCTTCAGGGTCGGGTCGATGGTGATGCAGCCGAAGTCCATCGCGACCGTGGTGGTGGTCTTGCGCGGGGTGTGACTGAGGTCGTCCACGCCCGCCGCGACCTCGGTGATCGCGGCCTCGGTGGTCAGCGGCGCGATCTCGGAGATCGAGCCGACGGCGGTGGTCTTGCCCACCCCGAAGCCGCCCGCGATCACCATCTTGACCGGCAACGGCGGTCGTACGGCCGGGGCCTGCGCGGCCATGGGGCGGGTGGCCGGTTCAGTCGGTGTCACGGAGAACCCCTCGGGAGTCGGGGATGGCCCTGAGGCCATCGATAACCCTTCGCAGGACGGATGCGTCGTGGGTGACGCCGGAGTCGGGCACGTGCACGGTCAGCTGCCCCGCCGTGCGCAGGTCCTCGGAGAGGATCCGGACCACGTTCAGGTGCAGCCGCAGCCGGGCCGCGATCTCCGCGATGGACTGCGGGCGGCGGCAGGCGGCGACGATGTCGTGCTGTTCGAAGGAGAGTCGGTCGAGCTCGGCGAGCCCCTCGGCGGTGGCCACCACCTGGGTCTCGACGGGCATGGTCCTGCCGTTGGCGCTGGGTGCCACCCGGCCGGCGGTGACCAGGAACGGCCGTACGGCGGCGACGGGGCCGACCGGGTCGGGGCCCGGCGGTGTGGTCCCGTCCTCGCCGGCACTGCTGGGAGTGCGGCCGTCCGCCATGGGTCGTTCTTCCTCCTCGGCCGGGCGGGCGCCCGGTCAGCGCTTCGACGCGGCGCCGACGCTGTTCTTCAGTTCGAGCACCAGCTGGGGACTGAGCGCGCTGCCCGCACGGTTGGCGAACAGCGTCATCTCGTAGGCGATGTTGCCGAGCTTGGCCTCCTTGTCGGTGACGACGCCGAGAACGGCGCCGCTGCCGACCGCGGAGACCAGCACGTGGCCGCCCTCCAGGTCGATGATGACCTTGTTGAGGCCGCCCAGGCCGTAGTTGCCGGAGGCACCGGCGGCCAGGCTGGTGATGCCGGAGACGATCGCCGCGAGGCGCTCGGAGTCGGCGTGCTCGCGCAGCTCGGACACGGCGATGAGCAGGCCGTCGGAGGACACGGCGATGGCGTCCACGACGCCCGCCGTCTCCGTCGCGAAACGGTTGAGCAGCCACGTGAAGTCGGCTGCGGCGGCCTGCAGTTCGGCCGGCGTGGTGCCTCCCGTCGGAGTGTCACCTGTCGACGTGCTCACTGCTCCGCTCCTTCCGGGGAGTGGTTCTGGGGATGCGGGGGGTTGGGTGCGGTCGCTGGGTAGGGATGGGTGCCGGTGTCGTTACCGCTGTCGCGGTGGGCGCGTTCCACGGCCGCCTCGAACTCGTCGAGTGCGTCACGGACGGCGTCCGCGTCGGCGGCGCGTGGCGCGGCCCGCAGGGCGGCCTGCTGGTCGGGGTCGGCTCCGAAGGTCGTACGGAGGGTGGCGCCACGGACGCGGCGTCGCAGGGGGCGGGCGCCGGGGCCGTCGTCGGAGGCGGGGCCGGTGGCGGGCGTCGGTGTCCCGGCCGGGGCGGGGG
>NZ_JBXEJE010000021.1:158025-190155 GCF_056820935.1 Streptomyces sp. Q2 | reverse complement strand
AGGCGGTGAAGTCCGTACCGATCCCGATGACCTGCTCCGGCCGGACACCGGCCTGGGCCAGTGCCTCCGGTACGGCGATCCGCAGGACGTCGATGTAGTCGGCGGGCACCTGCAGGGCCCAGTCGGGCGGCAGCGGGGTCCCGTCCGGGAGCTCCCGGTCGAGGACGGCGTGGGTGTAGGGGTGGTCGGCGGCGGCCAGTTCGGCGCCGTCGGAGATCCGGACCACCACGGCTCGCCCGGACAGCGTCCCGTAGTCGACTCCGACGACGCAGGGTTCGAGGCTCGCGCGGTCATCGTGTGGTGTGTTCACGGCCGGCCGTCCTTCTGCTGAGACATCGTGCTGACAGGCGTACCGCGGAGCGAATGTCCGGATTATCGATCAGTGTTCGAGATAACGGATAGGAAATGCGGGTGTTCGCGGTCATTTGGTGACGAGTGACGCGGTCATACTGCCCCTTCTGGGTCTGGTCGAAAGGGACCAGGCCCAGAAGCGTGGCGCTCCGCTCGGAGAGGGCTACTGGACGAGTTCCCAGTCCTGCGAGCCGTCCGTGAGCGCGGTCTGCAAGGTCAGCTGAGCCCCGGCGGACGCACCGGTGAGGTACAGGCTCGTGTTCTTGACGGACTGCAGCTTGTAGAACCCGTCGGCGGTCTTGACGAGGTTCCAGCTACCGGTGGCACTGTTGTCGACCCACTGGCCGATCTTCTGGCCGGCCGTGGCGTTGCCGGTCCAGATCGCCGCCGCGCGGCCGCCCGACTTGTTCAGCAGGCTCACGCCGCCGTTCGGCTCGGTCGTCACGTGCCAGTACTGGGTGTCCGCGTTGCCCGCCGAGCCCGGGGCCTCGAGCCGGACGTCGGGAACGTCGGCGTTGCCGATGTTCGCGTCGTTGGTCTTGTTCCCGGTGCCGATCACTTGGTCGGTCTTGCGGTTGACGAGCTGGTAGTAGGCGCCGTCCGAGTGGCCGAGATCGACCTCGGCGAACTTGAGCGTCGAGGTCCCCTGGTTGTTGAGGATCACGATGCGTCCGGTGCCGTCGACGTACTGCAGGTTGCGGCTGTAGCCGGACTGCGAGGTCGTCTGGTACTCCTTCCAGGCGCCGTCGCTGCGTCCGCTGTCGTTGACCCAGACGTTGCCGCTGCCGGCGGCGTTGTACACCAGACGGCCACCGGGGAGCCTGATGAGGACCGGGCTGCCGCCCGTCGCGAGCGTGTGGGAACCGGTGTCGACGGGCAGTGCGTCGACGCCGGTGCCGGTAGCGGACCCTTTGAAGAACTCCAACGGGCTGTTGGCGATCTGGTACCGGGTGTTGGCCCCGCCGCCCCAGTATTCGTAGGTGATCATCCACTTGCCGTCCGTGGTCCGGACGACGTTCGTCATGCCCGGCCGTCCGCCCCCGATCTCGGTCTTGCCGCCGCCCATGTCCTGGGTCAGCCCGGCGATGTCCACGACCGGGTTGCTCCAGGCGGCGCTGGTGCCGTCCCAGGTCTTGTGGACCAGGATCTGGCCGAGGGAGTCCGTGGCGGTGTCGTTCGCGGGGTCGATCGTCGGGACGCCGGTGGTCGCGTTGAAGCCGGTGTAGTCGTTCTCGTCCGAGTAGTAGACGACGAGCTTGCCCTTGTAGGCCATCAGGTACGGCTCCCACAGGGGATCCACCTGCTTGTTCGTGTTCGCGTTGGCGATGTTCTGACCGACCGCCCCCGCACTGCCGCCCTGCCAGCCACCGGTCGCGATGACATTGACGATGTTCCACGACGCGCCGTCGTTGGTGCTGGAGTACAGGGCGATCGCCAGGTCCTTGCGGTCACCGTCGTTGTTCGGCGTCCAGTTGGGGTCGGCGGCCTTGTGCTCCTTGTAGTAGTAGTCGTCGCCCGACACCACTGTTGCCAGGAGCAACGTGCCCGCCTTCAGGCTTCCGACGTCGCTCGGAAGGACGTAGAGGTACGGGTTCGTCCAGTTGCTCGTGTACTTCGCGTACTTGGGGTCGGTGGAGATGTACGCCGGGGCCTTGACCTCCGACAGCGACTGCCAGGTCGTTCCGTCGTCGTCGCTCTTGTAGACCGGGAGGGTCTGTCCGTCCGCGCTGCCCGACGCCGTCACGACCGTCGACTTCTCGAACGCCGCGACCAGACGCCCGCTGGGCAGCTGCGCCGACTTCGGGTAGACGGCGCAGTTGCCCCGGCCCTTCAGACACGGCTCGCTGCCGAGCTGGTACAGGGTCCCGCCTGTCGGGTTGTACGCCTGCGCACCGGCCATGGATCCGGTCAGCAGTGCGGCGGCCGCAAGGGAACTGCCCAGCGCCTTTGCTGTCGTTCTTCTCTGCATTGCCCCTCCTTCGGGGAGAATCAAGGTGTTGCGGAGACGAGCACCCGTACGTCCCACGGGCCAAGGTTCAGCGGCGTGGCGGCGGGGACGGAGGTGCCGTCCAGAACGTCGGAGAGGTCGATCGGGACGCTGACGCGTACCGGCTCCCAGCTCCAGTTGTGGACGATGTGGACCCGACGGCCGTCGGGAGATGTTCCGGTCGTCGCGGTGACCGACTCGGGGAGGTCCTGCCACGCGCTGCACGCGGCGGGCGCCAGCCACTGTGCGAGTGCCCGGGCGAGGTCGCGGCCCGGTGCCGTGCCGACGCAGGTGATGCGGCCCGCGCCGTGGCGGCGGGTGGTTACCGCGGGCCAGCGGCCGAAGTGCGGATGGTCGTAGCCGGCGAGCACCTCGGCGTCGGTGACGTTCAGGCACTCGACCCACTGCGTCGCGGTGGCGGTCTCCAGCAGTCGCAGCGGGCTGCCGGGCGCAGGTTGCACGGGAATGACCTGGTGGAGGTTGCTGAACTCGTCATACGTGACACCTGCGGCGTCGGCGAGGCGTCCGGGGGCCGGGGTGAGCCGGGCCCGGGCCTCGTGGTCGGCGTAGCCGGTGCGCGGGCCCAGGACCAGGTGGCCGCCGGCGTGGGCGTAGGCCTCCAGCCAGTCGAGCGTGGAGTCGTCGACGACGTACAGGGCCGGGGCCACGAGGACGGGGTGGCGTTGTACGGCCTCCAGCGGTGTCATGCCTTCCCGCTCGCCGCGCGGGTCGTGCAGCTGGCGGGCGTGGACGATGCGGACCTGACGGCCCGCGTCGAAGGCGCCGCGGTAGAAGGGGTCGAAGAGGCGGTGGTAGGCGGCAGCGTCCGGTTCGCCGTCAGGCGTCGCGAGCGGCGGATACTTCTGCATCAGCCACTTGCTCGGCATCGAGTAGACCATCGTGATGTCGGCGTCCGGCTCGAGCCCCGCGACGAGCTCGCCCGCCGTCTCGAACTCCGCGCCGAGGCGGGCGATTTCGGCATAGGTACGGCCGGGCCGTCCGCTGTGCGGGAGGACGCCACCCCAGTAGGTCTCCGCGCCGAAGCGCAGGGTCTGCCACTGCCAGTACTCGATCATCCGCGCCCCGCGCGCGACGTGCGCCCAGGCGGCCTGCCGCCACTGGCCGTCGTAGCCGGGCCGGTTGTCCCACGCGAAACCGATGCTCTGGGCGTTGGTCTCGGTGACCAGGAACGGGGCCTGGCGGGAGGAGAACATCCAGTCCGCCGTCTGGTACATCGACCACACCCCGGTGGTCTTCCACTTCTGCTCGTGGGCGTCGGGCGTGGGGTCGGGCAGCAGCAGGCCGTCCTGCATGTCGTAGTACGGGTTGCCGGAGGCGATGTCGAGGCGATCCGACATCTCGTCGTCCTCCACCCCCTGGCGGGTGTAGGAGATGCAGGTGGTGACGAACTGGCCGGGCTGGGCGTACTCGCGGACGATGTCGGCCTGCCAGCCGATGAACTCGGTGACCTGGCGGGCCTGGAACTCCCGCCAGGCGACGTCGTACTGGGGCTGTTCGTTGCCGTCAGGGGTCCACAGGTCGGCCCACGTGGACAGCCGGTGCGACCAGTAGACCAGGCCCCACTCGCGGTTGAGGGTCTCGACGTCGCCGTACTTGTCGCGCAGGTGGTCCACGAAGCGCTCGAAGACACCGCGGTTGTGCAAGAGGTGCAGGCCGGGCTCGTTGTCCACCTGCCAGCCGATGACCGCCGGGTGGTCGACGTACCGGGCCACCATCTTGCGGATGACCCGCTCGGCGTGGAAGCGGAAGGCGGGGTGGGTGAAGTCGATCTCCTGGCGTGCACCCCAGCCCAGGCGCTGCCCGGTGGCGTACTCGGCGGTGATCTCCGGGTACTGGCGGGCCAGCCACGGCGGAGCCGCGTATGTCGGCGTGCCGATGATGACGGAGATGCCGCGCTCGTGGGCGCCGTCGAGGACCGGCTGGAGCCAGTCGAGGTCGAAGCGTCCGTTCTCCGGCTCCCAGGTCGACCAGACCGACTCGCCGACCCGGATCACGGTGAAGTTCGCCTCGGCCATCAGGTCCAGGTCGGTCTTGAGCCGTTCGTCGGGCCGCAGTTCGGGGTCGTAGGCGGGCGTGTACTCGTGGTAATACGCGGCGCCGAAGAGGACGCGGGCAGGCAGAGCCGCCATGAGAGGAAACCTCCGATGAAACAGGGAGTGGTACGAGGGCTGCGGGCCCTTACTGCTTGACTCCGCCGGCGGCCAGGCCGCTCTGCCAGTACCGCTGGAGCAGCAGGAAGGCCACGACGAGGGGCAGGATCGAGATGAGGGAGCCGGTCACGACCAGGGCGAGCATGTCGCTGCTGGCACCGGCCCCGCCGTTCTGCGCCTGCGCGGCCCAGGAGGAGAGGCCGACGGTGACGGGGTACAGATTCGGATCATTGAGCATGATCAGCGGCAGGAAGTAGTTGTTCCAGGTGGCCACGAGCGTGAACAGCAGCACGGTGACCAGGCCCGGTGCGAGGAGCCGCAACACGATCGTGCCGAAGATCCGTGCTTCTCCGGCGCCGTCGATGCGGGCGGCCTCGAGGATGCTGTCCGGGACGGCGTCCTGTGCGTAGATGCGCATGAGGTAGAGGCCGAAGGGGTTGACCAGGGAGGGCAGGATGACCGCCCAGGGGGTGTTGACCAAGCCCGCCTTGGCGAAGAGCAGATAGGTCGGGATCGCCAGCGCAGTGGCCGGGACCATGACGGCACCGAGCACCAGGTTGAAGGAGAACCGGTCACCGCGGAAGCGGAACTTCGCGAAGCCGTACCCGCCGGCGGCCGCGAGCAACGCGGCCCCGACCGCACTCACGCCCGCGTACATGACCGTGTTGAGCAGCCAGTGCACGAACACCCCGTCGTCCTGGGTGAAGGTCTGCCTGACGTTCGTCAGCAGCTGCGGGGCGTGCGAGAACCACAGACCGAAGCTGTTGAACAGGTCCTGGGTGCTCTTGGTCGAGGCGATCAGCAGCCAGAACAGGGGCAGGAGGAAGTAGGCCAGGACGGCCAGCATGGCGATCGTCAGGGGCGTGCTGCCGCGCCGGGAGCTGGATTTCCGCCGAAGTGGTGCCGCGGAAGGCGGCTTCGTCAGTGGCTCGGCGGTCGTGGCCGTGGGGGTCGTGGTCGTCACGAGGTCCTCCTGCGGTTCGCGGTGAGCAGGACGGCGTAGGAGGCGATCACGATGACGAGACCGAGCAGGAAGGACACCGTGGCCGCGTAGTTGACCTGCTGTCCGGTGAAGGCGAGCGTGTAGGCGTAGAGGTTGGCGGTGTAGGAACTGCTGATCACGTCCGGAGCGATGGTCATCAGCAGCTTCGGCTCGTTGAACAGCTGGAAGCTGCCGATGACGGAGAACAGCAGGGTGAGCATCAGCGCGGGGCGCAGGGCCGGCAACTTGATCGACCAGGCGGTCCGCCAGGCGCCGGCCCCGTCCACCGCGGCCGCCTCGTACAGCTCCTCGGGGACGGTGCGCAGGGCGGCGTACAGGATGATCATGTTGTAGCCGACGAACTCCCAGGTCACGATGTTCGCGAGACTGCCGAGCATCCAGCCCTCGCTGAGGAAGTCCGGGACGGGCAGACTGAGGTCGCGGCTGAGCTGGGCGAAGGGGCCGAAGTCCGGACCGTACAGATAGCCCCACATGAGCGCGGCGACCACGCTCGGCACGGCGTACGGGACGAAGATGCCCAGCCGGATGACACGCGCGAGCCGGAGCAGCCCGCTGTCGAGGGCCAGCGCGAACACCAGCGCCAGCAGCAGCATCAGGGGGACCTGGATCACGAAGAACAGCGCGACGCGTCCGATGCCGTGCAGGAACTGCGGATCGCCGAGGGCCTGGGTGTAGTTGTCGAGCCCGACGAACGCCGTGCCGCCGATGAGGCGTTCCTGGAACAGACTGAGATAGGCGGCGTAGCCGAGCGGGGCGAGGAAGAGCAGCAGGAACAGGACCATGAACGGTGCGACGAACAGCGGTCCCGCCGCCCGTTGACGGTTCTTGCCGCCGCGTCCGAGGCGTGTCGCCCCGTCTCGTCTCCTGCCCTTGGGGGAGGCCGCGGTTGTGGCAGTCATCATCGGGCCTTTCTGAGGGATGGGACTGTGTCAGTGGGGGGCGGGTCCCGCGCCACGGCACGGGACCCGGCGGACCGTTACGGCGTCTCGACGGTGAAGCCCTGGCTCTTGGCGTAGGTGGTGAGCCGCGACTGCCAGGTGCCGAGCGCACGGACCGTGTCGGTCTTGTCGGCGAGGGACTTGCCGACCGTCTCGGTCCAGTCGGTCGCCGCCTGGTCGAGGAACGGGGGCCACTGGAAGGAGGAGTTGACCGTGGAGCTGATGTCGGCGAAGACCTGGTTGACCTTCTGGCCGCCGTAGAAGGCGGGCGCGTCCCCGGTGAACGCGGCGTCAGCGAGGAGGGCCTTGGTGGCGGGGAAGAAGAACTGCTCGGTGGCGAACATCTTCGCGCTGGCCGGGTCGCTGTTGAGGAACTGTGCGAACATCGCCGCCGCGACGGGGTTCTTGGTGGAGCGTATGACGGCGGTGGTCGAGCCGCCCCAGTTGCCAGAGCTCGGCTTCGACGCGTCCCACTGCGGGAGGGGGGCGGCTCGCCACTTACCGGAGGTGGCCTTGGCAGAGCCGGAGAGGAAGGCCGGTCCCCAGGCGGCGGTGATCCAGGTGGCGTACTTGCCCTTGTTGAACCCGGCGTACCAGCCGTCGGTGAAGTCCGGGTCGGTGCTGACGACCCCTTCCTGAGCCAGGCCGCCCCAGTACGCGCCGAGCTTCCTGGAGACGGCGTCGTCGACACCGATGGTGATGTCGCTCTTGCCGGACACCACGTACGGCTTGGCGTCGGCCTGCCACAGCAGGCCGTGCCAGGCGGCGACCTGGTTGGCCGCGAGGTTGGTCAGGTAGACGTCGGGGTCGGCCTTGTGGAGCTTGCGGGCCGCGGCGGCGAACTCCTCCCAGGTCGTGGGGACCTTGATGCCGTGCTTGTCGAAGATGTCCTTGCGGTACAGCATGCCGAGCGGGCCGGTGTCCTGGGGGATCGCCCACACCTCGCCCTTGCTGCCGCTGACCTGCTGCCAGGTCCAGTCGACGAACTGTTCCTTGAGCGAGGACGCGCCGTAGGGGCGCAGGTCGAGCAGGCTGTCGGTGATGGTGAAGGTCGGGATGGCCTGGTACTCGATCTGCACCATGTCCGGGGCGCCGCTGCCGGCCTTCAGCGCCGTTCGCAGCTTGGTGTACTGCGGAGTGCCCTGGCCGGCGTTGACGATCTTGACCTTGATGGCCGGGTACTTCGCCTCGAAGAGGGCGACCTCCTTGGCGATGTTCGGGACCCAGGTCCAGAACGTCAGCTCGGTCGGCGTCTTCATCGCCTTGTCGATGTCGGCCTGGCTGACCGGCTTGGAGGCTGCGGACGAGCCGCCGGAGTCGCTGCCGCCGCAGGCGGTGAGGGTGACGCCGAGCGAGACGGCACCCGTTGTGGTGAGGAACAGTCGACGGCTCATCGAGGAGCGGCCGGACATGGAAGTGGACGTGTTCGTGCGCATGGTGAACTCCCGCCGGTGGCGAAGATGACGGCACGCCTGGCAAGGGCGTACGGAGGTGTGGTGGAGGCGAGGCGCAAAAGCGCCGACCGAGGCTCGGACACCGACGGGGGTCGGGTGCGGGTCCTCGTGGACCGGGGCCGGTGAGCCTTCGGTGTGCGGAGGTGGCGGTCGCGGCCGAAAAGAAGGGGGTGAAACCAGGGGCTGAGCGGGTGGGGAGACCTGGCTCAGCGCCTGCCGGGTTCAGGAACGGTCCCGCGGCGATCGTGCGGCGGAGGCGTGGAGGGGGGCGGGGCGTGACCGGAAGAAGCGGCTCGTCCTGACGTCACGCGCCCGCCCTGAGCATGCTGTTTCGGGCTGACCGGCGTGGGTCAGCGGTGGGTGGAGGGGCCTTGGTTCGCGAGCGGCGGATGGTCTGCACCCCCGAGTGAACGAGAGGCGGAACGCCGGCCGCGAGCCGAGGTCGTCCGGCTCGGTGGTGGCCCGGTCGAAGCGCGGATGATGAGATCGATGGGTGGATTGCTCGTCGGTAAGGGATCCGCGCTCGGATGCTCGATGGCATGCACCAGACGCTTGAGTCCCTCCTGCGCCACGGCGTCGAACGGCTGCCGCACCGTGGTCAGGGGAGGAGTCACATAGGCGGCGACCGGAATGTCGTCGAAGCCGACGACGCTGACGTCCTCCGGCACCCGACGTCCGGCCTCCGTCAGCGCGCGGATCAGGCCGATCGCCATGTCGTCGTTGGCGGCGAACACCGCTGTGACGTCATCGTCTTCGGCCAGTTCACGTCCCGCCCGGTACCCGGACGCGGCCGACCAGTCGCCCTCGACCACCGGCGGCACGGCCCTGCCGTGAGCGGTCAGCGTCGCCCGCCATCCCTCCAGGCGGTCCCGGGCGGCGTACCACCGCTGCGGACCGGCCAGGTGATGGACTGTCAGATGTCCGAGGTCCAGCAGGTGCTCGGTGGCGGTGTGTGCCATCAGGTCGGCACCACCCCCCGCGGTCAGTGCCCTGGGCGCGGTGACTGGTAGTGGCGCACCCAGGACGAGGACCGGAACGTCGATGGAGAACGAAGCGTCTCCCTCGGCACCTTCTTCGTCGATCGGTTCGGAGATGACGATGCCGTCCACGCCCTGATCGAGGAGCGAACTCACGGCACCGGTCACGCCCGAGGCGTCGCCCTCCATCGTGTTGACCACACGCAGCGCGTATCCCGTGTCCCGGACGACCCGCTCGACACCCATGAGCAGCGAGGCGGGTCCGTACAGGGCGGTGCCCAGCGTCACCACGCCGATGGATCGAGTGCGTCCGGTGGCCAGCGCCCGGGCGGCGTTGTTACGCCGGTAACCGAGCTCTTCAGCGGCTTCCAGGACGCGCCTGCGCACATCGGCGGAGACGTACTGCTCGTCATTGAAAACCCGCGACACCGTCTTCTGTGAGACCCCGGCCAGCCGGGCCACGTCCACGCTGCGCGGAGCCGCGGCGTCACCGCTCCGTGCTGTTCCTCGCGTCATGGTGTCTCCCGATGGCCCGGTGTACGACTCAGGATGTCAGAACCGCCAGTGGCTGACCGCGGAGTCTGTCTACGCAGTCATGTCTACGCAGTCATAAGGCCGTCGTCAAGAGTTCGGAACGTATCCGTAACCGCGACGGGACGGGGTGCAGGGACGGGCGCGGTGCTCTCGGGCACGGTCGGCGAGGTGTGCCGCCTTCGGGTTCCAGCCCGGCGGCTGCCCTGCTCAGGCGCGGTTTGACCCGGTGTCCAAGGGCGACGGACCTGCGGTCGCACCCCATTCAGGGTGCACCTGCGCGGAGTCGAGAACGGCGCGGGAGACAGCTTGTCCGGCGACGCCGACGGCAACGGCCACGTCGCTCCGCGGTTCGTCGTCGCTCCTCACGGGGTCAGGGGGCAGTGCTTCCAGCAGGGGCGTCGAGACGGGTCACTGCCCAGTCTCGGAGTTCCTCCAGTGCCGGGCGGATCGCCATGGGGCACGATGCGGGACGGAGTGGGCGCCGACGGCGTAGTGCCGCCGGCGGCCGGATCCGCGGCTCAGGCCGTGGGCGCGGCGGGCTGGGTGACGAGGGAGGCGTCACCGCCCTGGACGGCGTTTCGGGCGCCGGCGGCCGCCTCGTGGGGCACGCCGAGGGGGACCGCGCTGACGTCGGACAGGCGCGCGAACTGCTCCGGGGCGAGATGGACGTCCAGGGCGCCCAGGTAGTCGTCGAGCTGGGTGAGGCTGCGCGGACCGATGATCGGCACGAACGAGGTGGACGCCTGGGCGGCACGCTCACGCAGCCAGGCCACCGCCACCTGGGCGGGCGTCGCGCCGATCTCCTCGGCGACGGTCAGGACGGTGTCGACGACGGCTGTCTTCTGCTCGGTGCTCTCGGTGTGGATGACCGCCTTGAGGTCGGTCAGCCGTCCCTCGGTGCTGCGGCGGTACTTTCCGGTGAGCAGTCCGCCGCCGAGCGGGGACCACAGGGCGGCGCCGAGGCCCAGGCTCTCGGCCATCGGCAGCAGCTCGCGGTCGGCGGTCCTCTCGACGAGGCTGTACTCGACCTGGATGCCCGTGACCGGTGCCCAGTTCTTCAGGTCGGCGAGGGTGGCGGCGCGGGAGACCCGCCATGCGGGGAAGTTGGACAGGGCGGCGTGGACGATCTTGCCGGAGCTGACCAGATCGTCCAGCCCGCGCAGGATCTCCTCCATGGGCGTGAGGTCGTCGGGGAAGTGGACCCAGTACAGGTCGATGTAGTCGGTGCCGAGGCGCTTCAGGCTCGCCTCCAGCGACGTGACCATGTTCTTGCGGCTGTTGCCCGTCCTGGAGATGCCGGGCCGCGGGGAGGCTCCGTTGGTGAACTTGGTGGCCAGGACGAAGTGGTCGCGGTCGGCGGCGACGAACTTTCCCACCAGTTCTTCGGACTCGCCGAACTGGTAGCTGTCCGCGGTGTCGAGAAACGTTCCGCCGGCCTCGGCGAACCTGTCGAACATCCGGCGTGCCTCGTCAGGCTCGGCACCGGCACCCCAGCCGGTGCCGAAGTTGCCCGTGCCGAGGGCGTACTCGGAGACGCGAAGTCCGGTCCGCCGTCCGAAGGTGGTGTAACGCATCAAATCTCCTTGGTGCTGATTTCGCATCGATACTCGGGGCGGACGGTGGCGGGCCGGCGCCGGCCCGGGCGTGGCCCCGCGGGGGCGTGAGAAGGCGCTGAGTGCGCCCCGACGGGTGCGGCGTCGGCGAACCACTCGTCCGTGTGCAGCGCGATGTGATGCGGGGCGTGGCTAAGTAAGACGATCGGTGTACTTAAGCCTCCACCGTAGCTGGCTCACCGGCTTATGTAAAACGATCGGTATGCTTAAGGCTGTGACCGAATCTCCCCCTGTACGTCGGCGTCGTGGGCGTGGCGCCCGGGAGCGGATCCTGAAAGCGGCGACCGAGTTGTTCACGGCGCAGGGGATCAACGCGACCGGGATGGACCAGCTGTCGACCGTCGCCGAGGTGTCGAAACGCACCCTCTACACGCACTTCCCCAGCAAGGACGAGCTCGTCGGGGCATACCTGCGGTCCCTGGTGGACGATCTCCTGCCCGTCCCCCCGGCGCCCGCCCGACCGACACCGAGCCCGCGTGAGCAGCTCCTCGCAATCTTCGAGTGGAAGCGGCCGGAAACCACCGCTCCGTTCCGGGGATGCCCGTTCCTGAACGTCGGTGTCGAGGTACCGGACCCCGGGCATTCCGCCCGCCGGCTGGCCGCGGCGTACAAGAGGGAGTTCGCCCGCCGCCTCACGGACATCGCACGGCAGGCCGGGGCGGCGGACCCGGAGACCCTCGGTGAGCAACTGGCCCTGCTCTTCGACGGTGCGGCCGCGCGCGGCACAGCACTCAACAGCGGCCACACGCGCGCGTGCGCGCGATCCATCGCGGAGTCGTTGGTCGATGCCGCCCTCGACGACCGTCAGTGACACGGGACTTCAGTGGTAGGTCGGCGACTGAGCTGGTGGGGAGCCCGGACAGTTTTGGTCAAGAGCTCGATCCCTTATGTATCCCGTTCGGGAAAGACGCTGGATCGTTGGGTACCCCCCGCCCTACGGTGACGTCATGAGCAATCACTCGGTAGCGCCTGTCGCACCCGTCGTGGCCTTTGAACCTCCCTACTACGTGGCTGTCTTCACCGCGGTGCGAACCCAGGACCAGACCGGCTACAGCGAGACCAACACACGCATGGAGGAACTGGTGAAGGACGTCCCGGGGTTCCTGGGAATGGACCACGCGCAGACTCCGGGCGGGCTGTCCATCACCGTCGGGTACTTCCGCGACGCCGACGCCCTCACGGAGTGGCGGTCCAACGCCGAGCACCGCTCGGCGCAAAAGCGCGGGCAAGCCGAGTGGTACCAGAGCTACACGCTGCATGTGGCGAAAGTGGAGCGGAGCCACGGGTTCACGCGAACGGAGGTCCCGCAGAGTTCGACGGCGGGCTGACCAACCGAAGTCACCTCAGTGACCGTCCCGCCATAAGCCCGCGTAGAACCGATTCCGCTACGGGCCCGGGGGCGGCGTTCCCCCGGGCCCGGTGCTCGCCGGGTTCGTCAGGATCGCGCTCGCGACAACATCGAAGAGGTGATCGGCGCGTGGGGCCAGTGCGGGCTGATCGCCGAGCCACGCGAGCGCCGCTATCAGCGCGAACAGATCGGTGCCATCGAGATCGGCCCGCGCGTGGCCCGCGGCCTGGGCGCGTTCGAGGAGCCGCCCACCCGCTGCGCGCAGGGTGACGCACGAAGCGTGGAGTGCGGACTCGGTGTCCTCGATGGCGGCTGCCATCAGCACTGTCACGCCCCGGTACTCCGTGGTCCACGCGACACAGTCGCGTACCCATGAAGCGAGAGCGTTTCCAGGCGAGTTCGCCGTCTCGAGTTCGCCTGCCCTTGCCGTCAGTTCGTCGAAACTCGTGCGGAGCAGGGCGTCGAGCAGCGCCTCGCGGGTCGGGAAGTGGCGCAGCAGTGTCGCGAGCCCGACGTCGGCCCTGCGTGCGATGTCGCGCAGGGATACGTCGACGCCTTGCTCGGAGATGGCGGTGCCCGCTACGGCGAGCAC
Organism: Streptomyces sp. Q2; assembly: GCF_056820935.1. Classification (NCBI taxonomy): domain Bacteria; kingdom Bacillati; phylum Actinomycetota; class Actinomycetes; order Kitasatosporales; family Streptomycetaceae; genus Streptomyces; species Streptomyces sp. Q2. The sequence goes on along the minus strand of NZ_JBXEJE010000021.1, from coordinate 177,187 downwards.
GTGGTCGCGGTTCTTCCTGGCGTCGGCCCGCATCTGCCCCTCTTGACTATCCGGATCAGTGGTCCATATATTCGGATCAGTGGTCCAGTTATGTGGAGCGCTGATCCGAATAAGCCTATCCCGCAGCGCGGGCAGGAGAAACGATGCCGACACACACGATGAGGGCGATCCGGCTCCATGAGCACGGCGGCCCTGAAGTGCTGCGCTACGACGAGGTGCCGATACCCGAGCCGGGGCCGGGTGAGGTGCTCGTCCGCGTGCACGCGATCGGGGTCAATCCTCCGGACCGGTACCTGCGCGACGGGCTGACCAGGATGCCTGGGGAGACGGAATCGGCGGTCAGCCTGCCGGTTATTCCGGGAACGGACGTGTCGGGCGTCGTCGAGGCCGTCGCCGCGGATGTGGACGGCCTCGCCCTGGGCGACGAGGTCTTCGGCCTTCTTCGTTTTCCCGGCTTCGACGGCAGCGCCTACGCCGAGTACGTGGCCGCGCCCGCGTCGGACCTCGCACGCAAGCCGGCCGGCATCGACCATGTCCACGCCGCCGGGACGCCCATGGCCGGGCTGACGGCGTGGCAGTTCCTGATCGAGGTCGGCCACGACCACCCCTCGCCCTTCCAGAAGGCACGGCATCGCCCGACGGCACTCGACGCCGACACGACGGTGCTCATCAACGGCGCCGCGGGCGGCGTGGGGCACTTCGCGCTACAGCTGGCGAAAGGGAAGGGTGCGCGGGTCATCGCGGTGGCATCGGGCGCGCATGAAGCGTTCCTGAAAGAGCTCGGCGCCGACCAGTTCATCGACTACACCAAGAGCCGTCCCGAGGAACTAGTGCGCGACGTCGACCTCGTTCTCGACACCGTCGGTGGCCCCACCAGCAAGCGTTTCCTGCGCACGCTCAAGCGCGGCGGAGCCCAGTTCCCCGTGCTCCCCGGGGACTTCGCCGAAGAAGAGATCGCGAAGCTGGGCGTCACGGTCTCGAGCGCCCAGGTCCGTTCGAACGGCGCGCAGCTTGCTGAACTGGGGCGCCTGTTCGACGCGGGCACGGTCCGCGTCGCGATCGACAGCACGTTCGCGCTCGCGGACGCCCGAGCAGCGCACGAACGCGCCGCCCGAGGGCACATCCAGGGCAAGATCGTGCTGACGGTCGTATAGAGACGAGCCGCGAGCCCGCCGGCCGGCATTCCCCTGGAGGTGGGTCCGCAGCCTCAGTACTCTCCGCAGGCGAGAGCCTGCAGATGGGAGAGCGTGATCCGGCGCCGTGCAGTGTCGACGTCCACGATCTTCACGGTGAGACGGTCACCGACCTGGATCACGTCCTCGGGCCGCTCCACGTGCCCTTCGGCCAACTCCGTGAGGTGCACCAGACCTTCGAGACCGTCGTCTCCGTCTTCGATACGAACGAAGGCGCCGAACGGAACGAGTCTGGTCACGACCCCGCTCGTGATCTGACCGACCTGCTGGAGGAACTGCAGCAGGGGGTCTTCTTGCAATGCCTTGAGGGACAGCGGCACTCTCTCCCTCACCAGGTCGACATCGAGGATCTCGGCCGAGATCCTCTGACCGACGCTGACGACCTCGGTGGGGTGATCGATGTGCCGCCAGGACAGCTGGGGAATGTTGATCATCGCGGTGAAGCCCCCGATGTCCACGAAGGTCACACCGAAGTCGGCGATCTTCGTGACCGTGCCCGTGCGGATCTCCCCACGGCGGAGCGTCTTCAGGAACGCCCAGTTCCGGTCGCTCGGCGTCGGATCGGTCCTCCACCGGGCACGCAGGACGCCGTCGCTGTCGGGCAGGACAGCGGTGAACAGCGGATGACGTTCATCGGCCGACAGGGACAGGGCCGCGGCGGCCCGGGCACCTGCCACCTGGGCGGCCAGTCGGGGGTACTCGGACTCGTCGGCGATCGTGCTGGTGATCGAGCCATCCTCGTCCTCCCAAACGAGCTCCACCAAACCGTCGTCGGGCAGCGCGGCGAGGACCGCATCGACATCGGCGGACAGCTCCGGCCAGACGATCAGCTGGGCACGAGGGGCGAGCCGGGCGCGTACCGCGTCGAGGGTGCCCTCGGTGAGGCGGTGCCAGCGGGAGGCGTTGGAGAGGTATACCTCCTCCAGTATCGCCGCCTGCCCGCCGGCGACGGACCAGCGCAGACGGGCCCAGAAGACCTCGTCGGCGGGCCGCTGTACGCCAGGTTCATCAAGGTCCGCATCATAGGGCGAGGCCTCCAGCCGTTCCGGGAAGAGCCCGAGTGCTCGGGTGCGGGCGGCTGCCCTCTCGCAGGGGTCCTCGCTGGTGACGTAGACGTACTGGTCCCATCCGACGTGGACGGTGAACCTGTCCTCGACCTCCAGGCAGCACCAGGCGCCGTTGTCGCGGAGCATGACCCGGACCAGCTCGAGACCTACGGACAGGGGCACTTCCGCACCATCGTGGAACCCGCTGAGATCGGGCGGGAAGAGCCCGGCAAGGCCGTGAGCGTCGACGGCCGGCTCCCGGCCGAAGTGGGCAACGCCGACGACCCCCGGCTCACGTATGTTCAGGCGGTCGACGCCGGTGTCCTCGGCGAAAGCGGCAATCGCCTGCAAGTAGGCCGCCTCGACCGGCCCGTGGTCGCTGATCGTGTCCTCATTGCCTGTGTAGCTGCCGTGCTCGTCGCGGTCGGCAGGGTCGTACTTGGTGATCCGGTAGACGAAAGGCGGCACATTGCTCCCGTGGTCGTTGCCGAAGTCCGCCCGTCGGGTGACCTCGTAGCGGGAGCGTAGTGCGGCACGGCACGCCCATCACCACCTGATTCGGCGTCTGCCGCGCCGCCGGGGCTGTCCTGACCGGGCCCCGGCCCCGGCCCCGACGCCGCCTCCATCCCGTGCGAGTCGGCTCCGGCCGAGGCCGACATGGGCTCAGTGGCGCACGGTTTCGGCGCAATCCTCGTCGGTGCGGGCCAGTCGGGCGACGAGATCCCGGAAGCGTTCCCGGCTCAGGAGACCGACGCTCTCCTCGGCACGTTCCGTGACACCGTCCCGGTCGATGGCCAGCCACTGGAGCATGAACGCCGGGATGTCGCCCGGGGCGCCGCACTCCTCCAGCGCCGCCCGCCGTACCTGCGGAAGGCGGTCCAGAACCGCTTCCAGGTAGTCCAGAGCCAGCTCATGGATGCCGTGCCGGGCGTACATGTCCTGCACGGCTTCGGCGTCCGCGTCGGTGTCCTTGCCGACGCGGTTCCTGAGCGTGAGCAGCATTTCGGCCGCGTCCTCGTCGGTCAACGGCCCCAGCAGACCCTTCGCCTTGTGTACGGCAAGGCAGAGCTGGATGGTCGGCTCCCCGTGGCGGACGTCCTCACCGGTGGGGTTGTCGACGATGTCGTCGATCACACAGGCCGCGGTCGTCGCACCCGCGATGTAGTCCATGAGCGCCTGCCCGTCGGTGACTCGCGCTCCATAGCAGGCCAGCAGGCGGCTCATGTCGACGATGAAGTGGATCCAGTCCGTCGCGCGGTTGAACACGACGCTGCGGTAGGAGTCCAGCGTGAGGTGGTCCACAGGCACGGAGGAGGGGACGGCTCCGTCGGCCGGAACCCGCGTACGCCTCAGATCCTGTTCCGCCTGGTACGCGAAGTGGTGCGCGCAGTGGTTGATCTGCCGCACCGCGCGGTCGTGCAGCTGCTGTTTGAACGGGTGGTGGTCCGGCACCGCTGACGAGAGCACGTTCAGTGCCTGGGCCGCCAGGATGAGGTTGTCGTTGGCGAACGAGCGAGGATGGCGTACGTGCCAGGCCGGGCGGCCGTTGCGCACGAGGGCTCCGTCCATCCAGTCGTCCGTGAGGATCGTGAGCGTGGTCAGCCAGTCCGCCGCCGTCGCCACCGCGTAGACCAGCCGCATGTGAGCCCGGGTCTGATACTCCGGCGGCGTAATGCGCCGGTAGAGGTGGATCAGCAGCGCCGCCGCGTAGTGATGCTGCCAGGACGACGACCACACTTCGCTCCCCAGATGTTCGGTCCACACCTGGTTGTGACTCCGTGTCAGGTGAGAGTCGTCGTAGCCGAACAGGGGAATCGCGGCCAGTTCGTCACACACCTCGCGGTACGGCCCGTCCACCTCCTGCCGCAGCGCCGCCAGATCCATCTCCCCGTACAGGCGGAAGCGTTCGGCCGGCAGGTTCTGCACCGGCAGCGCCGTGCGGCGGACGTCCGAACCGTCCGGCAGCAGCAGAAACCTGTTCGCGAACGCGGCCGTCCGGCGGTTGTCCGGGTCGTGACTGCCCGCGAAGCGGGTCCCTTCGAGACCGAACAGCGTACGCAGGTCCTGTCGGGACACGGACCGGTCGGTGATGGTCGACATCGTCACTCCTTGGCTTGTCGGCGCGTTCTCCCCGCTCCCGAGTGAGATAGCGGCAAGGCCGCCCCCGACGCGCCGTCAGCCGGGTCCCGCTCACCCAGGAGGCCGAGCGACTTCACCGCAGAAACGATCAGGTTCGGGAACGCCAGCGGCTTGGGGGTCCGCCTCGGTCGGCCGGCGAGCCGCTGGGCCCTGAGGGACCAACGCGAGGGCACTGGCGAGCTGGTCGATCAGTGGGGCTGTGGAGGGGTGGGGATCGCGACGCGGTGTGATCGCGTAGATCCCACGGGTCGGAGGATCGATGAGAGCCACGGTGGTGACGTCGGCCCGCAGTGCGCCTGCCAGCACCCCGGGTATCAGCGCGATGGCGTGGCCGGTCGCGACCAGGGCCAGCTTGCCGAGCAGATCGGACGCGGTGAGGTCGATGCGGGCGCTGACCCCGGCACGGGCGGCGTGCTGACGCAGGAGCGCCGCCGAGCCGTCGTTGTCCTCGACCCAGGTCTGGTCGGCCAGCGTCTGAACGTGCACCGGGCCGCGTCCGGCCTGCTGATGGTCGATGGGCACGACGACGACCATGTCGTCCAGCCCGAGAAACCGTCGTTCGACTCGCTGGTCATGGGGCAGCCCTGGCGGCGCGTCGGTCACGACGGCGATGTCGAGATCGCCGGCGATCACGCGGTGGTGCAGTTGCGCGCTCAGGTCGGGGAGCAGACTCCACCGGAGGGACCCGGTCTGCTGCAGCAGGCCCCGGATGGCCTCGGGGACGATGCCTGCGGCGAGAGAGGGTGTGGCACCGACGGCCAGCGGCCGATTGGCCGACCCGTCGCGGACGTCTCGTGCGGCGCGGACGGCGCGCTCGGCCTCGTTGAGCGTGACCTGGGCGTGGCGCCGGAAGACCTCGCCGGCCGGCGTCGGACGCACGCCGCGCGCATGGCGCTCCATCAGGGGAACGCCGAGCTGCCGCTCCAGCCCGGCGATCTGCCGGGAGACCGCCGACTGCGTGTGGTTGAGCTCGGCGGCCGCCGCCGACAGCGACCCGAGTCGGCACACGGTCACGAAGGTCTGCCACACCGTCAGTTCCATGGCGCCAGTATGCCCGTGAGGTATGCGTGTTCCGCAGGGTCCTCATGCGAAATCTGCGCTTGTCGCAGTTGTCGAGGTGCAGCACTGTGGCCCGCATGACCACATCGCACACGATCGCCGTCCTCGGCCTGGGGCGCATGGGCGGCGCGATCGCGACACGACTGGCCGCCCAGGGCTGGGACGTCGTCGGCTGGACACGCTCCGGGCGCACAGCGGGCGCCGTCAAGACGAGCGGCGATCCGAACGAGGCCGTGGCGAAGGCCGGCCTCGTGCTCCTGGCGTTGTTCGACGGCCCGGCCTGCCGCCAGGTCCTCGACGACATCCGCGACTCGCTGCGCACGGACACGATCGTGCTGAACACCAGCACCATCGCCCCCGCCGAAGCGTCGAGGCTGGCCCGGCGACTCGGCGCGTCCTACGTCCACGCGCCCGTACTTGGCTCGGTGCCCGCTGCCGCCGCCGGCGCCCTGCAGATTCTCGCCGCCGCAGACCAAGACGCGCTCGACCGGGTCCGCCCCGTTCTGGAGACGCTCGGCACCGTGCGGCCCGTCGATGACGCCGCCACCGCCGCCGCGCTCAAACTGATCGCCAACAACAGTCTCGCCGGCGCCGTCCTCGCGCTGCGCGACGCGCTGCGTCAGGCCGACGCCCTGGGCCTGCCCCGTGCCCAGGTGCTGGACGTCCTCGAACTCGGCCCGCTCGGCGGGCTCGTGGCCCGCAAACGAACCTTTCTCGCCGGCCGGTCGGCCGCCGTCACGGCCGAATTCACGATCGGTGCGCTGGCCAAGGACATGGCCCTGCTGGCCGCCGCCTCGAACACCCCCCTGCGCAGCGCGGCCGGCCTGACCGACACTCCTGCCGACCCTGAAGCCGACATCGCCGTGGCCGCCACTGTCCCCGCCGTCGAGGACGCCGTGCTCGAACCGCTCCGCGCCTACGTCCGCGGACACGCCACCGGCGACCCCACCCACTTCCGGGCCGCGTTCCTGCCCACCGCCCACATCGAGGGAATCCGGGACGGCGCATTCGTCTCGTGGCCCCTGGACGAGTACTGCGCTCTCTTCCACGGCCGGCCGGCTCCGGACGAAGCCGCCCGCTCCCGCCGTATCGACGCCATCGACGTCCACGGCACCGTCGCGACGGCGACCATGACGCTGTCGCACGGCTCCGACACCTTCACCGACGTCTTCCTTTTGGTCCGCGTCGACGACAGTTGGCGGATCGCCAACAAGGCCTACCACCGGCACTCCCACTACCGCTGATGAATACCCCGTACCGCGAGGAGTCGGATGAGCGGCACGACCCTTGACGACACCGCGGCAGGCTCCGTGGCCGTCACCCACGTGATCCGCGGCGAGGTCGACCACGGCTCACACACCACCCACTGCCGCCCGGGCGCGGCCTTCACCGCACCGGCACTCGACCTCGACCGCCTCGTGTGGCGGGAGGGTGCGGGCGACGAGAACACCGTGGACGATGTACGAGGACTGGTCGCGGAGTCGGCGCCAGCGGTACTTCGGAGAGCGGGAAGCCCAGGACTTCGAGCAACGGACGGGCCACAAGGACGGGGGTGACGACTCCCTCGGCACGGCACTGGCGAATCTGAACTTCCCTGTCTGGCAGTCCCTCGATGCCATGCGCCTGGTGCGAACTCTCCTCCGAGGCGACCCGCACCCCGTACCGGGTCGCGAGCATCAGGCACTGCGCCCTGGATTCGCACACCGCGACGGACGCAACCTCCCGGACGGTTCGCGTCCCCCGGACCCCTCGGACGGGAGCCGACTGACCCCGGTGCGCTGCTCGCGGGCTGGTGCACCTGCTCACCCATTCCGGTCCGCGCCCAGGTCCTCAACACGGTCCCGGTCAACGGCCTGATCATCCGCGTGAGCGTCTACAAGCGCGTCCTCACCACCACCCGCCTCGATCCGACCCCACCGGACCGGGCGGCCTGGCCCGCACCCTCTCGGCCTGGACGGTCGCCGGCGAGGCGACAATCACCACGATCACAGCCCCGCCGGGCACCCTGGCAGCCCTGACGGACCCATGCACCGCACTGGCGGCGCGGGGGTCTGCTGCCAGTGACGCCGGGGCTGCTGTTCACGTCTGGGGGTCTGCGGACGGATCCGGCAGAGGGACCGACTCGAGGGCGACTTCCCACAGTTCGTTGAACTCCCTGCCCCTGTCGGCGACTCGACGGGCGTCCGCGTCCAGTCTGGTCTGGAGGTTTCTCGCGTCACGGTCCGGCTCGTACTCCAGATACACCTCGCCGTCGAAGATCACGATGTCCCGCCTTGCCGCCAGGGTCTGCAGTTCGGGGGGCAGGAAGCGCATATGGATTCCCAGATTGCGCTGTCGTTGCCAGCGTCGGGTGAACCGGGTCATGAAGTCGGAGTCGCGTGCCTGGATCTCGTTGATCTCGGTCTGGTTGATGATGACGATCCGTCGGATGGTCACCTGGTAGTTCCGCATGGCCGCCACCTGCGCCGCCAGGTACGGACCCGCCGGGTCGGTGTCCCAGAAGACCCGGTCGACGGCACTCGTCGTGGCGTCGATCGTGCGTCGGGCGCAGCCGGTGAGCTTGATGAGCCATTCGTTGTTGTCCCGCGGCCAGTGTGCGGTCAGGCCGGTCAGGGCGGAGACGACCGAGGCGAGGCTCTCGATCTCGGCACGGGTGAAGGCCTTCACGATGTCCGGACCTTCGCGTCCCACCTGGGTCGCGCTCTTGATCAGACGCCTCGCGTCACTGGTACTCATGCCCGCCTGGGACAGCTCGGTCAGGAGCCCGGCGGCCTCGCTGAGCTGGGTGAAGTGGTCGTGCAGCTCTCGGGTGCGGGCGCGCTGGCCGTCCTCCATGGTGGCCAGCCGCTGCTCGAAGTCGACCATGTACTGCACGATCAGCGCCGAACCGCCGATCACGATGGCCATCGCGAGTTTCCACAGCTCGTCCTGGGACTGGTTGATCAGGTTGGTGATGACATAGGCGACCGTGCTCACGACGACGGTGATCAGTATTTTGAGCACGACGGGCGCTATGCGCACCCCTTGCGTTCCGCCCGGCTGCGGTGTGCCCGGCTCTCCGTCCATACCCTGCCTCCCCCTGCCAGGTGTTCGAAAGATGGTGCCCGTCAGCCCGTCAGCCCGTCAGCCCGTCAGCCCGTCAGCCCGAGGGCAGTACCTCACGTCGAGTGAGGGTCCTCAGGACGAGTTGGTCGCGGATGCGCTGGGCGAGGGCGTTCCACTGCCTGCTGTAGCCCGGGGCCCTCTCCAGTTCGTCCCAGACGGCGTGCAGGGTGGGCTCCACCCGGGCCAGCGGCATCCACAGGTGCAGAAGATGGTCGACGAGCGGGCGCAGCACCTTCAGGGCGGCCCGGTCGTCCTCGGAGCCGACTCGCAGTCCGTCGAGTTTGTCCGCGACGGTCGTCAGCAGCCAGTCCTGCCGGGCGAGATCCTCGCAGAGCCCGGCCGCAGCGGTGGCTTCGGTGCCGCGTGGGAGGCGGAGTGCGATCAGACGCAGACCGTCTTCGGCCTTGGTGAACCGCACCGACGTCTCCTCCCCGTCGGCCGCGGACACAGCCGTCCAGCGCAGGCTGGTGTCGAAGGAGGTGAGCGGTGTGTCGTGGTCGAGGAGCCGGTGCTGCCGGGAGACTCTCGCCAGCAGGCCCTCCGCGATCGGTCCGACGTCCAGCTCGCCCTGCCGGCGACCCGTGAGGAAGCCTTCCGTGACCGCCTTCTCGGGGAGCCGTCCGACCGGGATCAGCTCGCCCGGGCGGACCAGGTAGTAGCCCCAGGGGCGGCGCCGGTCGGGGCCTGCGGCCGGCGTGGCGAAGTACACCGTCGACTGCAGGACCCGGCCCTCGACGAGCACCGCGCGGGCCGTGACCGTGCCGACCGCGCGGACTCTGGCGCCGTTGGCGGTGGGCAGCCGACAGTCGACTCCGGTGAGGACGTCCGGCGAGAGGGCACACCGGTTGGGGTGCCGGGAGAGCCGTACGCGTTCGTCGGCCCGCAGCCGCAGCAGTCGTACGGCGGTCTGCTCGTCGACCGCGTCGCGGGTGGGCAGCAGACAGGTGCGCACCTCGCCGCAGACGAGGGCAGGACCGGTGGGCGTGCCCAGACCGTCCATGTCACAGCCCCGGCGGGAAGACGTAGGAGGTGCGGTCCACCACGCTGTCGGGCACGGCGAAGCCCTCCGCCGCGGACCGCTGCGCGACCTGGGTGAGCGCCTCGGCCTGGACGTGAACCTGATCGAGAACGACGCGTACGGCGTGTTCGACGGGCAGGAACCGGCCCGGCAGCACGCTGCAGGTGCCGTATGCGGCGAAAGGCGCGGCCTTCGGGTTGAGGCGGGTCACGGGCGGCAGGGCGTCCCAGTCGGCTGGGAACTCCCGGCCGTCCCAAGGGGTGGGTGACAACACCGCCCGGCCGTTGTCGCGCAGCAGGCCGAGCCGGACCAGCTGCCAGACGGAGGCGAGGAAGGCGCAGGACCAGGCGCGCTCGTCGTCGGGGCCGCTCCACAGTTCGACGTCCATGAAGACGGAGTGGCCGCGCGCGCCGGTCTCGCTGGGCGACTGCCAGACGGTGCCGACGGGGTCCAGGGCCGCGGAGGTGCGCTGGGCGGGACCGCGTCGGCCGTTGGTGAGCCAGCCGGTGCGGCTGACGGGCGGGCGGAAGCCGTTGCTGCCGGGCGGCGGGGACTCCACGAGCCGGTGCAGCACTGCCTCGGCGGGTTCGGCCCGGTCCCGGTGGGCGGGGTCGGGTGCGGCGCAGCCGGACTCGCGGGCCAGGTAGTCGATGGTGAGGCCGGCGTCGGCGGCGGCCTCGAGGAGCGGCGGGATCAGTTCCGCGGGGGTGGAGAGCCGGGAGAAGTAGTCGTCGATGAGGAAGCAGGTGCTGACCCGGGCCCGTCCTCCCGCGGGCAGCGGGCCGAGACCGGCGCGCGCGGCGTCCGCCCAGGGCCGTACGGCGGCGAAGTGCCGACGGAGTCGGTCGGGCCCCTCGGAGAAGTCCTCCATGTACAAGTGACCGAGTTCCAGGGAGAGATGGGAGAACGGAACGGATTCCGTGCGCGGCTCGGCGCTGGTCTCCCGGAACACCCCGACGGGCTGGTTCACGGTTCCCCCCAGAAGCTGTCGTCGGTCACCCTCCGGGCGAGGTCTCCCAGGGCCTGCCACGTCTCGCGGGCGGCGATTTTGAGGTCGTGCACGTCCACGTCGGTGATGAGGCGCTCCTGCCATTGCAGGACGGGTTCCAGCGGAATGGACGACAGCACCCGGGTCTTGCCGACCCCGAGCTCGGCGGCGAGCCCTTCTAGTTCCGCGTCGCACTTGCGCATCCACGCGTACTGCGCGGGCGGCACCTGCGACCACAGCAGCGATTCCAGGTCGGGCACCGCGGCACGGACGAAACGGATCGATTCGTGGAGCGTGTCCCGTCGGTGGCCCCTGTGCACACCGGCCTCGAGAATGCCCTTCCCGCCGTGGACGAGATCCGCAGCCGCTCTCACATGCTGGCGGGTCCAGCGGTGGAAGACGAGCCACCGGCTGGTGAGCCGGCCTAGCCCGCCTCGTGGTGAGGTGGCGGACAGCACGAGATCCACCGCGTAACTGCGTCCCGCGCTCAGGTCCACGACGACGACGTCGAACTCGCGCGTGAGGCGCAGCACCAGATCCGAGCAGCGGCGCAGATTCTCGTCGTCGGTGACGAACTCCCCGCCGGTACGGTCGCCGGGCAGCAGCACCAGTCGGCCGGCTGTTCCGCGCCGGTCGTGGAGCCTTGGGTGTTCGGTGCGGGCCCAGACGTCGACGCGGAGCGGCTCTCCGATGTCGCCCTTGAGGTACGAGTGCAGGCCGTGTCCCTCGGCCTCGGAGGGCGCGTCGGGCAGGTCGAACACCGCGGCGGCGGTGGGCGAGCCGAAATCGAAGTCCAGGTAGCAGACGTCGTCTCCGTCGAGGGCGCGATGGTAGGCGAGGTTGGCGCTGGTCACGGAGCGGCCGGTGCCTCCCTTGTCGGAGGCCGCGAGGACGAGCACGCTTCACACCCCCGGGAAGTCTGGCGCGCTCCGGGCGCGGGCGAGGGAGTCGAGCCGTGCGAGGGACCGAAGCGCCAGCGCGTGGGCGGTGCCGGGCTGCACGTCGACCAGCTGCCGGGCGCGGCGGAGGTCCGCCTCGATCTCCTGGTGCACCTCGTCCTCGGGGCTCCTGGGATGGGGGGCGGGCTGGCTCACCAGTTCCTCGCCGAAGAGGCGGGCTGCCTCGCCGATCGCCGCCCGGGCCAGCGCGGACAGGTCGGGGCTACGGATAAGTGGCCAGGTGTACAGGGCGTGCGCGGCGACCATGGCCTCCATGACGCGTTCGGTGACGGTCCAGGACAACTGCCGGCGGCGGGGCGGGCTTTCGGGGTACACGGCCCGCACCTCGTCCCACAGGCCCGCTTCCTCGCCCTCCCGGATACGGCGCTGCCAGACATGGCCCAGGATCTCCTCGGCGAGCCGCAGCAGGCGGTCCCGGGTGCTGAGGCTCCGGGACAGCGCGCCCAGTTGGACGGTCCGCTTGAGCAGTTGGGCGGAGAAGTCCGCCATGGTCCACTTCATGGCCGGACCGAGTTCCTCGCTGCCGAGCAGGGGCATGCCGGTTCCAGGGCTGTGCAGGGCGAGCGCCGGGTCCTCGCGGACCGTGCCGCTGGTGATCCTGCCTCGTTCCGCGAGGCGCTCCATGACACCGGCGATCCGGGTGAGGTCCTCGGCGCCGGCGCGGCGGCGGAGCAGGTCGTGGACGAGGATGGAGGTCACGCACAAGGAGAAGTACTCGGACTCCAGCTGCTGCAGGGTGGTGCGCCAGGGGATCTCCTCCAGGGGCCAGGTGCCGTCGTCGAAGCGCGCGAGGGCGGACCAGTACTGCTGGGTGATCTCCCAACGGAGTTGCAGTGCCTCGGCCAGCTTCTGCTGTTCGGTGTTGAGCAGCCCGAGGACGAGGGTGCGCTCGGAGAAGATGTCGATGATGCCGTCGAGGGCGACGACGGTGAAGTAGAGGTAGGGCACCGGGCGGGCCACGCCCCGGGGCTGCACACCGATGCTCTCGGCGATCGCGGGATCCACCGGGACCTCGGGAGCGTCCCGCACGATGCTCCAGGCCCAGCCACACTCGAACAGCCGCTTGTCGTTGCGCAGTTCGTCGGTGACGTCGGGGGCGAGTCCGAGCACGAGACTTTCGGTGATGACTCCGCGCAGGGACTTGAAACGGTCTTGGAAGCGGGCCAGGACCTGCCGCTCCGAGAGCCGGCCGCGGCCGAGGAGCCTGGCGAGTGCCTGGCCCTGGTCGGAGGAGATGTCGACGACGTTGACGGTGAAGGAGCGCACCAGGCTCACCATCGCCGCGGTCAGGCGGGCGCTGGCCGCCTCCGTGAGCTTGTCGATCAGGTCGAGGGTGGACGCCCGCCCGGTCTTGCTTCGGTACATCTTGAGGAACCCGAGGGTGGCCAGGCACAGGGAGACCGACATGGAGTAGGAGTCGACGACCCCGAGTTCCCGTTGTGCCGGTAAGAGTTCCCGGTCGGGGTCCTCGGCGGCGAAGTAGTGGCCCCCCGCGAAGGAAGGGCCCGCCTCGCCACGGTACCGCTCCATGAAGTCACCGAGGATCTCCACGAGGCTCGCGGGAATCCCGCTGGAGTCGCCCACGCTCCGCAGGGCCCTCTCCACATCGAGCTGGGTGGTGTCGGGGTCGTCCAGGCGGAACGAGGCGAGCTCCGTGGCGGGGTACATCAGGCACAGCAGCCGCTCCGCGTCGGCCACACTGCTGAGCCCGGCCGACTCGCCCCAGGACCACGCCCCTTCGTGGAAGGAGTGGCTGGCCACGGCAGACCAGAGCTCCAACAGGTTCTGACGCGGCCTGATCAGCATTCTGTGCCCCCTCACAGATCACTTCGCCCCGCCGGGAGGGCACTTCAAGAGGTACCCGTCTTGCGGAAGCCGCAAGCAAGGATCATGGAGGTGTAACCCTTGCGCGCCTCGTCCGGCTTGCCGACACGGTGGATCCGGAGGCCCTCGGCGTAGGCGTCGACCGTGTCACGGATGTCGGACTGGTCCACGTCGCAGGCAGGGAAGTGGGTGTCTCCCACCGTGTAACCCTCGGAGTGCTCCATGAACGCGGCGGCGAAGGGCGACCCCGGTGCGAGGGACTCCAGGAAGCACCGCACCGCGTCCCGGAACTCGCGGTAGTCCGTGGACAGGGACTCCGCGACGAAGAACATGGTCCCGAGCTGCCAGTGTGCGGGCCGGTCGACCAGATCGAAGAGGTCGCCCTGCTCGATTCGGGCGACCTCGCCGAACCTGTCCCACGGCCCGCCGGGCAGCGCGGCGTAGGCCTCGTCGCGGCACAACTCCTGCCAGAAGGCGTCCCAGCCGGGATCGTGCTGCTTGAACTGCCGTTCCAGATAGTGCAGGTTCGGCGTCGAACGGTCCAGCAGGGTGATCTGTTCGCACCAGGGCAGCATCATGAAGCTCGGATAGAGGTTCGCTCCGGCACCGACGTCGATTCCCCGGGCCCGCAGGCCTGGAAACCGACGGAAATGATCACTGAAGTGGGCCCGCGCGATGAGCATGATTTCCGAGTCGACGCGGAGCACGGTGCAGTAGTTCTTCGTGACGTACGCCACGGGGTCGAAAGCGTCCCATTGCGTGTCTGCGTTCAGCTGGGGTCTTCCCGGTGATCCCAAGGACATGCCCCACGGTATCAACCCGCCCTGGCCGTAGCCCCGTTCGAACCGGACGTCTCTCCTGGCTCTTGAACAGCCCCGAGTCTGCGGTCCAGTCTGTTTCAATGCCGGGCAACTCGCCCTTGGCCGCGGATCCGTTGGGTCATCGAACGCGGTCTGCCCGACCTCGTCCTCTCGGTCGAACCGGAACAACAGCCCGGCCGTCTCCCTCTACGCATGACTCGGGACGCCCCAAGCCCAACGGCTCGACGGGGTCAGCAGCCGCTCGTGCACTGCATCTGCACGCCGGCGCGGAGCGGCTTCACCGAGATGCGGTGGCAGTGGCCCTTGCTCGGGCCGTGGCAGATGAACCCGGCCGGCCACGCGGCGGACAGGTGCGGGGGTCGACGGGCGCCCGGCCAGTCAAACCCCTGCGAAGGTTGTGCGAGATGTCTCCTGAGCGCCGAAAACGCCCCCGGGCAGCGCGTCACTCCTGTAAAGCGATCAGGGATCTCTCAGGTCACCCATGGCTTGCCGCTCACACGCGCCCGAACTGAATTGGATCGCAGGACCTCATGGTCCATGACAAGCTGTGCTTCCCACTGCCCGAACCCAGGAGGTCACCATGACTGCAGAGCCCTCACAGCAGGAAGGTTCGGAGCCGGCCGACATCGAGGAGCCCGCACCGGCAACCGACGACGAAGGCCAGGACGACTTGAAGCGCAAGTTCCGGGAGGCCCTGGCGCGCAAGCGGGGTATGCAGGCGGACGCGGCCGCCCTTGCTGCCAACACGGACGCGTCGAAGATTCGCGGGGCGCACGGCCCGGCTGCGAGTCAGCGGTCGTTTCGGCGCAAGAGCGGCGGCTGAGTTCAGGCGGTCGTCGGAGTGGATTCGGCAAGGCACGGTGGGGCCACCGTGCTTGCCCACACTGACACGTGCGGTCATGAACCAAGCGGGGGACCTGCGCTTGGCCGCGCCCAACATGATCATCTTGCCGGAGGGTGCTGACCTCGGTGTTGGGCGTCTGGGTCTCTGACGGCGCCTCGGGACCGCGGTGGGGCCCGGTTCCGGGGGCCTGTGCTCAGATCGTGACGGGCGGGCTGGTGGTGCCGGAGATGTGGCCGCGCACGGTGAAGCGGACGGCCATCCCGGCTCGGTGGGTGAGGCGGGCATGAGATGGCGGCGAGGCCGGATGTGGGGCGAGCGCCTGCTGATACGGACAGAAGCCGCTGCGCCCCGCCCGCGGAACGGAAGCCTCCCATCGGCGTTCAACCTGCCTGATTGGCTGGTGGCTGTTCTCCGCCCGTTTGTTCAATCCCTTGAGCGAGCGGTGTTCGACACAGGGCATCACCTGGCGGTGGCAGCACCGTAGGAGCGGACCTTGTCCGTGACGAGCACCCGCGGCACCGTGGCGGTCGTCTTCGTCGTCAGACTGCGGAAGCAGCGCCTGGGCCGTAGTCGTGTCCCGACGGTTCTGCACGAGGACGTCCGGCACCATTGCGTCCTCGTCCACGGAACGAGCGGGCCTGTCCGCTCGCTGTTGATCTTGCTGAAGGCCTCGTCCGGATGCCACTTGCTCCTGCCTGCCGGCAAACGCTCGTACAGGCTCGACGTGGACGTCTCCCGCGCTCCGGCACAGTCCACGGCCGGCACCCGTACGCAGGCCACCTGGACCTTCGCCTCGGCGCACGTCTCCGGTGACACTGCCCAACGGCTCCCGCTGACGGTCGTCCGCTACACGCCCCACCTCTCGACGGCCAGTACCGCAAAACCCGGTACGACCCTCACCGTGCCTTTCAGCCTCCAGGGCGCGGCCACCAAGGTCGCCACGCTGCGCAAGCTGGCCTTCGCCGTCTCCCAGGACAACGTCTTCCTCCTCGACCTCGGAGACGGAGAGAACCGTTTCCACCCCGACTGGCTCACCGCCGTCGGCGCCGCCCTCGACGAGGTGGAGAAGGCGGAGGGCCCCCGCGCCCTGGTCACCACCGCCACCGGCAAGTTCTACTCCAACGGACTCGATCTGGACTGGGTGTTCGCCCACGCCGACCAGCACCAGGACTACCTCGTCTCCGTCCATGAGCTGTTCGCGCGGATGCTGTCGCTGCCGGCCATCACGGTGGCCGCGCTGCAGGGGCACACCTTCGCCGCCGGCGCGATGTTCTCCCTCGCCCACGACTTCCGCGTGATGCGCGCCGACCGCGGCTACTGGTGCCTGCCCGAAGCGGACATCAACATCCCCTTCACTCCCGGTATGGCCGCCCTGATCCAGTCCCGGCTGGCGCCCCAGACCGCGCATGAGGCCATGCTCACCGCCCGCCGCTACGGCGGCTCCGACGCCGCGGCCGCCGGCATCGTCGACCAGGCGGTCAGCGAGGACGCCGTGCGCTCCACCGCGATCGAGATCGCCCAGGCGCAGGTGAACAAGGCCGGCGACACCCTCGGCACCATCAAGGCCCGTATGTACGCCCCGGCCCTGGCCACCCTGCGCGACACGACCAACCCGCTCGGCTGAACAGCACCTCACCGACCGCTCACCCCGCGCCCCGGCTCGCCCCGCCCCGGCCCACCCCGGGGCTGCCCCAGCTGCCCACCGCATGAGGAGAAAGGGCACGACGCCGACCAGCTCGGCCTGTCCGACGGCAACCTCGCCCAAGTCACCACGACCCGCGGCGCCGCCCAGGCGGTCGTCGAGATCGACGACCGCCTGCAACCGGGGCACGAGGCCCTGCCCGACGGCTTCGACCTCGACCTGCCCACCGAGGACGGCGACACCGAACGCGCCGGCGTCATACTGAACACCCTCACCGACCTCACGTGGCGCGACCCCATCGCCGGCACCCCCTGGCACTGCAGCCTTCGGCAACAAGGAGGAGCTGTTCCGCAAGGTCCTGGAGCGCTACACCGAAGGCCCCAGCGCATACCTGGCCCGGGCCCTGGAGGAGCCGACCGCCCTCGGTGTCGCCACCGCGATCCTGGCCGGCACCGTCGAACCACCACCCGCCCGGCCCATCCTCACGGATGTCTGGCGTCCAGGGCGCCCTGACCACAAGCACCTCCGGCCAGGAAGTCCGTGACCTCCTCTTCGCCTGGCGCGACAACGGCTGCTCCCGCATTCGAGAACGGTTCCAGCGAGCCGTCGACGACGGCGACCTGCCCCCCGAGACCGACCCGGGGCTACTGGCCCGCTACCTCACCACCTTCGCCCACGGCATCGCCGTACAAGCCGCGAGTGGTGTCGGCCGCGACGAACTCCAGGACATGGCCGACGCCGCCCTGCGCAACTGCCCAATCTCCCAAGCCCTGCCCGGCGTACGTCTCTGGGCCATGTCGAGGTGCCTGTCGTTGCTCGTGTGGGCGCGACGTGTGACGTCGATGAACCGGCCTGAGCGGGAGGCCCGTCATCGGTGTGTCCGCCGACCTCTGGGCTTTCGCCGGAAGGGCTGGGCACGGCGCTCGGCCTCGGCGTCAGCCGGTCAGGTGGGTCACCACCGCGCCCATGGCGTGGTGCAGGGCCGGGCGGGTCTCCTCGGGTGCATCAAGGGTTTCGAAGCCGTGGTGGCCGTTCGGGACGTCGACCAGTTCCAGGTGTGCCCCGCAGTCCTTGGCCGCGGTCACGAACGCCTCCACGGTGGCGGCGATCTCGGGTGTCTCTCGCCCCGCACGCAGGAGGACGATGGGCAGGGGGCCCGCGTGCGTGACTGCCCGGGCCGGGTGGAAGCGACTGCCGGTCAGCCCCCAGCTGGGCAGCGGCGCCAGGACCGGGTAGGAGGCGGCCAGGCAGCGCAGCCATGCCGGGGGTTGTGTGAGCCAGTGCGCGGCGAGCAGCCCGCCACCGGAGAAGAACCACAGAGCGACCCGGTCGGGATCCACCCGGGGATCGGCACGCACCAGTTCCACCGCGGCGGTGACGTCCGCGGCGGCGCGCTCGTAGTCGGCGATGTCGTGCAGCCGATGGTCGAGCGTCACGCCGACCATGCCCTCGGCGGCCGCCAGGCGCGCGTATCCCACCAGGGTCGGCCAGTCGCGCGGCGTCGGCCGGGCCCCGGCGGGGACCGGGCCGCCGTGCACGAAGACCACAGCCGGTCGCGGGCCCTCCGCGTCGGGGACGTACAGGTCGACGTCTCCCTTGCGGTCCCGGGGTAGTTCGGGCACGTCCAGGGGGAACGGGCGCAGATGGGCGGGCGGTGCGTCGGCGCCGGCCGGTCGCAGGCGGCGCCCCTCGCCGGCCGCGGCGCGCAGCAGGACGTGCGCCAGGTCGATGGGGGAGGACAGCATCGGCCAGTGCCCGGTGGGCAGTTCGAAGAAGCTGACCTGAGGGTCGGTGAGGGCCGCGAGCATGGGGTCGCCGAAGTCGACGAGCCGCTGCACCAGGTCGACGCTGACGCCGTTACGAGTGCACAACACCCCGGTGGTGGGCACGGTGGCCACCGCTCCAGTCAGCCGCAGCGGCTGGAGCAGGGTGCCCAGCGGCTGCGGTGCGGCAAGGGCGGTGAGCCGGTCCAGTGCCGCGTCGGAGACGCCGGCGGTGCTGCCCCAGCGCTGCCACTCGTCACGGGTCGGCGGCGCCAACTCACCTTCGGCCTGACCGTGTTGTGCCCCTTCAGCCAGCTGCGCGCGCAGGGTCTGGTCCGGTACGGCGGCCAGGGCCGGGACGCCGTTCTGCGGCATCCCGCAGTCCAGGTACACGACGCGGGCAACACGCTGTGGCCGCCGGTCGGCGGCACCGAGCACCGGGTGGATGCCGTAGTCGTGACCGACGAGCACCATCTCCTGGCCGGATGCCGCGTCCACCGCGTCGATCACCTCGATCACGTCGGCGATGTGCGTCTCCAGATCGACGCGGGCTGACGTGGCGGGGCGGCCCGCGTCGACTCCGGTGAGCGGGACCGCGTGCACCTCGCTGCCCGCCGCGGTCAGCCGCGCGGCCGTCTCCTGCCACACATGGGTGCCGGTGAACACGCCCGCCACCATGATGAACACGGTCATGGCCCTCTTCTCTGGTCCGTCATATGGCGTCGCGCCGGTCGCGCACGCCGTGGTCCCGCGGACCGGGG
>NZ_JBXEJE010000021.1:148506-157900 GCF_056820935.1 Streptomyces sp. Q2 | reverse complement strand
GGCCCGGGGCCGGGGGGCCCCCCCCGGCCCCCCGCGCCGGTACCGTAGGAACTCCCCCAGAGGGAGGTTCAACTGTCCATGTCGCACGAGGATCTCTGGAGCATCGGCGAGCTCGCCGAGCGGGCGGGTGTCACCGTGAAGACGGTCCGTTTCTACTCCGACCGGTCTCTGCTGCCCGAGGCCTCCCGCAGCGGCGGCGGGCATCGCCGGTACGGCCCCGAGGCATTGGAGCGGCTGCGGCTGATCCGCTCCCTGCGCGCCCTCGATCTCCCGCTGCCCGAGGTGCGCCGGGTTCTGGAGGACGAGGACGAGGGCCCGGGTGGCCGCGTGCTGGAGGACGCCGTCGCGGGCCGCCTGCGCGAGCTGGGCAGCGAGCTGAAGACCTTGCGCTGGCGGGAGGCGGCGCTGCGGCTGGTGCGGGAGTGCCCACCCGAGAAGCGGGCCGACCGGCTGCGGCTGATCGGCGCGGTGAGCAGCCCGCCGAGCACGGCACCGCTGGCCCGGTTCTGGCGTGGCTGGCTGCCGCCACGGATGCCGGCCCGGGCGACGTCGGCGTTTCTGGAAGTGGCCGTTCCGCAGCCGCCCGACGAGCCGGCCCCGGCGCAGGTGCTCGCCTTCGCCCAGCTGCACGCGATGACGACAGCCCCTTGTCCCGCCGGCCGGCAGCCCCAGCCGGACGTGCACCGAGTGGCCGGAACCCGAGGGGCGGTCGTGCTGTACGCGGGCCTCGCCGAGGCGTACGAGCTCACCGCCCCCCAGCTGCGCCGAGCACGGGATCCGTTCCCGGGCGAGGCACTGGACGCGTACGTGGCGGTGTACGCCAGCGTGTACGGCAGCCGGGACACCCGGGAGTTCCGACGCCTGCTGGCCGCGCGGCTCGCGACCGGGCCGCGTCTGGACCGGTATTGGGAGCTGACGGCCGTGGTGCTCACGCCGCCGGGCGGCCGGGCGGAGCCGACCCCCGGGTCCGCGGACGACTGGCTGCGCGCGGCACTGGAGCGGGACAACGCCAAAGCGGCGTAGCCATATCCATGGCTTTGCTCCGACGGCCTGCCCATTGTCGTGCCGACGGCTTGCCCACTGTCGTGCCGACGGCTTGCCCACCGTCGTGCCGAGATCGTGCGACCGTCGTACCGACGGTAGAAATCCGCGGACGCTCTCCGAGATGTCGGAGCCGATCAGGCCGTAACGAACTCATCGGCCCGTGGGGGAGGGGCCTCTGCCGGCGGATGAGGTCGTCGGCACGGCTCCCATGTCGGCGATCAGCATTGCCACAGGAAGGCAGCCCGGGTGCAGGAACCGCAGGCGAAGGCGAACGCCGTGCCGCAGCCTCCGAAGTTCATGGCCGTGACGTGGTCTGGTCCCTCCTCGAACTGTGCCACGAGGTCCATGGGCCGGGTACAGGCCGGGCATGTGGGTGTCTCGTCGTCCTGCAGCCAGGCGGGTTGTCCGCCGAGCTGTCCCAGAACATTCCTCAGGTCGTTTCCCCTGCGGCTGCCCCATTCCTTGCGTGCGCTGTCGTAGTCGGCGGCAGTCAAGGACACCAGGGTGACGGCGTTGACCGCCCCGAGGTGGAGAACGCTCTGGTCTTCGTCCTGTTCGGGCGCGGCCATCGGCTTCAGCCTGTCCGAAGGGAAGAGCAGAGCCTGGTTACCGCCGGCGGTCGGACTCCACTCGTCGCACATGCCTGGATCGTTCTGGCACATGAATATCGCCATGACGAGTCCGGGCTGTGTGTGGCGTTGGTCGATCGGGCGGCCTCGGCCATCCAGGACGACCTGGGCCAGGAATTGCATGGACCCATTGCACTCCGCGCAGTTGGGCCATGCCGTGCCCGCAGGAGCCAGTGGTGTTCCCCCTGTGCGCGTGACCAGCGCATCGGTCTCGCCTGGTCCCGCATAGGTCATCAACGTCGTGGTCATGGGCGGACCCTACGGCAGCCCACCGACACCTCGACTCAACGGTGCAACGGGTAGGGCGGTGAGGTGGACGCGCTTGCGCAGCTGGGGGAGCTCGGCCCTGCCGACCGACTGGCGCTTCGGACCTTGCCGAATGCCTGGGCGTCTCGACCCGCACCGTGCAGGGCTACCGCCGAGCGGAGGCGCGACTGGTGTCACCAAGGCAGCCGTGTTGTCACTCGGTTTTGTCGGCCGGCGCGTGCGGGGCGCCGGACCGGGGTCCTCCAAGGCCACCACTACGGTCGCTGAGGCGTTGAGGAAGATCGTGAACACCGAGGACTTGTTCACCGCGTCGATGCGGCCGACACGGAGAAGTTCTTCCCCCGCCTGTCCAAGGATGCAGACGGGGGCGGCCAGGCCCTCGACGGTGTGACCACGTCACAAGGTGTAACGGAAACGAATTCGGTGGGTATTCGCGAGTCGGTTGGCGGGGACCAGGCCGTGCCAGACCTCGAAGGCGCCCTCGGCCGTCAGAGCGTCGCGTGCAGGACCGCATGCCTGCGACCTGGGGGCAGGGCGTGCGGGTCAGAGAGGTCACCGGGGACCAGGCGGGGCGGGCGCTGTGTGAGTACGCCCGGGGCCTGCTCCTTCCTTACTCCGACACAGCGCTCCAGGCGATCCCGGAGTGAACCGGCAGGCGCGCCGCCCTGCCCTTTCGCTGATCGTTTGGTCGTTGATCGGGGGTCATGTGGTCCGGAAGTCGTCCACGCGCTCGCCCTCCGCCTGGGACGGCTCGGTTCTGGGGACGTCCGGGTGCTGCTCCACCGCCGCACGCTCGGCCGGCTCATCGCGCTCGCCCTCGGCCTGGGAGGGAGTGTGCGAGTACAGCCAGCGGTCGTAGTCCGAGGCTCCGGTCTTCATGGCGGGCCTCCCTTGCTCGCTCACCTCCCATGCTCCACCCGGACCCGCCGCGGGGCCAGAGCGGCCAGCGCCGCACCTACCGGCTGGGATGTATGCCGGGACGGTCCGGATGATCGTTGGGGTGTGTCCGGACAGTTGTCGACATCATCGACTTCTCAGTCGGCACGCAGCCTGACTGTGCGACCGACCAGACGCCAGAAATGCAGGTGCCCGGCCGCCTGGCCCGCGCTACGCTGCTGATGTTCAGGTGCGCAGGCTGCGGCTACTTCGCCTCTCAAGCGGGTAACACGGGTTCGAATCCCGTCGCCGGCCCCGGCCGGTGTCGTCCAGCGGCCCAGGACGCCTTATGTGCGCCGCCGCCGACCTCGATCTCTGAACACCCACGGCACGAGCCGCCCGCCATCGGGGACATACCGGCGGGCGGCTCCGTCATTGCTGGGGTACCCGCTCCTCGATCTTCCGCAGCAGCCCCAGCAGCGCTTCTCGCTCCGGCTCCGCCAGGCCCTCGAAGCACTCCGCGAGTACGGAGTCCGCCACCTCGTGGCCCGCCTTCAGCACGCGTTCCCCTTCGGCGGTGAGGTGATGCTCGATACGCCGGCCGTGCCCGGGGCGCCGCTCCAGCAGCCCTTGCGCCGCCAGGCGTCCGGCGAGCGTGCCGAACGCCTGCTCGCTCTGGAACGTCGCCGCGGCCAGTTCCCGCGCGCTGGCGCCCGGCGTGCGGCTGATCGCCCGTAGCGCGTCCCACTGCGCGAGGGTGCTGCCGATGGACGCGAGGCGGCTGTCGAGCGCCCGGTGCTGGCGGTACTGGGCGGCCTTCATGGCCCGTCCGAGGATCTGCAGTTCAACGGCCATGTTCCCCAGACTAGCAGCATGACCAAGCTTGTTTATATAAACATCCTTAGTTAAAGTCCTGTGCATGTCCTCGCAACTGACCATCACCGAATCCGGCCCCGCTGCCGGTCGTCCCGTCCTCGTCCTGCACGGCGGCGGCGGTCCCGTCACCGTCGCCCCCATCGCCGAACACTTCGCCACGACCGCCCCCACGCTGTTGCCCACCCACCCGGGCTGGAACGGCACCGCGCGGCCCACCGACTGCACCCACGTGGCCGATCTCGCCGCCGCCTACCTCCGCCTCCTGCGCGACCGCCACCTGTCCGACGTCCTGGTCGTCGGCTCCTCACTCGGTGGCTGGATCGGCGCCGAGCTGGCCACCGCCGACACGAAGGGCCTGATCAGCGGGCTCGTTCTGATGAACTCGGTCGGCATCGAGGTCGAGGGCGAACCGGTCCGCGACTTCTTCGCCCTCGACGCGCGGGGCGTCGCCGAGCACGCGTACCACGACTCCGAGCGCTTCTACGTCGACCCGTCGACCATCCCGGCCGAGCGACTCGCCGTCATCCAGGCCAACATGGCAGCCCTGCGTCTCTTCTCCGGCGGTCCCGCCATGAACGATCCCACCCTCCGCCCCCGTCTCGCGGCCGTCACCGTTCCCACCCTCGTTCTGTGGGGCGAAAGTGACCGCATCGCGACCCCGGCATACGGCAAGGCGTACGCCGCGTCCTTCCCAGACGCCCGCTTCGAAGTGGTAGCGGAATCGGGCCACTTGCCCCACCTCGAACAGCCGAAGCGCACCTTCGCCCTGCTCGATGCCTTCGCCGCGCAGACCAGGCGCCGCTAAACGGAACAGCAGCCTGTTGATCATCCGACGGTGGGGGCTGGTGCCCCCACACACACACCACGCCGAACCGGTGCTCTTCCCCCGCTGGGGCACTCTGCAGGACTACGCCGCCTGCGCCACATACGACGCGGCAGGACGTTGGAAGGTGATGTCCGAGAGGTGAGGATGCTCCAACGTGCCGCATGCGCTTAACGCGGCGGTACCGCCGTCCTCGAGGGGCGGGGCGCCGCCGACACCTTGCGCGTGCGACGCCGGAAGCTCACGCGGTGACCGCACCCGGCAGCCGCGCACAGCAACGCGAGCGACACCGCTGCCTGCTGGACCCAGCGGCCTCGCCGTGTCATGGCCGTCGCCACCCCTCGCCTCGCCTGAAGGACTGGTCAGTCGAATCTGTTCAGCGATCTGCCCGTCCACGGATCCACACCTGCGTCGAGGAAGCGCTCCTCGTCCCTGAAGTTCAGGAACCGGGCGCTTTGGGCTCCCCACAGGGATTCGTCGCTCACGGGGCATTCTGGGAAATCGCCTCGCAGCAGCCCCAAGAGGAGCTCCGCCATACCGCAGTCGTGGACCCTCCATCCTCCGCCCTGGCGTTCCCACACGGCCACCGGCCACCGGTCGGGGTCGGGGTCGGGGTCGGGGTCGGAAGTCACCCAGCACAGGGCGTCCGCGCTGTTCGTCTGCCCCCAGACGAGCATCTCCTCCAGCCGGTCCAGGGAGCCAGCGGCGGCATCCTGCCAGTTGCTCATCGCGCCCGGACGTAGAGCGCTGTCCGGTAGGCGCCCCGTGGTCAGCGGGGCGCTCGCGCTTCCGGGGCGCGGGATCCACACAAAGAGGCCGTCCTCGATTGATCCCGCACCGAACGCAGAGACGAACTCCTGGTAATCAGCCGGGAAGGAGGGCACACCGAGGTCGGCAGCCGCCATCTCCCAGTCCACTGTGTCTCCCGCCGCTCCGTCCTCGTGCAACAGGGAGACAGTGTCCTTCAGTTGCCCGAGCGCGTCGCACGGCGTCTTGCTGGTCCGGCGCTTCATGGTGTGGCTCCCGTCGGCATGAGGTTCCCGTGATGTCTGACCCACCGACGTTGTGGGCGCACCCCCAGCCGACGCCCCTGGACGGCGGGTAATGGCGCACAATCCACGCGTGATGTTATCGCGGCCCCTGAACGTGAGCTATTCAAACCAGTGGGTTTCGGGCCATTCCGGCATCCAATCCGTAGCGCGACGCCCGGCAAAGACGTCCGCCAGCCATTCAGTAAGGGTTTCATCGGACTGGTACCAGTCATGCCAGTTCCTACGGAACGCGGAAACCGTCCATCTGCCGGCCCCGCGGTCCTCGAGGAAGAACTTGTCCCCCTCGATGGAATGGCCCCAATGGAGCATGCCGCCGGCGTCAGGCAGCACTGCCTTGGGGATGGTGGAGTGACCGTCCCGAACGAATTCACTCATCCATACCCCCTTTTCGCCCATGAATCGTGGTCCGAAGACGAAAATGAAGTCGGAGATCAGTAAGTCCCCGTAAAGGGAACAGAACGCCTTCACGTCGTTCGGTAGCTCGACCCCAAGAACACTTTCTACCCCGTCGAAGCTCGCTTCACCCTCGCTGGGGGGTGCTCCCAGCACATTCCTCAGCTGTTTCATCGTCGACACAATAGAGTCCTTTGCTGATTTACAACGGGATGCGGGGAATCACGGACGCCATATGGGCATCACGGTCCGATCGCTGATCGAAACACCATCAAGCATGCACAGCGATCACCATCGACGATTTCACGCATTCTGCCAACTTGTAAAGCGATGCGACTCTCGCGAGAGTGAACCTTCGCTGAATGGCTCGATCGTCCCTGCAAAAGCGGCCAGCGCGAACTCGGCCATGCCGCCATCAAAGATGGTCCAACAGTTCATTCCGTAGAGCACCTGTCTCCTGAAGGTCGCCACTCTCCAGGTGTCTGGATGCCCCACACGCAGCCAGAACACGACGTCGCCGCTAGCCGTGGCGCCGAACGCTAGTAGTGGAGGCGGAATACTGCCTGGGAAGTGACTCGCAAGTTCAGCACGATCCTGTAAGCGGAGGGCCGGATCTATGCCGTCAAGCAGATCGCCGTAGGCCGAAGCGGGGACTGGTGGTGTGCTGACTGACAGATATTCATCTACCTCTCCACCACCGTATGTCTCGACGAATTCTCGGTAGTCCGTCGGCAGCGTCATTGCAGTCCTGCGGAACAACTCTCCCCAGTCGACGATGTCACCCCCTGACGGAGGCGGCGGGAGTAGCTGCCGGAGGCGAGTGATCGCAGGGTGGGACATCAGAGATTCCTCTCGGCGATTCGTCGCGGTCATGGCCTGGCATCGGGTCATTGACGTCGGCCGGCCGTCGATCGCGGTACCGAGGTTCTTCCAGTCGCTCTCGGGAGTGTAAACGAGGTTGGACTCTGCGCCGTTTCCAGACTGATGGTGCAGGTCAGCGCCGTGGTGAAGGGCGGTAGCTGCTCGCCCTGGCCGACCTGCGCAACGGCGACACCCTCACCGGCCTGGCCGCCGGATTCCGGGTCGGGATTGCCACCGCCTGGCGCTCTATCCGCGAGCCGCTCAGCCATGTGGACCGACCCTGGTGATGAGTTTTCGCGCCCGCACCCGTCACATCTACGACGGGACACGACGAGGCGGAAGGATGACGTGATGAGTGCGGACACGCGGCTGGAGGAGCTGGGCGTGAGCGGTCTGGGCGTGAGCGGGCTGGGCGACATCGACGAGCCGGCGTTCTCGGGGCTGGCGGAGCGGCATCGACGGGAGCTGCACGTGCACTGCTACCGGATGCTCGGGTCGTTCGAGGACGCCGAGGACACCGTGCAGGAAACGTTCCTCCGTGCCTGGCGGCGCCGGGAGACCTTCGAGGGGCGGTCGACGTTCCGGGCCTGGCTGTACCGGATCGCCACCAACGCCTGCCTGGACCTGCTCGCCAAGTGCCGCCCGGAGCCTGCGACCGGCGGCGAGGTGCTGTGGCTGCAGCCCTACCCGGACCGGCTGCTCGACGAGCTGCCCGCGGGCGACGCAGACGAGCCGGAGACCGTCGCCGTCGCGCGGGAGACGATCGAGCTGGCGTACCTGGTCGCGGTCCAGCACCTCGCGCCGCGCCCGCGGGCCGTGCTGATCCTGCGGGACGTGCTCGGCTGGCCGGCGAAGGAGGTCGCGGAGCTCCTCGGGGACTCCGTCAACTCCGTGAACAGCGCGCTGCAGCGGGCCCGCGCCGGCATGCGGGAGCACCTGCCCGCCGAGCGGCAGGACTGGACCGGCGGCGAGCAGGACGCCGGGACGCGCGAGCTGGTGCGCCGCTTCACGGACGCCAGCGTGGCCACGGACATCGACGGGCTCGCCGCACTGTTGCGGGACGACGTCCGCTGCTCGATGCCGCCCACGCCGGGCCTGTACGTCGGCCGCGACGCGGTGGTGAACGACTGGGTCGAGAGCGGCTTCGAGGGCATGAAGGGCCTGCGCGGCGTCCTCACCTCCGTGAACCGACAGCCTGCCGTCGGCTTCTACCTCTGGCGGGAGCGGGAGGGCGCGTACCTGCCGCTGACGATCGACGTCCTGCGCGTCACCGGCGGGGCGATCACCGAGATCGTCACGTTCCACGACGACCAGTTCCCGCGGCTCGGGCTGCCGGAGCGCCTGCCGGCGGACGGCACGGAGTAGTCCCGGTGCGGACGCTCGCGCTGCGCGGTGGTGCGCGTGTCACGGTGGTGGTGGCGGAGTGGTGCGGCGATGCGTTCCGCGTCGTCACCCGCGGGCGGATACAGCCGGCGCTGCACGAGGGCGAGCCCGGGGCGGTCCTCGGACGCGGCGCCGGGGTCTGACTCCGCGGCACCGGCGTCCGCGCCCTGCGAAACCCGGCCGTCGCGCGGCGCGGGTGCGGGTCGGCAGCCCGGGTCCAGGACCGTCACATGCCAGTCAAAGCCCCGTACGCCAGTTACCGGACATGGAGGAACGACGTGAACAGCACGAATGACACTGGGGTCGTCGCAGGCCCGGCATCGGGCCAGACCAGCCAGACCAGCCAGACCTCCCGACTCCGCGGGCTCGCCGGTACCGGCTTCATTGCCATGCTCGCGGCGATGGTCGCCACCACCCTCGCCGCGGCGCTTGCCCAGGCCGTTGGCGTCGACTTCGAGGTCCCCGATGGTGGCGAGGCGATCCCGTTGCCTGGGTTCGCCGTGGTGACCGGCTTCTTCTCGGTCGTGGGCGTCGTCATTGCCGTCGCTCTTCTTCGTTGGAGCGCTCGCCCCGCCGAGCGATTCGTGTGGACGGCAGTGTCGCTGACCGCGATCTCGTTGGTCCCGCCCCTCCTCTCCGGGGCTGACACCGCCACCACCACCGCCCTCCTCGGGCTACACCTCGTCCCTGCGACGGTGATGATCCCCACCCTGGCGCGAAGCCTCCGCGCCCGGACCGATTGACGGTCCCGTAACGGGGCAATGCGCGGTGCATGGGCGTGCGCGAGCGAATCAACTGACTTGGTTGGCCCGGTGCTGGCACCTCCAAAGATCGTCGGACCTGGGCGTCGGCGATCATCAAGGCCTGGACGAGGCCTGGACCGCCGGTGTCCTGCCCGACCTCTGTTCCCCGTGGGGCCAGGGCGAGTCCGTCACCAACGTCGGCTTCGCCGGGTAGAAGCCGATGCCCCGCCAGCCAGTGGTCTCCAGTGCCTGCCGCCATGGCGTACGGTGGTGTCAACCGACGCGGGGTGGAGCAGCTCGGTAGCTCGCTGGGCTCATAACCCAGAGGTCGCAGGTTCAAATCCTGTCCCCGCTACTGCAGGGTCGAGGGCCCGGAACCGTAAGGTTCCGGGCCCTCGACTCATGTGAGGCATGGTGGGAGCCGCGGCCCGGACCCGGGTCCGGCGC
>NZ_JBXEJE010000021.1:126052-148439 GCF_056820935.1 Streptomyces sp. Q2 | reverse complement strand
TTCGGGGCCGGGCCCCTCGACTCATGTGAGGCATGGTGGGAGCCGCGGCCCGGACCCGGGTCCGGCGCAGGGTGCAGGCGGACGCGGCCACCAGGCCGAAGCCGTTGTCGGCGTGACGGACCGTCACGTCGGCCACCCAGCAGTCGTAGTCGGGGCGACGCCGGTGAGCGGCCGCCATTCGTCGCGCCGGTCGCCGGTCCAGCCCTCGAACGGCCATGCCTTGGCGCGGATCGCGGCGACGAGGGAGTTCCAACGGGCCTCGGGTGCCAGCCAGATGAGCCCGCCGGCCCAGGACCAGGACGACTTGTCACCGCCGTAGCGGGAGCCGTAGACGCCGATCAGCTCGGTGAGGCTGCGCGTCGCGTACAGCGTGGTGCGGCCGGTACCGGCACCGCGCAGGACGACGTTGGAGTGGCCGACGCGGATGACGTCGTCGATCCGGAAGGTCCCGGACGGGATGGAGACGGTGCCGCCGCCGGCCCGGCCGGCTGCGGCGATGGCCCGGTTGATCGCGGGGGCGGAGTCGGCGGTGCCGTCCGCCCTGGCGCCGAAGGTGCGTACGTCGAACGTGAGCGGGCGGCGGGGGAGTCGCACCGCGCCGCCGCGGTAGCCCGCCCGGCCGACGTAGGGGATCTGCGGGTGGGTGTACGGGGTGCGGGTGAACTCGCGCCATAAGTGTGGGACTTGCCCGTGGGTGGTGGGTGCGGCCTGTGCCGCGCTGCCCCCGGCCACGGCGTAGGCCGCTACGGCCGCGGCACTGCCCAGTAGGCGTCGTCTCGTGATGCCGGTGCGCCCGTCTCCGCTCTCGATGCCATGTAATGCGCTCATGTCCGTTCGCCCCTCCACAAGAATTCATGTAGATGAACAATGTTCATAACTGTGCGGTGGCGTGAGCATGCCATGCAGGGTTTGAGGGCGGGAAGAGGCGTGCGTGGCCTGTTTCGACGGAGGGCATCGGGGCGCACCTGGAGATTGGCCTGCACGGCCGGAGGCGACCTTGCGAAGGCCGGTGAAAAGGCGCATGCCTCAGCGCCCGGTCACTGACGACGAGCAGTGCGGGCGCGCAGATCCGTGCGGTGATGTGTTTCCGCCCGGGCAGGATGGCTGGTGATCAGTCGCAGGGGAGGCCGGGGAGCCCCATGGCGGCGCCGCTGGAGGACGGCAAAGCGGCGCGGAGGGCTGACGCCGGCCGCGGGGCGAGCAGTTCGCCCTGCGGCCGGCGGACGGTTCAGCGGTAGCAGGTGGTGAGGCCCGCGCGCCAGGGGCAGGCGATCCCGGCGAAGCCGCCGTTGGCGACGACATCGACGCTGAACGTGTCACCGCCGCGCAGCACCTGACGGTCCTTCACGAGCCCGTCGGTGCCGTCCCGGAGAGACTCGACCAGCCACCGTCCGCGGCCGATGGTCAGCGGTACCGCGGCCGTGTGGGCGGCGCCGGCGTACACCCCGCCCAGGAACCAGCGGTCGCCGCTGCGGCGGGCGAGGGCGGCCTCCTGGCCGGGCAGGCCGGCGAGCAGCCGGGTGTCGTCCCAGGCGGCAGGGACCTGGTCGAAGAAGTCCCGGGCGAGCGGCCGTGCGTCGTACGACTCGGGGGTGCCGGCGAACATCTGCAGGCCCGACTCGTAGGCGACGCTGAGCCCGACCTCGGCCGCGTCGGAGTTGGGGCGCAGGCCGACGCGCTGGAAGGCGCCGGGAGTGAAGTCCATCGAGCCGATGACGTTGCGGGTGAAGGGCAGGGTGGTGAGGTGGGCGGCGGCGTTGGTGCGTTTCTCCTCGCCGCTGACGCCCTCCAGGGTCATGACCTGCGGCCAGGTGCGCTGGATGCCCTTGGGAATGGTGGAGCCGTGGAAGTTGACCAAGAGGTGGTGGGCGGCCGTCTCCCGGAGGATGGCGTCGTACCACTGGAGCGTGTTCTGCGCCTCCGAGTCCATGAAGTCGATCTTGACGCCCTTGACGCCCCACCGTTCCAGCGTGGGCAGCCACTGGGCGCGTTCCTCGGGCGTGTCGAGGTCGCGCTGATGGATCCAGACGATGATCCCGACGCCCTTGGCGCGTGCGTACTCGGTGAGTTGGGGCATCCAGCTGTTGGTCTGCCAGTTCGGGTCGGTGGTGTCCCACTCGTCGGCCTTGAAGTACCAGCCCGCGTCGACGGCCTCGTAGGGCCAGTTCCGCTCGGCGGCGTAGTCGACGTACGCCTTCTGCGCCGCGAGGCTCTGACCGGCCGCGCGGCCGCCGGCGAGCCAGGTCCACAGCACCGTGCCGGGCCGGACCCACGAGGAGTCGGCGACCCGGGAGGCGGGGGCGAGGTCGTCGGTGAAGGTGGACCGGGTGACGGTGGCGAGGTCGCCGGTCACCATGGCCCGCCAGGGAGTGGCGAGCGGGCCGTCGGTCCTTACCCGGTCGTCGGCGAGCTTGATCCGGTAGGTGCCGGTGCCCTGGTCGTGGGCGAGCCGGGCGCCGGAGTACGCGCCGGTGAGGTCGGACTCGGCGAGCAGGGTGTAGCCGCCGTCGGTCGCGAACAGCGCCTGGTCCGAGTACTCGCCGGTGGGCGCGGTCGCGGCGGTGTACTGCTTGAACTGGCCCTCGTTGTCGACCCGGTAGGTGCCGAGCCACGCGCTCGCGTCGGGCGGCAGGTTGAACGCGGAGGTCTCGCCGAGCACGTCGCCGTACCCGGCGGGCAGGACGTACCGGTAGGCGACGCCGTCGGCGGAGGCGCGCACGACGAGGTCGAGGCGGGCACCGGAGGAGGTGGCGAACGACAGGCGCGTTTCGTTCATGAGGGCACGGCGTTCCAGCCGTTTGCCGGACTTGGTCCGGTACCGCTCGTCGACCAGTCGGTCCTTGCGGTGCAGGAAGCGCAGGCCCTGGGACAGATCGGCCCGTTCGGTGACGATGCCGACGGGCGACGGTTCGATGACCGTCCGGCCGCCGCGGGACACCGACAGACTCAGCGTGCCGGCGGTCGCGTCCAGGGACACCTGCGCGCGGGGTTCGCGCGCCGCTGCCGCGCGCTCGGGGCCGGACACCGCCCAGACACGCCCGGCGGAGCCGGCGTCCTGGTCGGCCCGCGCGGGCACGGTTGTGCAGAGTGTGGCCATCAGTCCGGCACAGAGCGCGGCGACCGCGGTTCTGATCGGAACCGCCATGGAACCCTCCCGGGGGATGAGGTGGGATGTCGGTCAAGGGATGCCCGGCTCACGGGGGTGCGGGTGCGGAATGCAACGGCGGCCGGACGGGGGGACGTTCAGGGCCCGCCGCCGTGTCGGCGGGCGGGCCCCTGCACGGCAGTGCGTGCGGACGGCCACTACGGCGGGACTCTGCACACGTGTGTGCGGGAGCCGCTACGGCGGGACTCTGCACACGTGTGTGCGGGAGCCGCTACGGCGGGACTCTGCACACGTGCGTGCGGACGGCCACTACGGCAGACCCCAGGCCGGGCCCGGTTCGCTGACGGTGACGGGCGCGATGGAGAGGTCGGGCCGTGGGCCGGAGTGGACGAGCACCTCGCGGCCCCGGGGCAGGTCGATGGCGAGGGTGCCGTCGCCCAGATCCTTGGTGCGGGCCGGGGTGCCGTCGTCCAGCAGTACGGTGAGGGTCCCGCTGAGGCCGTGGCGGAGTCGGAGCGGCTCGCCCGCCAGGCTCCGGACGCGGATGAACCGGGTCGCCCCCGCTTTTCGGACGGCGCTGACCAGGAAGGCGCCCTGCGTGCGGAAGTCGTGCAGGGTGACGTCCGCCCAGGCGGACGGGACGGCCGGGAACACGCGGATCACACCGCCCCAGCTCTGGCAGAACATGTCGTGCAGGGACTGCGAGGCGGACAGCGGTGTCTCGATGACCGGACCGGCCTCGGTGTAGTGCGTGTTGGCCTGGCACGGGTAGCGGGTGGTGGGGTCGAAGAACTTCCGCAGGTAGGTGATCGCGGTGTCGCCGTCGCCGGTCATCGCGTACATGGAGGCGGCCCCGGTGTAGCTGTAGCCCCGGTGGGCGTTGGCCAGTGACTGCCAGCGGACCACCGACTTCGTGATCAGGTCGCGGTTTTCGGGCTGCTCCCAGTTGACGAGGTACAGCGGGTACACCATCAGCAGGTGCGAGTAGTGCCGGTGGGACTGCGCGTACGGGGTGCCGGCGCCGATCATGAAGCCGTTGTCGTCGACCGGGTACGGCGTGAGCTTGGCCAGCACCTCCTGCCAGCGCGGGATCAACTCGTCGTCGATGCCGAGCAGTTGTGCCGATTCGATGAGCGTCTGGCAGCCCCAGCGGATCAGAGCGAGGTCGTAGTTGGTGTCCTGCGGTGGCACGACGGGGTATTCGGGCGAGAGCGTGCTCGGAAGATGGAGCTTGCCGTCGCTGCCCGGGGTGAGGAAGTGCAGGTAGTAGTTGATCGCCCTACGCAGCACCGGGAAGACCGTGTCGCGCAGCAGCGACTCGTCCATGGAGTGCCGGTAGGACAGCCACACGTTGTGCAGCGCCCAGGTGAGGTTGCCGGCCTCGTTACCGGTGCCCGGCTGCCCGACGGCGCGGGTGGCGAACATGTCCGAGCTGCGGCCGACTCCGGAGCTGTCCGCGCGGTAGGCGGCGGGCACGTTGGCGATGAGCTGTTCCTGGTTCTGGCGCAGCGTGGTGGCGAGCGAGTCGAGTTCCAGGTGGTTGGCGCCGTGGATGAGCCAGTACTCCAGCTGGACGTTGAGGTTCCACCACACCGCGGGCCAGGGGGTGGGCTCCAGCCATGGTCCGGAGGTGGCCATGACGGGGCCGCCCGCGCGGCTGGCACAGGCGACCTTGTAGAGCTGGATCCAGTGGAAGCTCTGCAGCCGCTGATCGGGGAAGGAGACGAAGCTCTTCTGGTAGAAGGCGTGCCACCACGGGGTGTGCCGTCGTCTGAGGGCCCGGTACGACGTCGCGCGCCGGAGGTTGCGCAGTGAGGCGGCCTCGGCGGCGGTGTCGGAGGGGAAGCTGTGTCCGACGCTGAGCAGCAGCTCGTCGCCGGTGCGACGGTACGCGGTGGCGGTCTGGCCGCCGCCGATGAGGGGCTGGAGCACCTGTTCGGTACCGTCGGCTGCGGTCCGGGTGGTCCAGGGCGGGTTGGCGGTGTAGTCGGCGGGCGGGGCCTCGCTGATGCGCCGGGGGCTGACGGCCTCCTCGGGGTGGAACGTCCAGGTGACCTGTTCGCCGCCGTCGGCCGTCACGCGGGCGGCGAAAACCTCGTCGTGGATGAGGGTGGAGAGGGTGAGCGTGCCCGCGGTGGTGGTGACGGTGCCGGTGAGCTCGGCGTTCCACAGGCTCAGCCGCCAGTCGACGGAGGTGATGGTGCCGACCGGATCGAGGGTGAGGTGCCCGACCGGCAGACGACAGGTGCCCCAGCTGCTGCCCAGTTCGGGTCGGTGATCCTGGACACGGCCGTGCTGGACCGTGAAGCGGATCTGGTTGGCGCCAGGCTCCTGGTAGACCATGCTGCCGAGCAGCCCGTCGCCGAGGAACGGGCCCTCGTACCAGCGGGTGGGCAGCCTGGTCCACAGCAGGTCCTGGCCGCGCAGGAACGTCTCCCAGGCGCGGTCGGTGGTCATGGTGTCGCGGAGTCTCCAGGGGCGTCTGCCGCCCCCGGCCACGGCAGTGGCGTCGGCCAACCGGTCCGCCGGTGCGGACGGTTCGGCGTGGGCCGTTCCGGGCAGGGCCGCCGCTGCCGCTCCGCCCAGCGCGGTGCCGAGTACGGCTCTGCGGGGCACCGGCGCATGCTTCCCCGACTGCGAGGTCATCATCGTCCTCCAGACCTGACGGATCATCGATACATCGGGTGTATCGGGGAACCTAAGCGTGTGCCATGCATCTGTCAATGACCTTAACAGTCATCTATCTTCACCAGGCTTTGCGCATTGAGGGGCGGATTCGGACTTCACACCCACATCGTCAGCGTTGGTCGAAGGTCTTGACTCCTCCGATGTATTGGGGTTGCCTGCGTTCGCGTTCCCCACCCCTCTCCCTCACCGGAAGGACACGCGATGAACAGGAGAACCGTCTTACGCGCAGGAGCCGGCCTGCTGGCCGGCGGCGCCGCGCTCGCCCTGCCGCCGGCCCCGCTCGCCGGTGCCGCGCCGGCCGCCGACCCGACCGACGGTTGGACGCAGACCTCGTTCACGTACAGCTGGCAGAAGCCCTGGAACCTCGACCTCAGCGACCGGCACAGCTACAGCGGCGGCGTCCACCGCACGTGGGTGTACGCCACCGACGAGCCGTTCGAGGAGGGCAGTTCCACCGACCCACGCACCGAGATGCGTTGGCGGGCCGAGTACACCACGGGCAACCGCATGTGGGACGCCGACGTCTACATCCCGTCCGGCACCGACGGAGCCTCCTTCGTGCAGACCCTGCGGAGCGTGCGCCCCTCGGGCACCCCCGCCACCGACATCATGCTCAACGCCTACAACACCAACGGCGGGACCGTGCGGCGCTACGACGGCACGGTGCTCAAGACGGGTGCGTACGACACCTGGTTCAACGTCAAGATCGCCCACCAGGCGAGCAGCGGGACCGGGACCATCAAGGTCTACCTCGACGACTCCCTCGTCCTGACGGTCGACGACCGGGGCGCCGCCACCCGCTACTTCAAGAACGGCGTGTACCACCACGGCTCCGGCCGCGCCGAGGCCCGCTTCCGCAACATCCGCTACTGGACGAGGTGACCTCGGCGCGAATGATCCGAGCGGGGTCCGCCGCGTCCCGCAGCGGACCCGGTTCCGCGTCGGTGGGCGGTTCTGCGCCCACCGAAGGCGGCACGTCGAGGTCCACCGCGCTGATGGGATTCGGGAGGGTGGACGCCGCTGCTATGTCGTTCGCCCGCTGGTCGTGGCGCCCGCCGTAGCGAGGAGAGCGAGAGTTGCGGGGTGGGGGCCGTTGTTGGCCCAGTCCAAGGGGGACCATCCTGTGCCGTGATCTTCCCTGAACATTCGGATCGGCACCGTGTGCCAACAGCGCGCGCACCGTCTCGGTGTGCCCCCAGCATGCGGCTGCGCACAACGGTGTGCCCTCCGCGCCGATTCCGCTGCTCTCGCGGTCAGGGGAGGCGCCGGCCGCCAGCAGCAGTCGGGCGATCTCGGCTTGTCCGTTCACGGATGCGGCATACAGAGGGGTGGTGCCTCCACTGTCGATCTGCTCCGGGTTGGCCCCGGTCCGCAGGACCGCCTTCACGACAGCTGTGTCACCCACCGCGATTGCGTGGAAGAGGCGCAAGGAGCGTTTCTTTCGCTGGCGCTGGTTCACGAGGGCCGAGGCTGGCCACGGGGCGCGTGGTGGGTCCAGTCATCTGCATTCAGTTTTGATGGCTGCGGCCGGGGCGGTGTCCCACTCACGCCAGAGCCCGCCGGCGCGAGCAGGCCGCCCGCTCCCGCGTTCACCGCAGCACCTGGGCGGTGCGGGCGTCCGAGAGCCAGCTGGGAAACTCCCGCAGAAGCCGGTCGTACAGCAGCGGGTCCGGAACGCTGCGAGGGTCACGGCCGGCGTGGAAGAATCCCGTGTTGTCGACGATGCGGCGGGTGGGGACGGCCAGTTCGTCGAGTCGGCGCAGAAAGGCGAACTCGTTGTCATCGGGGTCGCCGAACCCGATGAACTGCCAGAACAGGGGCAGGCGGGAGGCCTTGCACAGGTAGCGCTCGGCGGCGACCTTGCTCGTGGGCCCGCCGTCGGTCTGGAAGACGACGAGAGCGGGGGACTGGCTGCCGGAGGCGAGGTAGTGGTCGATGACCGCGTCCATCGCCCAGTGGTAGTTCGTCCGCCCCATGTGGCCCAGGTTCTGGTGGAGCTTGTCGATGCGGCCCTGGTGGCCGCCCAACTCCAGGTCGCCGACGCCGTCGACGTCGGTGGAGAAGAAAACGACGGGCACACGGCCGTCATCGTCGAAGTGGGCGGCCAACGTCAGCACTTGCTCCGCCAGATGCTGCGCTGTCCCGTCCTTGTAGTACGGGTGCATGGACCGCGAGCGGTCCAGGACGAGGTAGACCGCAGCACGCAGACCGGACAGGCCGTGCTCGCTCACGCTGTCGCCGGCCGACTTGTACAGGCTCACCAGATCGGGTGCCGTCTCCTGCACCTTGGTCAGGCTGATCGCCGAACCCTGCTCAGCGCTGCTCATCATGATCTGGTCTTTCCGGCCGGAGCCCCGCGACGGGGCTCGGCCTGTCTCGGCACCGGCCGGGCAGGGCGTGACCATGGTGGTCACGCTGGTAGGCCTCACTGAAGGTCCCCCGGGGTGCGGGCCTCACCCATGCCCGCTGTCCGCCCCAGGTGCCACTATGCCCCCTCAGACCGCACCGTCCATGGCACCGGCCACCACCACACCGGCCGGCATTCCGAGAAAGAACCAGCCCTCAAAGGCAGACACTGCCAACCTCACCCAGCAGACCAGGCTGCTCCCCGCCGACTTCCCCCTCCCGCAGTCCCCGCTCGGAGCGGCACTGCGGGGCCAGGGGCAGGAACGCCATCCCGGTCATGGCCGCGGAGCGGTGGACTTGGGCCACTATGAAGACGGCCACCTGGCCGTCAGATCAGGCTGTCCGGCGGCGAATGAAGTGCTGTGTCGAGGCGCTTGTCACAGCTGCTCCTTCGACCCTGGCGGCGATGGCCGTTTGCACCCACTCGGGCGTGGCAGCCTGCGTGCCCTGGTCGATCACCCAGCCCTGAGAACCCAGGGTGTTGAGCGTGCCGAGGAATGACTCGCATCGTTCGGCCCCCGTCCCGCTCCCCATGTAAGCGCAGGCCCAGAACTCGCTTGTGGGCGGTTGACGGCGCTTCGCTGCCACGTGCACCTCGACGAAGTACAGGTAGCCGTACTCGTAACGCTCCATCCTCAGCCCCCCCCGAGTATCACCGGTTGGCCGCCAGTCTGCCCGTTCGACGGACGAGGGAACCGTTGCTTGGCCCGTATTCGCGGACGGCCAGTGCTGACCGCATGACTTCGCCTGGTTGGTGGTGGCCGCCGAGCACGAAGGCACCGCGCCGGACGGGCAGGTCGGGGAAGGGGTCGAATCCTCGGTTGGCAAAGCCTCCAACTCGCAGCGCGGAGTGGCCCGAAGCGAACCTCCGGGGTGAGCACCTCGTCAAAACAGATCCGTGAAGGGGCGTTGCGATCCCACGGCTTGCAGACTTGCGTGGAGGAGCCGTCGGCGGTCTTGGACGGGCGGTGACCGTCCGGGAGAGCACGACCATGCCGAAGGCGGAGTGGGGCGGCGCGCGGGAACGCCGGTGCCCGGTTGCCCGGGAGGCGGGCAACCAGGGCGAGGGCCCGGTCGGTCAGGACTCCTTGACAGCCGTGCCGGAGACCGAGTCTGCGGACTTCGTGACCTTGTACTTCAGTTTGGCGCCGCTGTGGAAGTGGAAGGTCAGCGTCGCCGGTTCGCCGTCACGCAGCGCCTTCAGGAACGCGGTGGTCAGGATGATCGTGCCGTTGGGGTAGTCGGGCGGGAAGGCCTGGTTGAACTCCTGGTACGGAGTCCAGCTGGTCTGGCCGGCGTTGCTGCCGTCGGCGTACGTGGCCTCCATGGTCGCCAGCAGGCCACCCTGGTACTTCGTGGGAATGGTGAACGCATCGGGTGTGCCCGGGGCGTTGGACAGCACCCGAGTGTCGTGGGTGACCACGTCGTTGTTCCAGGGCAGGCCGCGGGAGAACCGGGCCTGGAGCGTCGCGTTGACCCCGTGGTCCCGCTCGCCGGTCAGCCGGGTCAGCGCCTGCGCCGTGAGGGCGAGCCGATCGTCGAAGACGGTGTAGCCCCGGCCCTCGACAAGCTTGGTGTCCCCGTGCCACAGACCTTGGAACCTGGTGCCGTTCCGGTTCAGTGTGAGCGACTGGGCCGTGATCCGGCTCGACTTGGCCACGAAGACCTTGTCGAAGGAGGTGGTCCCCGAGCGGGTGGTCCAGCTCGACTTGATCCAGGCGAACAGGGCGGGGTCGCGCCACTGCAGGGGTCGTACGGGTGATCCGGCCCGTGGCCGGGCAGCGACCAGGCGCCACCCGTCGGCCGCGCCTGCCGCCGTAGGCCCGCGGGGTGACGTGTGTCGTGCCGCTCTCGGGATGCAGGGCCGGACCACCGAGCCGGTCGGGCAGGACGGGGCAGTCGTCCCTCGTCGCCCCATGCCGGAGCGTCCTGCGCCCCTGCCAGCAGCGGGAGGCAGCGGGAGGCAGAAGGGAGGGAGCCCTCTTCAGTCGTCGAGGGGCTCGTAGTCGAACCAGTCGAAGTGGACGGTGCCTGCCGCGGCGTACATGCCGATGACCCGGCCGGTGAAGCCGCCGGCGACCTCGGTCGACAGGTAGCGGCCGTCGAGGGTCGCGAGCTCGGTCAACGTGCCGTCGGGCTGCTCGAAGCCGAGGGAGACGACGTCGGGTCCCGTGCACGGCCCGTGCGGAGACGGCGGTTGCGTGGTCGTGACGGCGAGGACCACCGGCCCGGCGGGCACGGCCTGTTCGGCCACGACCGTGCGCAGGGAGCCGACGCGCGCGACCACCCGCACCCGCGTGCCGGACACCTCGACCGCGTAGTGGTGCCGCTCGTCGAGCCGCACGGCGAGGCCACCGTCTCCCTCCGCGGCATCGACCAGGGTGCGCGCCCGGCACGACAGATGTTGTTGGCGTCGGCCGGTGAACACCGCGTCCGGCTCGTCCAGGGAGCCGCCCCGTGCGCGGAGCGTCAGCCATCCGGGGCGCTCCTTGGTGGTGCAGTGTTCGGCCGGCCGGTCGCGCAGGGAGATCCAGGACGGTCGCAATTCGGCGAGTTCGAAGTCGTCCCGGGGCTCCTGGACGGGGCTGGGGGAGACCGGCCACGGGAGCTCGGGCAGGTCGAGGGCGACCTCGCCGACGACCGGCCAGTCGTCCACCCAGGTCACGGGGGCCAGGAAGGTCTCCCGGCCGAGCACGTGCCAGCCCGGCGTGCCGCCACCCGGTCGGACGCCGAGCAGCACCATCCACCAGGAGCCGTCGGGGCCCTGGACCAGGTCGGCGTGCCCGGTGTTCTGAACGGGGTGGTCGGTGCCGCGATGGGTGAGGATCGGGTTGGCCGGGCACGGCTCGAACGGGCCGTTGGGCGTACGGCCGCGGGCGATCGACACGCCGTGGCCGCGTTCGGTGCCGCCCTCGGCGATGAGCAGGTACCAGTAGTCGCCGATCCGGTACAGGTGCGGCGCCTCCGGGGCCTTGGCGCCGGGCGCGCCGGACCAGAGCCTGTGCGGTGTTCCGTACGTCTGCCCGGTGGACGGGTCGATACGGACCTGCGAGACCCCGGCGACCGTGCACCAGCAGGTGCCGTCCTCGTCCCAGACCAGGTCGGGATCGATGCCTGGGACACCTGGCGCCCAGATGGGGTCCGACCACGGTCCGGCGGGGTCGGTGGCCGTGACGATCAGGTTGCCGCCGCCCTCGCTGCAGTTGGTGACGATCAGCCAGAAGCGGCCGTCGTGGTGGCGCAGGGTGGGGGCGTAGATCCCGCCGGAGGACGGCATGGAGGCGGGCAGCCGCAGTTGGTCCGGCCGGTCCAACACGTTGCCGATCTGCGTCCAGTGCACCAGGTCACGGCTGTGGAAGAGGGGCACCCCGGGGAAGTACTCGAAGCTGGAGCAGGCGAGGTAGTAGTCGTCGCCGACGCGGCAGACGCTGGGGTCGGGGTGGAAGCCGGGGAGCACGGGGTTGGTGAAGCGTCCGTCCGGCTGGCGCAGAGGGGGCACCCGATGGGTCCTCTCGTCGATTCGTGAGTGATGCGGGCGTGGGGGGTGGTTCAGGGAGCGTCGGCGTCCGTGGGGGTGATGCGGAGCAGGACGGCGGACGGCGCGGTGGGCAGGGTCACGCTCAGCCGGGCCGTGTCGGGCGTCCAGGCGGAGACGGCCCGGCTGACCGAGGGGTAGAGCAGGTCGACTCGGGCGGCGGTGTCCCGCAGGTGGGGCAGGTGAAGCGTCGCCGTGGCGTCGGTTCCGGGTCGGCGCCAGACGGTGAGGTAGGTGGTGGCGGGAGTGCGCAGGGCCAGGGCGATCCAGGAGTCGTCCCAGGCGGGAAGGCCCAGTGGCCAGGCCGGCACGGCGTGCGGCAGATCGGCGCGGATGGCCTTGTACGCCCCTACCGCCTCGTGGACCAAAGCGCGGGCCTCCGGCCCGAGTTCGGCAATGCGGCCGGAGAGATGGATGCGGCCGAGGAGCGCGCCCGCCATGGTGAAGGCCACCTCGTCGAGGGAGTCCTCCGGCTGGGGGTACGCCCAGACGGCACCCTGTTCGGGGGTGACGGCGGTGGGCGCGGACGCCGCGATGGGCGCGTAGAGGAGGAGGTTCTGCTGGTCGCTCGTGGACTGCAGTTGCATCCGGGACAGCAGGGCGTGGTCCCAGCGCATGCCGCCGGAGGAGCAGTTCTCCACCACCAGGTGCGGGTACCGGTCGAGGATGCCGTCGAGCCAGGCGAGGTGGGCGCGGTTGTGGCCGAGCAGGCCGGCGCCCGAGGTCTCGCCGGGGTGGGAGCTGGTGCCGGAGCCGGGGTCGATGTTGTGGTCGAGTTTGAGGTAGCCGACGCCCCACTCGCCGACCAGGCGGTCCACGACCTGGTCCAGGTGGGCACGGGCGGCCGGGTGGCGCAGGTCCAGGTGGTGCCGGCCGGCCTCCGAGACGCGGGTGCCGTCGCGGCGGAAGAACGCCTCCTCGGGCAGGGACTTGGCCATGGGGCTGCGGACGCCGATCACCTCCGGCTCCAGCCACAGGCCGGGCACCATGCCGCGCTCCCGGATGCGGTCCAGTACCTCGTGGATCCCGCGCGTCCCGGGGAACCGGGAGGCGGCGGGCTCCCAGGCGCCGACGCTGTCCCACCAGCCGCCGTTGTCGTCGTCGTACCAGCCGGCGTCGATCACGAAGTACTCCGCGCCCGCGTCGGCCGCCGCGTCGATGAGCGGCAGCAGCTTCTCGGTCGTGGGGTCGCCCATCAGGCAGTTCATGTAGTCGTTGAAGATGACGGGCAGGTGCTGGTGGTCGCCATGCGGGCGGCGCTGGACGCGGCGGTAGCGGGTCAGCGCGGCGAACGCGGCGTCGGGTCCGCCGTCGGCGCTGAAGGAGAGGGCGACGGGAACGGTGCGGAAGACGGCGCCGGATTCGAGGGGGTGCCGCCAGCCGTGATGGGTGTCGGTGGGTCCGAACAGCGCCGCGTAGGCCGCCTTGTCCCGTTCGCCGCACTCCCAGCGCCAGCCTCCGCCGTTGTGCTCGATCTGCCACACCCAGGTGCGGCCGGTACGCCGGTCCGTCAGGCCGCCCATGGGGAGGCGTCCGCAACTGGACCAGGTGCCCTGTCCGTTCAGGGCGAAGCCGGCTTTGCCGTGCCCGTTGCTCACGCGTCCGCTGTGGACCGGTGTGGTCAGGCGCATCGGCTGCCGCTGCCAGCGGCATTCGGTGAGCCAGTCGTTCTCCGCCCACAGCAGGTCCGCGGCGTCGATGGCCGTCGGGTCCTGCGGGGTGAGGCCGCCCACCGCGAGCGAGCTGACCGACTCCAGGTGCAGCGTGGCCCGCCCTTCGTTGCGCAGGGTCACCTCGCTGCGGAGCACGGGGACGCCGTCCGGTGATCGGTAGGTCACCTCCGCGACCAGCCCGGTTTCCGGATCGTGGAGGTGCACGGTGAGTGTGTGCCAGTCGCCGTCGCGGGTCGCGTGGTGGGTTCGGTGGCGCAGCCGCCCGCCGAGATCAGTGCCCACGAGGTGGCTGCCCGACCAGCCACGGCCGTGACCGGCGGCCGTCACCTCCACCAGCGGCAGGGATGCACCGGGGACTCTCCGTGCTTCGCCGGGCAGTCCGAGATGCGTGAGGCGCGGGCTGCCGTCGTCATCGAGGACGATCTCGAGGCCGAGGGCTCCATGTCCCCAGCGGAAGGTCCCTTGTTCCTTGGTCATGTCGGCCCTTTCGAGGTCAGTGCCCGCGCAGGACCGCGCAACCGCCGGGCGGCAGGCCGTGCACGCTGTCGAAGCGCTTCACTTCCAGGCGCAAGTTAGCGGACAAGTTTAGTGTGGAACAAGGGTCTCTACCGCCGGATGCTTTCTCTGGCTGGTTCTTTGACGGCCTGCTGGCGAGAGAAGGTCAATCGAAGCGCTTCGACGTCATGCTCAGGTGGTCGCGTCGGGGACGGCGGCTGTGGTGGCCGTACCAGGCTGGTCAGGCCATGGCCCGTCAAACGTCAGTCGGCTCGCAGCACATCGAGGGCCATGAGAGCCGCGTGGAGTTCGGTGCGCTGTTCGCCGGACTCCAGGTCGCGGTCGAGGAGACGCTCGACGGTGCGCAGGCGTTGGTACATGGTTTCGCGGGAGAGGCCGCCCCGGCGTGCGGCGGTGGTCTTGTCGCCGGCCGCTTCGAGGGAGTGCCGCAGGGTCGTCGGCAGGTCGGTGCCGTGCTGGGCGTCGTGATCGATGAGCCGCCCGAGCTGCTGTTCGGCGTACTCCGGGACCCGGGGGTCCTCGCGGAGGGCGTACAGCAGGCGGTGCAGGCTGATGTCGGAC
Source organism: Streptomyces sp. Q2 (assembly GCF_056820935.1). NCBI lineage: Bacteria > Bacillati > Actinomycetota > Actinomycetes > Kitasatosporales > Streptomycetaceae > Streptomyces > Streptomyces sp. Q2. Next base: position 133,954 of record NZ_JBXEJE010000021.1, on the reverse strand, counting down.
AGCTCGTGAAAGGACCGGTCCCGGGGGAGGGGCTGGCGGGTGGGGTGGCCTCGCGACGCGGGCCGCCTCTCGGAACGAGCGGGCGGTGTCGGAGAGGTCCGTGATCCCCGAGCCGACGCTCACCACTGCTTGCGGGGCCAGGCTCCGTGCGGTGCCGCTCAGTCGTTCGACGATGGGGCGCCAGGGTTGGGAGGGACGCAGAGCCAGCAGGATGCCCAGGCGGTCGGGGGCCAGCTCGCCGACGAGGGCCGCGATGCCTGCCGTCCACAGCTCCTGGAACAGGCGGGTCTCGGGCTCGCTTCCCCTTTTGCCGGTGCGGAGGTCCACCAGGGTCGCGACGAACCGGCTCTGCTCGGTCGGCAGGCTCAGCGCGGCGCAGCGGGCGCGGGCGTCCTCGGCGGAGCGGTGGCGCTGGTCGACCAGGTCGCGCAGGGCGTTTCGGTGTGCGGTGCGTTCCCAGGGGGTGGCATGGATGAGGCGGGCGACGGTCAGTGCCATCGCGGTCCTCTCCAGCACGGTGATGTCCTTCGGCCCGAAGGCGGGGCCGCCGGTGCGGGACGGGAGCATGACCACACGGCCCCAGCGCTCGCCCTGGTACTCGACGGGTGCGGTCAGCCAGCCCGCCGGGCCGCGTGCCGCCGTGTGGTCGTCGGCCCGGGTGGCCCTGGAGCGCTGTTCCCAACCGGTGAGCGCCTCCTCCACCGTGCCTCCGGACGGTTCGCAGATCAGTGCCTGGTGACACCAGGTTCTTCAGGACGACGGTGCGGCCGCACATGTCCGCCGCCGCACGCACCACGTCCTCCGGTCCTGCACCGCGCAGGGTCAAAGCCGTGAACACCGCGTGGCTGCGCTGGGTGCGGCGCATCGCGTCCGCCTGGTTGCCGAGCAGGAGGGCGTGCACGACCTGGGTGACCTCCAGGAAGTTGACGTCCTTGGCGAGCGTGACGAGGGGAAGGCCGCGCAGGCGGCAGGCGTCCACGAGTGCGTCCGGCGGGCGGTGACAGCGACGGACGAGTTCGATGACCAGCGCCGCGGCCCCGACGTCGGCGAGTTCGTCGACGGGCGCGGGGCGGGCATCCATGGAGAACCGATGCCCCTCTGGGGCATCGTGCTGAGGCCGAACTTCGTGCAACCGGCGCAGGTCCGGTTCGCGCGGCACGGATGCGCGCCGCCACGTCAGCGGCAGCGCGCTCCGTCGGCTACAGCGCGGTGAAGGTCCACAGCAGGTTGGTGCTGCTGCCGTAGGTCCACTGCTTGGTGGTGGAGCCGGAGGCGACGTTGCCTCCGCCGTCGAGGACGAGGCCGGTGGTGCGGTTGGCGATCGAGTAGCGGTCGCTGCCGCGGTGGGTGATGGTCCACTGCTGGTTGGTGCCGCCGTTCCAGGCGGCCTGTCTGGCCGGGGAGCCGTCGGCGGTGGCGCCCCAGCCGTCGGCGACCATGCCGTTCGTGCGGTTGACCAACCGGTAGTAGCCGCCTGCGACAGCCTCCGCATGCCACTGCAGGTTCGAACTGCCGTCCCAGGCCCACTGCTTGAGGTGGGAGCCGGAGGCGACGTTGCCGCCGCTGTCCAGGGCGAAGCCGTTGGTGACGTTGGTGATCCGGAAGTACGCCGCCGGGTTGAACTGGACCTTCAGCGAGGCTATGTGGTCGTTGTTGCCAGTGACTCTGAGATCGGGGACGTCGGCGGTGAAGGTCCAGGAGGTGCCGGTGAAGTTGTCTCCGGAGTAGCCGATCACCTGGTAGCCGGGGGCCGGCCGGAGGGAGGAGAGGGTGCGCGGGCCCGGTCCGGCCGCGGTCAGGCCGGCCGCGGTGTAGTCGCCGACGGTGAGGACAGCACAGTCGCCGGTGTAGTCGACGTCAGTGAAGGCGAGGGCGCCGGCGAGCGGCCGCAGGCCCGGGATCGTGCCGGAGAAGGTGAGCTTCAAAACGTAGCAGCCCGCGCTGTACGGCGCCGAGGACGGCAGTTGGACGGTGAGACCGGAGGCGTTCTGGGCCGGCGCGGGCAGGTCGATGTAGGTGCCGGCGGTGGAGCCGAGGAGTTTCACCGAGGTCAGCGAAGAGAGGTTGATCCGGTCCGAGCCGAGGGTCTTGATCGTCAGCGAGCTGCCGGGCCAGCCCAGGACGGTGGCGTACAGGGCGGTGTTCGCCTTGTTGCGGGTGAAGCGGATGTCCTGCGCGGTGCCGGCCGTCGGCCTGGTGAACGCACCACCGCCCATCTTCGTCGGGCCCTCGCCGTACGCCGTCCAGGCGCGGGTCGCGTACACCGACTCGCCGAAGCGCTTCAGGTGGTCTCCGATCCCGAGCAGGATGTCCTTCTGAGCCCGGGGGATGGTGCCGTCGGCCATCGGCGCGATGTTCAGCAGCACGTTGCCGTTCTTGCTGACCCGGTCGATGAACGAGTGCAGCATCTGCTGGACGGTGTAGTAGCCGATGCCCTGGGTGTAGCACCAGCTGTTGCTGGAGATGCTGTCGTCGGTCAGCCAGTACGGGGTGGTGAGATCGGCCGGCCCGCCGCGTTCGTAGTCGAAGACCTCGCCCTTGCCGTTCATGCCGTCCTTGTAGGTGGCGACGACTTCACGGCCCCAGCTGTTTGCCTGGTTGTAGTAGTAGGCCAGGAAGTTCAGGCGCTGGGTCTCGTCGACGGCGTCCAGCTTGAAGTCCTGCCACAGGATGTCGGGCTGGGAGCGGTCGATGACCTCTTTGAGTTTGTCGAACCAGAGCTGGTTCTCCGCGCCCGAGTCCAGCTGCCCGTAGAGCTTCTTGAGGCTGGGATCCGTCTGGGCGGGGGCGTATTCGTAGAAGCCGTTGTAGTGGTAGGCGTGGTGCATGGCCACCAGCAGCTTCAGGCCCTTGGCGCGGACGGCCGTGGAGAACAGCCGCAACAGGTCAAGGCCGGGGCCCTTGTTCACCGAGTTCCACTCGTTGACCTGGCTGTCCCACATGGAGAAGCCGTCGTGGTGCTCGGCGACCGGTCCGGCGAATTTCGCGCCCGCGTCGACGAACAGCTGCACCCACTCGTCGGGGTCGAACTTCCCACCGGCCGATTTCAGCTTCGGCGCGAACTGTACGGCGCTGCCCGCCAGGTCCCGCGCTCCGTTGATGAAGTTGTGGTACGGCCAAGCTGATGGCTGGCCGTAGGTCGCGATGTGATGCCGGTTCGCGTTGGTCCCGGCCTGGTACATGCTGCGCGGGTACCACTCGTTGTCGAAGGCGGGAACACTGAAGACGCCCCAGTGGAAGTAGATCCCGAACTTCGCGTCCCGGAACCACTCCGGAGCCGGCGGGTGTTGGTCGACCGAGTTCCAGTCGGGCGTATACGTGCTGGGTGCGCCCTGGGCGACGCCGCCGCTGAACACACCTCCGGCAACGGCCGCCGCGGCCACACAGGTGGCGCCGGCCAGGAAGCGGCGCCTGTGGATCGAACTCGACATGTACACATCCCTAATGCGGAAGGGGACAGGGGGAATTCAGGGGCCACGGATGAAGGTCGGTCATGTCGCCATGGGATGTCAACCGGTGTGCAGGGATGAAAGTACCCACCTCTGCAGGCTAGTTGCCTGAATTATCCTGATCCAGTGGGTGTTGAGATCGCCAAACATGGAATGTTTCGCAGTTGTCGTCTCCGCATCCACAGCGAGGGCTTCGTCCTACGGGACGATCGCGCAGGCAGTGGGAGTTCAGCCGGGACGGCGTGCTCGGCTCTTTCGAGGACAGGCTGGAACGCACCGTCCTGGGCCGGTTGGACAACTGGGTGTGTTCAACTCGGGACTGCTCTCCCGCGGTCGGCCCGCCGTCGCGTGATCGCCTTCCCGCACACGCATCCCCGTATCATCAACGTCACTCTCGGCATGCGGACTCCCGAACAGGTCGGACGTAATGGAGAACTCCATGATCAGCAAGTCCCGGACGGCCCCTGGACGATCTCCGCACTCAGAGGCTGATCAGGTCGAGCGTGCTCACGGGGGCACGGTGGGGGGAGGGATGAGCGGTGTCTCTGACGGACAAGGCCATCGAGGACATCCGTGAGCTGATCCGGACCGGTGCCCTGCCTCCGGGCTCGAAGCTCCCACCGGAGCCGGACCTGGCCGCGCAGCTGGGCCTGTCCCGCAATCTCGCCCGCGAAGCGGTCAAGGCGCTGGCCGTCGCGCGGGTCCTGGAGGTCCGGCGGGGCGACGGCACCTATGTGACCAGCCTCCAGCCGAGCCTGCTCCTGGAAGGGCTCGGCGGTGCGGTGGAACTGCTGCAGGGCGACTCGGTCGCCCTGCAGGACCTCATGGAGGTACGGCGACTCCTCGAGCCGATCGCGACGGCCCTTGCCGCCACCCGGATCTCCGACGCTCAGCTGGATGAGGTGAGGCGGCACCTGGACGCCATGCGCGAGGCCCGCGACGACGTCGGACAGCTCAACGCGCACGACGCCGCCTTCCACCGCGCCGTCATCTCGGCCACGGGCAACGAGACCCTCCTCGCCCTCCTGGAGGGCATCTCCGGCCGCACCCTGCGCGCCCGCATCTGGCGAGGTCTGGTCGACGACAAGGCCGCGGGCCGCACGCTCGTCGAGCACGAGGCGATCTACAACGCACTGTCCACCCGTGACGCCGCCCTCAGCCAGGCCGCCGCACTGCTGCACGTGAGCAACACCGAGCAGTGGCTGAGAGAACACCTGCGCTCCGGCGAACCGCTCCCCTTCGGGACGACGGCACGGAAGTGACAGGCGGCCGCTGCCCGCCACGGTGCCTGCCACCAGGTGACGCATGGGATGAAGCCATTGGGCGCGGCGACGCGTGACGACCCCGACTCGCGGGTGCATTGTCCGTACAGGCGTACGGTGCACACTGACGTCAACGAGGCGGTCAGCCCCTAGGGAACGCGCGGCCGGTTCCCTCGCGCCCGGCCCCGCGTATGTCACGCGGGCTCGCGCCGAGCTCACGGCGGCAGGCCTTGTTGAAGGCCTGGAGGTCGGCGATGCCCACGGCCGCGGCGATGGCGGTGACGGACAGGGTCGACGACAGCAGGAGATGGCGGGCGCGCTGAAGGCGTCGGTGCCGGATGTACGCCACGATCGTGCGGCCGGTCTCGGCGCGGAACACACGGGTCAGGTGTGTGTGGGAGATTCCGACGGCGCGAGCGATGTCCGGTACGGACAGCGGGCCCGTCAGGTGTACCTCGACGTAGGCCTGTGCGGCGACGACGAGGGGATGGTGGCGCCCGGCCCCGTCGCTTCTCGGCAACTCGGCCACGCGCCACAGGGCGGCCCAGACCTCGGCGGTGGCGCGTGGGACAGAAGTCGGCATGGCCGTGACGGCGTGCCGAAGCAGATCGGCGAGGCGTGTGCTCTCCTCCGCGGCGTCCTGCATCACCGGGACTACCCGTCCGGTTCCGCCGTCGTGCAGCCGTAGATGGACGTAGAAGTGCTCCGACCTGCCCCGGTAGTGGAAGTGCACCTCCGTGTTCGGTGGCACGAGGCTGACGTGGCCGGGCCGGATGGGGTGGACCGACCGCCCGAGGGACAGGACGCCCTCGTAGTTGTAGAGGTGCAGCTGCCACAGGTCCGGCAGCCGGAAGACGTCGTGGTCGGTGGAGACGCCGTGTACCCCGATGCCGGCGCCGACCACGGTGGGCGGCTCGTCGAGCCGTAGTGTCACGTGCTTCACGATGGTGGAAAAATACCAGCACTGGACGATTTCAGCCCACGACTGAACCGGTCAGGGCACGTACCTTCGTCGCATGCCAACCAGCAAGCAACTCCTGACATCGGTTCAGGCGGCGCGCTTCGTCGCGCAGGGATTTCTGCGCCTGGACGGAGTGGTGCCGCAGGAAATCAATGAACGGGCCATCGCGACCCTGACCGACGGCCTTCCGGCCGTGCCCTACGGCACTCCGCTGAGCAAGGCGTTCGCGCAGGACACCTTCGTCCACGAGCTGCTCGCCCTGCCGGTCGTCGCGGGCGCTGTCGAGAGCCTGGTCGGCTCCGAGCCGACCGTCGACCACCATGCGGTACATGTGCGCGAGCCGCACGAGGGGCAGGCGCAGCCCCTTCACGGAGACGCGATCATCGACGTACGGCCGGACGCGTTCGACATCCAGCTCATGTACTACCCGCACGAGGTGACCGCCGAGATGGGCGGCACGCTCAGTGTGCCCGGAAGTCATCTCCGCAGGATCAACGAGACGGACATCGGCCGCGTCCAGAACCTCAGGGGGCAGACGCGTCTGACCTGCCCGCCCGGCACGGTCGTCCTCCTGCATCACGGGATCTGGCACGGCGGTCGCCGCAACGACACGGCGCGCCGTCGCTACATGTACAAACTCCGCCTCAACCCGACCGTGCCGCAGGTGAGGCTCTGGGACACCACCGACCTGAACGACCCGGCGGTGACCGCGGAACTCGACACGAACTTCCCTTGGTGCGAGCAGGCCACCGCCCGACTGGAGATCTACAACCGGGTCCTGCTGTGGCGCGCCCTGACCGGCGACGAGTCGTTCGACGTCGAGTACTGGGTCACACGCGTCAGCAACCGCCCGGCCCTGAGGAGTCACGCATGAGACAGCAGGTTCTGGTCCTCTACCTCTCCACCTCGGCACTCGACTCCGATGTGCTGGGATGGTCCCGGTACGACGGGACCGGCCGATCTCGTCCGACGACCGGTGACAGCGACGAGCCGCCCTACCCCACCGGGCTCGCCGCGCTGCACGACGGGTGGCGTCTGTTCCAGGCGTCCCAGTTGCTGCCGCCGCAGGCCGGCCACGAGTACGACGTCTCGTTCCTCAAGCACGAGTTCTTCTTCGAGAAGCTGGAGGAAGGCTCTCGCCCCTGACCCGGTACCGGAACCGCGGCGCATCGGTCCCGGATCAGTAGCCGTAGATCATCTTGTAGGCGACGTCGGGGAGGAACTGTCCGGCCGAGGAGCCGGTTCCGACGCCGCAGTTGCCGTCGGACTCACCCGGGACCTTGATCCACAGGAGCATCTCGGCGCCTGCGCCCAGCCGGGTCGGCGTCCCGATCCGGCGGCCCGAGGGGTTGCACCACTGGCCGTTGGAGCCGTTGCCGTTGCGGCTGGTGTCCACGACGAACGGCTTGGTGTAGCCGTACCGGGCGCGCAGTTCGCTGTTGACGGCGTTGCCGTACGCGGTGTTCTCGGCCGTGGTCAGGTAGTTGGAGACGTTGAGCGAGAAGCCGTGGGCCTGTCGGAGGCCGGCTTCGTGGAGGCGCTGGGCCATGGTGGCCGCGCTCGCCCAGGCCGGGTTGCCGGAGTCGAGATAGACCCAGGTGTTGGGAGCCTGGCGGTTGAACTCGGCGAGCGCGCCGGTGAGCATGGCCTCGCGTTCGTCGATCTGGGTCTGGTTCATGCAGCCGTAGTCCCCGAGGGAGTCCGGTTCGAGGACGACGACGGCCGGGCGGCCCGCGATCCCGCCCGCGAACTGGGCGATCCAGTTCCTGTAGTCGGAGGGTGAGGAGGCTCCGCCCGCGGAGTGCCCGCCGCAGTAGTCGCGGTGGTAGATGTTGTAGGCGACAAGAATGGGCAGCTTGTCCTGGGCGTCCGCGGCGCCCACGTACGCGCCGGTGGCGGTGCCGATGGTGCCGCTCCAGGAGCCGAACCAGCGGGCCGTCGGGGTGTTGGCGATGAAGGCGTTGATCGCGGGCGTCCGGCCGTCGCCGGGGTTGGCGGCGGTCCACCGCTTCGCGCTGGAGTCGGGGTCCACGTAGAACCCGTTGGTCATGGTCGTCGGGTCCGCCGCGTGGGCGGACGGTGCGGTGGCGAGCGCCAGCGGCAGCGAGGAGAGTGCTGCTGCCAGGGCGAGCAGTGTGCGGCGCATGACGGTACCTCGGCTCTCTGACTGGGATGCGTGCGATGGTCGGCGATGAGGGTGGGGAGCGCTTCCGTGCCGGAAGCGCTCCCC
>NZ_JBXEJE010000021.1:0-125969 GCF_056820935.1 Streptomyces sp. Q2 | reverse complement strand
GGGTGGGGAGCGCTCCCGGGCCGGACGCGCTCCCCTCGGCACAGTCGGTCAGCAGGTCGAGTTGGTCTGGGTCAGGAGGCCGAGCCGCCACGGAAGGAGGTTGTAGTCGCCGCCCGCGTTGGGATTCATGCCCTGGTAGAGGTACTGGAGCCGGCAGGAGGGGATGGTGAGTGTCTGGTCGTAGCCCGCGCGGATCATCTCGCCGTGGCTGATGTCCCGGGTCCAGGCGCCCGCGGGGAAGCTGACGTTGTTCGCCCGGGCGAAGGGGTTGCTCTCGGATGCGGCGAGCTGCGTCCAGGAGCCGGCGAGGCCGGAGGAGGTCCAGGATCGGAAGTAGCGCCGCCCGTCGGAACCGATGGCCTCAACGAGGAGCAGGTACTGGTTGCTGCCCTGCACCTTGTACACGTTGCTCGCTTCGAACAACGCGTATTTGGAGTCCCGCAGGGCGATGACCGTGTTCGTGAACCCGTTCGGGAACTGGCCGACGGTCGTCTGCGAGCGGTACAGGTGTCCGTTGTCGTCGGAGGAGAACAGGTAGCAGTTGGCGCTGTCGCAGATCACCCACATGTCGACCCAGTAGCCGTTGCCGATGTTCTGCTTGATGATGTCCGGCATCGACGAGAAGAAGTTGCGCGGTGCGCTCCACCCGTTGGGGTTGTTGATGTCGGGGTTGGTGGAGTACGAGGCGTTCCCGGTCTGGTACACGAGGTACCACAGCTTCTGCGGCGCGTTGTAGAAGACCTGCGGCGCGGCCCGGTAACCGGCCCCGATGGCGGTGCGGTCCAGGTAGTGGTGTGTGGCCGAGCCGGCCTGGGACCAGTCGCTGAAGTTCAGGTAGACCAGGTTGTAGCCGGTGGAACTCGCGGTACTGGCGAACACGTGGTACTTGCCGTTGTACTGGACGACCGTCGGGTCCTTGAGGCCGGCGATGCTGTGCGTCGCGTCGGACTTCGGCCCGATCAGGGCGCCGCTGGAACTCCATGAGTACCTGTTGGGCAGGGCGGCGGCGTCGGGGGCGATGCGGGTGGTGGTGGGTGTGCCGCCCAGCGTCGTCAGCGCCGCGTTGTAGGCCGGCTTCTTGTTGCCGTTGCGATCGAACAGCAGCGGGTTCTCGTTGCTGCGCCAGGAGTCGCTGTCGCGGATACCCCAGACCGTGATGCCGGTGCAGCGCGCCACGTTCATGCAGGCCCTGACCGTGTTCGCGTACGCGGTCGGCGACGCCTGCGCGATGTCCAGTTCGGTGATCTGGACGTCCACACCGAGTGCGGCGAAGCTCGAGATCGTCGTCTGGAAGCTGCCGGGAGGGCCGCCGGCGCCGAAGTGGGCCTGGAGGCCGACGCAGTCGATGGGTACTCCGCGTGCCTTGAAGTCGCGCACCATGCGGTAGACGCCCTGGGTCTTGGCGGCGTTCCAGTCGTCGATGCTGTAGTCGTTGTAGCAGAGCTTGGCCGCCGGGTCGGCCTTCCGGGCCGTGCGGAACGCCTCTTCCAGGAAGCCGTTGCCCAGCACGTCCCGGAAGACCGAGCTGCGGAGCTGGCCGCTGCCGCCGTCGGCGAAGGCCTCGTTCACCACGTCCCAGGAGTGGATCTTTCCCTTGTAGTGGTTCGCCACGGTGGTGATGTGGTTGTTCATCACGGATCGCAGGGTGTTCGCGTCCCTGATGGAGCTGACCCAGCCGGGCAGTTGGGAGTGCCACACCAGGGTGTGGCCACGCATGCGCTGACCGCGGGACAGCGCGCGGTTGACGATCTGGTCGCCAGGGCCGAAGTTGAACGAGCCGCGGGAGGGCTCGGTGGCGTCCCACTTCATCTCGTTCTCGGGCGTGACCGAGTTGAACTCACGGTCGAGGATGCCGGTGTACGTACGGTCGCCGAGCCGGCCTGCGGCCACGGCGGTTCCGAAGTACCGCCCGGACTGGGCCGCCTGGGCGCCCAGGGCGGAGGCCCGAACGGTGTCGCGTGCGTCGGGCACGTCGGGCGCGCCGGTCGCGCTCCCGGGTGTCACCAGGACGGTCGCGGCCAGCAGGCCCAGGACCGAGGCTCGGCGCGAGCCGAGCCGTTTCAGTGGGTTCATCGTTCTCCTCGTGGGGTGGGTGGGGGGTTGCGTGGTGCGATCGGTGGACCTCTTCAGGGCGTGGTCAGCTCGAACCGTGTGAAGCGGACCGCGCCGCCGAGTGCCTGCGTGGGTGGTGGAAGAGGGCGAATCGGTAGCCCATGAAGAACCGCCAGTCGTTGCCCAGGGAGAAGGTGGGTCCGAGGCGGGTGAAGGTGGTGCCGTCGGTGCTGTAGGAGAAGGTGCCGGGGCGTCCGGTGCCGGGACGGATGTCCGCGCTCGCGCGCAGCCAGACGCGGCTGCCCGAGACGGCCGCGCCGGCGGCCTCGGTGCCGGTGCCGGTGGTGTTCCAGTTACTGTCCATGGCCAGTCCGTTGACCATCACCACCCGCGTCGTGGTGCCATCGCGTTTGACGCCGATCCAGGCGGAGGAGTCGCGCAGCAGGGCGAGTCCCGCGCGGTCCCCGTCCCGCATCGCCGGAAAGTCGAGCTGGACGGTGGCGGTCGAGGTGGGGCCCTGGATGCGGTGGGTGAGGGTGTTGCGGGCCCAGTAGAGGTCGTCGGTGACCGTGGCGGTCCGCAGGGTCAGGCCGTTGTTCACCGACCATTTGGTGTTGTCCGGGTTGTGGTTCCACTCCCATCTCGGCTTGAGGGCTGTGCCGTCGAAGGTGTCGACGCCGGTCATGGGGGTGACCTGGCGGGGTGGGGTGGGCACGGCCGGGCTGGGGTACGAGGTGCCCCATGCGCCGTTGACGAGTTGCACCACCGGCCAGCCGTCCGCGGTCCAGGTGACCGGTGCCAGGGCGGGCATCCGGCCGCCGGGGTAGGCGTCGACGAAGGCCAGGTAGTACCAGGCGCCGTTTCGTGTCTGCACCAGTCCGCCCTGGTGCGGGACGCCGCCGCCGGGGATCGGCCCGCGCAGGTCGAGGAGGACCTGCCGCATCGTGTAGGGGCCGAAGGGGCCGCTCGACGACTTCAGGATGTACTGACCGTTCGCGGGGCGGGTCAGGAAGATGTAGTAGTGCCCGTTGATCTTGTAGAAGCGGGAGCCCTCCAGGGTGCCCACGCTCGACGGTGTGGTGAACACCTGCTGGGTGCGGACCTGGTTGCGGCCGTCGGGGGAGAGCTGGGCCACGCTGATCGTCGTGTTCCCGTACGCCACGTAGAGGGTGTCGTCACTGTCGACGAGCAGCCCGGCGTCGTAGTATGGCGTGCCGATCGTCGTCAGCCTGCTCCACGGGCCCTCGGCGGCGGTGGCCGTGTAGACGTACGTCCGGGCGAAGTCGATCTGGCCGAGCCAGTAGAAGGTCCTGTTGCTCGGCCGGTAGGCCAGCGACGACGCCCAGATGCCCCGGACGTAGCCACGGGCGCCGTTCAGGTCGTACTTGGCGCCGAAGTCGAGGACGGGCACCGAGTGACCGGCGATCTCCCAGTTCACCAGGTCGTACGAACGCAGGACGGGCGCGCCCGGCGAGTAGTGCATGGTCGAGGCCGAGGCGTAGAAGGTGTCACCGACGCGGATGACGTCGATGTCCGCGAAGTCCTGCCAGATCACCGGGTTGGTGAAGGCCGCCGCGGTCGCGAGGGTCGGCCCTTGGGCGGAGGCGGCGCCGGTGGCCGCTGTCGGAGGGAGCAGGGCGCCGGCGGTCAGGCCGGTGGCGGCCGTCAGTGCGCGGCGACGGGACAGGACGTGATGAGTCCATGACATCTGCACGGTTGGCGTTCTCCTTCTGTGGCCCAGCCGTTGATGGTGGGAGTGGTCCGGAGGTGCCCTGCTGGTTCGCGCGGAGCGGCTGCTCTGTATACGAGATCTCGAACGCGGATCGGCTTGCCGAGCATTCTGGATGATAGGGGGACGGTGAATCCCGTCAATACCTCTCGCATGAATCGTCTGCGGCTTCGAAACATTCGAAGATATTTGATCCCATGTCATCGCAGGCCAGTTGCCCGAATGATGCAAATATGCCACCTTCCACGTCTCTGTATGGCCGGATCGTGGAGGCGGTGCGGTGATGGGTGTTGACATGTTCGATGGCCTCCCTAGTATCCGTGAGGCCAGTAGCGTCCCAATGGATCGCGAAATTTCGAGCCCATCACTCACCTGTTTTGTGTCATGGACGTGACATACATCCTCGTGTCACCCGCCCATGGCGCCCTTCCGTGAAGGAGCCCTTAGTGCCCAGACGATCAGGCGGACGACTGCTCCGCCTCCTCGCGACCATCGTGCTGACGGTCACCGCGTCCGTGACGGCTTCCGCCCACTCCACCGCCTCGGCCGCGCCCGGCAGCCCGGCGCTCACACCACCACTCGGCTGGAACAGCTGGAACAGCTTCGGGTGCGGGATCACAGAGGCGCAGGTTCGCCAGGCCGCCGACGCGATGGTGTCCTCGGGCATGCGCGACGTCGGCTACCGGTATTTGGTGGTCGACGACTGCTGGTTCGACCCGCAGCGCGACGCGGCGGGCAACCTGCGGTCCAACCCGACCAAGTTCCCCAGTGGGATGAAGGCACTCGGGGACTACATCCACAGCAAGGGACTGAAGTTCGGCATCTACCAGGTGCCGGGCGAACGCACCTGCGCGCAGACCAGCGGCAGCTATCCCGGGTCGACGGGCAGCAGAGGGCACGAGGCCCAGGACGCCGCCACGTTCGCCTCGTGGGGCGTCGACTATCTCAAGTACGACTGGTGTTCCTCCAGCGGTACCCGCGACGAGCAGGTCGCGCGGTTCACGCTGATGCGCGACGCCCTGCGTGCCACCGGGCGGCCGATCGTCTACAGCATCAACCCCAACAGCTTCCACGCCATCACCGGCTCCACCTACGACTGGGGCGAGGTCGCCGACCTGTGGCGGACGACCGAGGACCTCCTCGACATCTGGCAGAACGGCAACACCAACAGCTATCCGATGGGCGTCGGCAACGTCCTGGACGTCACCGCGCCGCTGGCGGCGCAGTCCGGCCCGGGGCACTGGAACGACCCGGACATGCTGGTCGTCGGCCGCCCCGGCCTGTCACTGACCGAGTCCCGCTCCCACTTCGCCCTGTGGGCGCTGCTGGGTGCCCCGCTCATGGCCGGCAACGACATCCGCACCATGTCCGCCGACGTGAGCGCGATCCTGCGCAACCCGCGTCTGCTGGCGGTGAACCAGGATCCGCTGGGCGCGGGCGGGCGCAGGGTGCGCGACGACGGCAGCACCGAGGTGTTCGCCAAGCCCCTGTCGGACGGCTCGGTCGCGGTGGGCCTGTTCAACCGGGGAGGCGGCACGGCGACGGTCACCACGACAGCGGCACAAGTCGGCCTGTCCGGCGGGCCGTTCACCCTCACCGACCTGTGGAGCGGCGGCACGACGAGCACGTCCGGGCAGATCTCCGCGAGCGTGCCGGCGCACGGCGTGGCCGTGTTCCGGGTGACCGGCGGCAGCCCGCTGGCCGCCACCACCTCGCGGCTGCGCGGCACCGGATCCGGCCGCTGTCTGGACGTGGACAACGCCTCCACCGCTGCCGGGGCCACGGTGCTGCTCTGGGACTGCCACACGGCTGCCAACCAGCTGTGGACCACGTGGGCGGGCGGCGAGATCCGCGTGTTCGGCGACAAGTGCCTGGACGCCTACAACCAGGGCACCGTCAATGGCACCCGGGTCATCACCTGGTCCTGCAACGGCCACGACAACCAGAAGTGGACCGTCGGCTCCGACGGGTCGATCCGCAACGTCCACTCCGGCCTGTGCCTCGACACCAACGGGGCCGGCACCGCCAACGGAACCCCGCTGGTCCTGTGGACCTGCAACGGCCAGACCAACCAGAAATGGACCCGCGCGTGAGCAACCGCGGCCTCGGAAGGGGCGTTTCACGATGGCGAGGGCAAGATCCCTGAAGAACGGGAGAGCCACGCCGCGATCGCTCCAGGCGCGTCCGTCGACATCGGTTTCCAGGCGACCCACACCGGCAACACCGCTCCGCCGAGCTCCTACACCCTCAACGGCACGGCCCGTGCCATGACGTGAATGCGGCGAAGTGACCCACGCTTCGTCGCCGCCCGACCTGGCGCTCTTGGCTCCGGCCGGGCACCAGGTCGGGCGGCGCCGTTGTCAGGAGGTCGTGATGGCCTTCTTGGCGTAGTCCCGTGCGAAGGCGGTGATGAACTGCTGGTACGGCGTCCAACGGTTCGGGCCTGCGTCGCTGCCGTCGGCGTACGTGGCCCGCATCGACGCCGGCACGTCACCCCGGGACTGTGGCCTTGGCCTGCGCCCCGTGTCGTTCGAGCACAAGGCGGGCCGTACGGGCCATGGCCTCGTCGACCATCTCACCTTGGAAGGTCACGGCGCCCGTCCCTTCTCTCTGTGCCGCCTCGACCGCCGCGATCAGCTCCGCGCAGCGGGCCAGTTCGGCGGAGCTGGGAGAGAACACCTCGTTGATCACGGGGACATGGGAGGGATGGATCGCCATCATGCCCTCGTAGCCGAGGGAGCGGTTCTGTTCGGCGAAGGCACGCAATCCCGGCAGGTCGGTGATGCGCGTCCACAGGCCGCTGACCGGGCACGGCACTCCGGCTGCCCTGGCGTCCAGCAGGACGCGGGAGCGCAGTGCCACCGTTTCGGTTCCCTCGGGGCTCCAGCGGTAGCCGACGGCGCGTTCCACGTCGCCGCCGGGGGCGCTGAGAGCGCCCAAGTAGGCGATGCGAGAGGCGGCTTGGGCGATGTCGTAGGCCTCGCGCAGGCCGCGCGCCGTCTCCAGCAGCGGCATCAGGGCGATGTGTCCTGGCGGCAGGCCCTGTTCCTGTTCGCACCAGCCCAGCAGCCGGTCGGCAAGCTTCACGTCCTGGGCGCAGCGGACCTTGGGAAGGACGACACCGGCGAGCCCGGGACGTACGACCGCGCGTAGTTCCTCGGCCCCCGCCCAGTCGTCCAGCGGGTTGACACGGACGAACAGCGCCATCCGTCCCGCCTGCTCGGCCGCGGTGGCGGTGGCCCGTGCGACGGCGTCGGCCACCTGCGCGCGGGCGGCGAGCTTGTCCGCGGGGGGTACCGCGTCCTCCAGGTCGAGGATGACCGCGTCGGCGCCCGCCGCCCTCGCCTTGGGCAGCCAGTCGGTCCTGGTGCCGGGGACGAAGAGCAGGGAGCGCAGCGGGGGCCGGTCGACCACTCCCGCGTTCACCTCGTCAGGGCTCTTGGAGGACTTGCTAGATGACATCGCTCTTCTCCAGATCGGCCAGCTCGTCCGCGCTGAGTCCGAGCCACTGCCCGTAGACCAGGTGGTTGTCCTGCCCGAGGGCGGGCCCGGTCCGCCAGATCCGCCCGGGGCGCTGCCGGAAATGCGGGATCACCGCCTGCATACGCACCGGGCCGAGATCGGGGTCATCGACGGTGACGATGTCTTCCCGTTCGGCGTACACGGGGTCGGCGGCGATGTCCGCGGCGTCGAACACCCGTGAGGCCACGACCTCGGCACGGGCGAACTCCTCCAGGCACTCGCCGGTGTCGCGTTCCGCCACCCAGGTCCGCAGGCCCTCGTCCAACTGTTCGCGTCGGTCGTACTGTTGCTGAGCCGTGGTGAACTCCTCCTCGGGGAGTCCCAGCAGGCGGGCGATGTTGCGGACCGAGCGCAGCGTCGCGGAGGTCACCGTGATCCACTCGCCGTCGCGGGAGCGGTAGGTGTTGATCACGGCCCCCGGGGCGACCGCCAACTGGTTGCCGGAGCGTGCGGGCACTCGTCCCAACTGGTCGTGGACGATGACCTGCCACTCGACCAGACGGAACAGGGACTCGAACAGAGCGAGGTCGATCCACTCGCCGTCGAACCCGGGGTCGTGGTCGCGGCGGTGGAGGGCGGCGAGGACGGCGTAGGCGCCCATCAGGCCGGTCACGGCGTCGCCGTGCGAGAAACCGGTGTGCACGGGCGGGCCGTCGGGAAAGCCGGTCAGGTGGACGACTCCGCTGCGCGCCTCACCCACCTTGCCGAAGCCGGGGGCGTCCGCCTGTGACGAGGTGGCGCCGAAGCCGGAGATCTGCAGCAGCACGGCCCGGGGGTTGATCCGGTGCACGGATTCCCAGTCGAGTCCCCAACCGTGCAGGCGCCCTGCGCGCAGGGTGACGATGACGACGTCCGCCCAGGCGACGAGCCGGTGGGCGACGAGCCGGCCGGCCTCGTGGTGCAGATCGAGGGTGACCGAGCGTTTGTTGCGGCCGGCGACCTTGAACCACAGGGGCACCCCGTCACGTTGGGGCCCCATGGCGCGGGCCGCGTCTCCGGCGCCGGGGGGTTCCACGTGTACGACGTCGGCCCCTTGGTCGGCGAGCATCGAGCCCGCCAGCGGACCGGCCACCACATGGGCGAACTCGACCACTTTCAGCCCGTGCAACTGCCCGCTTCCGGTGGTGTTCCGCTCGTCATCCGACACCGCTGAGCTCCCTTGCCCTGCCGTTGCGCGTGGGTCCCCGACGGCTCGTCCGCGTTGGCGCGGCACGGCCGTCGCCGTCGTCCTCAGACTGCCGGAGCGCAGAAATGCCTGTCGAGCAACAGAAGGCCATCAATCAATGCGAAAAACGCATGAATCAGAGAGAGGTTGGTACGCGGCCTCAAGCCCACGAAACCCCGGGCGGAAGCGGTCGCCGCTGGAGGCGGAACTCTTCGAGCGTCTGCAGGAACCGCTCCGTCACGGTCGGGAGCGTTCGTCGAGCGCGCAGCGCGATGTCCAGGCGCCGGTCCACCACGGGGTCCACCAGAGGACGGCAGACGACCGACCCGGCACCCATCAGCGGGAGCACGAGGGCGGGCATCGCCGACACCCCGAGGCCCGCGGTCACCAGTCCCCCCACGGTCGCGATACTGCCCGCCTCGGCCGCCGGTACCGTGTGCGCGTCGATCTGGGCGAAGGCCGCGTCGGTGAGCCGGCGCACGCTCGAGTCGCGCCCGACGGCCAGGAACGGCTGACGAGCCAGGTCGTCCCAGGCGATCTCGCGGCGGTCGGCGAGCGGGTGCCCTTCCGGCAGCACGGCGACGAAGCGGTCCCTGACCAAAGGGCGGTGCTCCAACTGCTTCGGCGGGTTACCGACGGTGGTGATCGCGAAGTCGGCGTCGCCGGACAGCACCCGGTCCAGTACCGACCGCTCCAGGCCGTCGAGGAGTCGTACCGCCACCTGTGGCCGCCGCTCGCGGAAGTCGGAGATCACCTGCGGCAGGAGCACCGCCGCGACGGAGGGAAGGGTGGCCACGGCGACCGTTCCCGACTCGCCCAGCAGGTATCGCCTGAGTTCCTTCATGCCCGCCCGGTGAGCGCCGACGATCTGCTCGGCGACACGCAGGGCCTCGACGCCCGCCGCGGTCAACTGCACGTTGCGGGTGTCCCGTTCGAGGAGCTGGACGCCGAGTTGTCGCTCCAGATCCGCGACCGCACGGCTGAGTGAGGACTGGGACACGTGCATCTCCGCCGCGGCCGCGGTGAAGCTCGCGGCCCGCGCGACGGCTGTGTACGCCGCCAGTTGACGCAAGGTGGTGGCCTCCATGGCCGACGAGCATAAGGCGCCCCCGCTTGAATTGATGCGGTTAACGCATGAACAGATCTCGGTTTGATGCTGGACACCGATCCGCCGGTGCTCCGAAACTCTCGCGTAACACCTCGGCCTGCCTCCCCCGCCCAGTCCGCCCACCGCCGCCGAGGGCCGTCCCCGAGAAAGCGAGCGCCGCCATGCTGGCAGCCCTGGGCTTCGCCACGATCGCCGTCTTATTGCTGCTCACCATGACCAAACGCGCCTCGGTACTGGTCGCTCTGATCCTGCTTCCGGTGCTGGCGGCGCTCATCGGCGGTTTCGCGGGCGATCTGGGCGAGATGATCCTCGGTGGGCTGTCCAAGGTGGCCCCCACCGGCATCATGATCGCCTTCGCGGTCCTGTACTTCAGCCTGATGGTGGACGCAGGGCTCTTCGACCCTCTGATCCGTGGTCTGTTGCGCGTGGCGCGTGGCGACCCGTTGCGGATCACCGTCGCCACAGCCGTCCTCACGCTGTGCGTGGCCCTGGACGGAGACGGTGCCTCCACCTTCCTCATCACCGTCTCCGCACTGCTGCCGGTCTACCAGAGGCTCGGCATGAACCCCCTGGTGCTGTCCGGAGTGGTCTGCCTCGGCGCGGGGGTGATGAACATGGTTCCCTGGGGCGGCCCGACGGTACGAGCCATGGCTGCACTGAAGCTGGACAGTTCCGAGGTCTTCAACCCCGTGCTGCCCGCGATGGGCTTCGGCGTCGCCTGGGTGCTGGTGGCCTCCTACCTGCTCGGCCGCCGCGAACGCAACCGTCTTGCCGCGCTGACCCCGCAGGGCCCGGCCACGGACATGCGCGAGGACGAGGACGAGGACGAGCGGGACGACCGTGAACCCGCCGCTACGACGACGGTCACGGCGACCACGGAACGCGAGTCGAGTCGGCACGCCACTCCCGCGACGGCTGACGGGGAGCGTCAGGCCCTCCGGGCACCGGGGGACGGGCCCGGCACCGTCCGGGTCCCGCCACTGCCGCGGACCTGGCTGAACGTCTTCAACCTCCTGCTCACTGTCGCCCTCGTGGTCAGCCTGATCCAGGAAGTGATGCCGCTTCCGGTGCTGTTCGTCCTCGGGTTCGCGATCGCGGTACTGGTCAACCACCCCACCTGGGAACAGCAACAGGCGCTGCTCGACAAGCACGCCAAGAGCGTGGTCCTGGTCACCACGATGATCTTCGCGGCAGGCGTCCTCACCGGAATCCTCACCGGCACCAAAATGATCGACGAGATGGCCGAGACGCTCGTCTCCGTCGTCCCCGACTCCTTCGGCTCGCACCTACCCGTCGCGGTGGCCGTCACCGGCATGCCGCTGAGCCTGGTCTTCACCCCGGACGCCTACTACTTCGGCGTCCTGCCCGTACTCGCCGAGACCGCGCAAGGCTTCGGCACGGACCCGGCCGAGGTCGCCCGGGCTGCCATTCTCGGCCAGATGACCACGGGGTTCCCGCTCAGTCCGCTCACCGCGTCCACGTTCATCCTGGTCGGCATGAGCGGGGTGTCGCTCGGCGAACACCAGCGCTTCATCTTCCGCTGGGCCTTCGCCACCACCCTGGTCATGACCGCCGGCGCCCTGCTGACCGGTGCGTTCCCCCTGTGACCGGTGACCCGGGCCCGAGCGGAGTTCCCGCCGGCCGCGGGCTCCCGGCACCACCGCACATGCCGCTCAGGCTCCAACGTGCCGCCCACGTCCGGGAGTCCGGCGCAGGGCCAACACCTCCCCACACACCGGGCCCCCGGTCCGGGCGCCCCACACGACCGAGACGAGGACCCATGAGACGGATCACCAGACGTACGGCACTCGCAGTCACAGCGGGTGCCATCGCGGCGCCTGCCGTGAGCACGGCAACCGCCGCGGTCGCCGACACCACGACAGCCACATCCCAAGGACGACAAGCGGCCTCCGGGCGCAACCCCGTCCTGCGAACAGACCTCGTCACGAGGGTGACGCCGAGGAACAACTGGCTGGTGACGGCCGTCGCCCTCCAGTACTCGCATCGCATTGACCTACGCGGCGGGGTGATCCCGCCCTCGACCTTCCAGGTGACGGCCACCGTGGGCGGACAGACAGCGGCTCGCACGGTGACCCGGGTCTACCCCAGCACCACCGCAGACGTGCACGACCGGTCTCACCCCGGAAGTCCGGGGGACCGCCTGATCATCGAACTCGACCCGAACGACTCCAACGCGCGGGCCGCGGGCACCGACCCCCTTCCGCTCGACCGCGCCTACTCCGTCAGACAAGTGGCGGACGTACACACCCCGGAAGGCGAACCAGTACTCAAGGCGCGTCCGTTCGCGAGCCGGAACGACGACGTCATCACTCCCGTGGTCGACGACTTCACGGCCGGTTCCTTCACCGACTCCACGGGTTTCGAACTGGACTTCCGGCTGTACCAGCCCGAGGGATTCGTACGGAACCCGCGGACGCGCACGCGGTACCCACTCGTCGTCACCCTGCATGGCGGTGGCGAAGTCGCGGACAACAACATGACCCAGCTCACCTCCAACCGGATCGCGGTCACGTTCGCCAAACCGGAACGACAGCGCCGCGACCCCGCGTTCATCCTCTCTCCGCAGATCCCCCTGCCCCGTCCCATGGACGGACCCGACGGCACGGACTGGACCGACGCCAAGGTCCAGGCCGCTCTGATGGAAGTCATCGACACCTTCGTGAGCGAGCACTCCCGGAACGTGGACACAGCCCGGCTCTATCTCGTCGGCCTGTCCTCGGGCGGGCGAGGCATCTACAGCCTGCTGGCGAAGCGACCCGACATGTTCGCGGCCGCCCTGCCCACGGCCGGCTGGGGCGACGCGGCCACCATGGACAGGATCACCCACATCCCGATCTGGGCCGACCACTCCGTCGACGACCCGGTCGTCCCCTACCGCGAGGGCCGGTTCGGCAACCCCGGCACCTGGACACTGATGAACGCGCTGGAGACCGCCGGTGCTCGGGTCAGCCGTGGGGAGTGGGCCAACGACCTGCCGAAGGCACAGTTCGAGGCCCGCTCCCGAGCGCTCCTACGACAGGCCCGGGCCACGCGCAGTCACGTACTGTTCACGAGCTACACGCCCGGAACGACACCGGTGAACCCACACCTGGCATGGGCGCAGACGTATGAGAACGACGTGGTCATCGACTGGCTCTTCGCACAGTCCCGGTAGCCGCCGCACGCGGCGCCCCATCCCTTTCCTTCCGCACTGTGAGAGATCACCTCCCGTCGAATCCGGCAGCCCTCACAGCGCCGGCGCACCCAGCTGTCCGGTTACCGCGCACTCACCGCTATCCGGAGGTAAAGCAATGCGTCCATCCAGTAGTTCCCCTCACACGGCCGCCCCGTTACGCACCCGACCCCGCCCCCGTGCCATGACGGCACTGATCGCCCTGGCAACCACCATCGGCTTGGCGCTGACTCTGCTGACAGCCGCAGCCCCGCCGGCGGCCGCCGCCGACCTGCTGTCCCAGGGCAAACCCGCGACCTCCTCGTCCACCGAGAAAGCGTCGACTCCCGCGTCGGCGGCGGTGGACGGCCACAACGGGACGCGCTGGTCGAGCACGTTCAGCGATCCACAGTGGCTGGGAGTCGACCTGGGCACCACCGCCACCATCAGCCGAGTGGTGCTGCGCTGGGAGGCCGCGTACGCCCGCGCGTTCCGGATCCAGACCTCCGACAACGGCACCGCCTGGACCACCGTCTACTCGACCACGGCCGGCACCGGCGGCGTGCAGACCCTCGACGTGAACGGCAACGGCCGGTACGTCCGCCTCCACGGCACCCAGCGCGGCACCACCTACGGCTACTCGCTGTGGGAGTTCCAGGTGTACGGCTCCGGTGAGGGCGCACCTCCCGGCAACGGCATCCCGGACCCGACGACCGCTTCCCTGGAGGCCGCCAACGGGCCGCTGACCACCGCCACCTACACCGTTCCCAGCCCGAGCGGGTACGGCTCAGGCACGGTCACGTACCCCACCGACAGTGGCTCGTACCCGGGTGTCGTACTGATGCCGGGCTATCAGGGCACACAGCAGAACCTGCAGTGGCTCGCACCCCGCCTCGCCTCCTGGGGCTTCGTCGTCATCAACGTCGGAACCAACACACTCACCGACGATCCCGCATCGCGAGGCCGCCAGATCACCGCCGCCGGCACCCAGCTGCTCGCGCTCGGTGACGCCCCCGGCAACCCGATATCCGGGAAGCTCAACGGCACACTCGGCGCGGTCGGTCACTCGATGGGCGGCGGTGGCGTCATGGCGGCCCTCCGGGACGACCCGCGCTTCCGGGCGGGCGTGCCGACGGCCCCGTACTACCCGAACGCGAACTTCTCCGCAGTCACCGAGCCCACGTTCTTCCTGACCTGTGAAAGCGACCCCGTCGCCCACGGCAACAGCTACGCGGTGCCCTGGTACAACTCCATGTCCCAGGCCGAGAAGCTCTACATCGAGGTTCCGGGCGACCACCTGTGCCCGATGACGGGCTACGGCAACAAGGACAAGCAGGGCAAGTGGATCGTGTCATTCCTCAGCCTTTGGCTGCGTGCCGACACTCGTTTCAGCCCGTTCCTGTGCGGTCCCGTACGTGACGCCGACAAGAACGACACATCCCTGGTCACCCGCTGGATGGACACCTGCCCCCTCTGACCGGCTCGCTCGGAGCGCTCCGCGGCCCGCCGCGCAGCGCAGCGCTCCGAGCCCGCTGTCGGAGCCGTCGACGCCCCGCCACTGAACCTTGTCGCTCGCAGCATGACGGGTGACCCGAGTCGGCTGCTGCACGCCCGGCCACCTGTCCTCGCCGGTGCGACCCGTGTGCTGTGTGCGCGGACGTAGGTACCCGGTGGGAAGAGGACGTCGTTTCATTTGGCGGGTTGTGGATCGGTATCCGACACGAGTTGAGCCAGCTGACGTAGGCGTTGGAAGTAGCAGATGTCGTCTGCGTCATTGAGCAACGGCAGGACTTGGTCCAGGTTTGCGATGCGGTCGCGCAGGATCCGGTGGCGCTCTCTGTCGAGAGCGCCACCGTTGTCTTGCCAGGTGGAGGCACATCCGGCGATGCCGGCGTCCAGCAACACCATGTCGATGCCTGCCCGCTCGGCACCGCGCTGGCCGGCGGGGAAGGTCGCGTGCAGGTGTTCCTGCCACAAGCGAGCCACAACGGCTTCGCGCTCAGTAGGGTTGTTCACGCGATTCATCTTCGTGCAGCGTTCTTCACCGTGGTGGCGGGCTGAGGGAGCCGGGTGTCAGTCGTTCTGGCAGGCCCTGGCCTTGAACTCCGTTACGGGGACGGTGACTGCGGATTCGTCGCCGTTATCCGAGACGGCGTCGTAGCGGACCATCCCCGGGGTGAGCCGGTCCCGATCGGTCAGGGTGAACGAGACGCTACTCGATGACCACGAGTTGTCCTCGGTCCAGCCGTAGAGGGCGTAGGTGGTCTTGGCGGTGAGCGGAGCGAGAGATCTGTCGGCGGTCCAGCCGGCGGCAGGAGAATCGAGGGTCCAGGTGGCAAGACCGGCCGTGAGGGAGCGGTCGGCGGTCCATGAACCGACCGTCACCGTCTTGTTGGCGTCCGCGCTGTCCACGTAGAGGGTCGCGCCATCGATGTGATGTCCGCAGACCATCATGACGCCGAGCAGATGGCCGTCGGCGGTCACAGAGATGCCGGCGACGGCATCGACGGGAACCGTGCACCCTGAGGTTGAGGCCAGGGCCACGCCGAACGCGACGGCACCGCGGAAGCGCCGACCGACCTGCCGTGAAGTGGTCGACCGCATAAGTCCCCCTGCCCGGGGCGCTCATGGTGCCCCTGTCTCGGGGATGGTAGGGGAGAATGGCGCCGCTTTTCGGGCGTGGCCCTCAACCGTTGTGCGCTCGTTGCTGCCTTGTAGTTGCCTGGCCGCGTCAGCCCACCGCAGTGCCGGTGCCCAGCGCCCGGTGGTGAGGTCGTGCAGCGCTCCGCCCTCGCCGGAGAAGCCATGCGAAGCAGTTCAGGAGAGCCCCAACGTCAGGCGTATGCCGGGCAGTTCGACCTCTCAGGCGACGGCGGCCCCCTTCGCGACGGCCGGGACGATCGGCGCGTACCGCGGGGGCGCCCCCCGGTCCGGCCGGTCACGCGACGGGCGGGTTGAACCGGGAGCAGTTCTGGAGTTCCCATCGCAGCGGGCTGGCGTTGTCGATCTCGACCACGGTGTCGACGGCGAACTCCACGACGCGTAGGGCCCCGGGGTGCGCCGCGGCGCTGCGGGGGTCCCAGTCGATCCGGCCCGTGCCGGTGAGTTGAAGAGTGTGGCCGCGCTTCCAGTCGAGAAACAGCAGACCGCACGCGGGGTCGAGGTGCAGGTTGCCCAGCGTCATGTAGAACTGGTTGCCGGTGTAGTCGGGCCAGCGCAGTGTGCGGGGCCCCGCGACGGTGACGAAACCCGGCATGCCGCCGCGGTGTGACGAGTCGGCGCCGTGCTCGGGGGCGTGGCTGGCGATGAAGAAGGTGTCGGCCTGCTCGATCCAGCGTCGCTGGTCGTCGGTGAGCTCCTTGCCGGTGCGCGCCTTCCCGGCCGGCGCGGCATCGGCCGACCCGGTGATGACGCGACTCTGCAAGTACTTCGGGCAGTTGCCGAGCACTTGCTCGGTGCGCACCCGCAGGCCGTCGCCGTCACGTCTGGCCACGCCGTTCACCCGGATACGGCGCTGGGTCTGCGGATGCAGGGCGAGCACGCCGATGGCGCGTTCCTCGTCGTAGGCATGGCGGAGCGGATCGCCGGGTGCGGGCAGCCCGTCGATGACCAGGGTCCGGTCGTCCGCCGGCTGGGCGAAGCCGGGAGAACCCGTCACGATCGTCGACCAGACGGCGCCGGCGTCGTCAGCGGCTCCGATGATCAGCATCTGCTGGGCGCGGATGAAGGGGTGGAACCCGTGCGGGATCTCCGGGCCGAACATCGGAGATCCCCATCCGGGGCCGCCCTCGTGAGCCTTCCGCTGGACTGCCTGCTCACCGGGATGATCTACGGACGTTGCCATGAGGTGCCTCCTTGATCAGCGGGTAAGCAGGTCGGGCAGCTCGCCGAGGACCTGTTCGAAAACGGAAGGGTCGTCCAGGACGCGGGCTACCACCAGGGCGCCCTCGATACGGATGAGTGCGGCACGGGCCCGACTCTGCGCGTCCTGTTCGCCCGCGCCGGCCCTGGCGGCGGCGTCGGCCATGGCCTGGAGCCATGCTTGGGCGAGCCGGGTGGCGTGGGCCCTGATGTCCTGCGGCGCCCCGGTCAGTGTCATCGTGTCGAGGACGCAGGCCATGCGGCCGTCCCTGTAGAAGACCGCCATCCGCCGTGCCATCTCGGCGACGCCTTCGGCGGCATCCGGCTCCGAAACGAGCGGCTCGAGGATTTCGCCGAACCGGGTCTCCACGCTCGTGAGCACGGCGGCCGCCATGGCGGGCTTGCCCTCCGGGAAGCGGTGGTAGAGGCTCGCGCGTTGCAGCCCTACCGCCCGCGACAATTCGGAGAGCGACGCTCCGGCGTACCCGCTGGCCCGGAAGACCTCGGCGAGCCGGGCGTGGATCAGTTCATCGTCGACACTCGCTGTCCGTCCCATTCTCAAAGTTTACCGAACGTTCGGTAAAATACGAGGTCCCCTGGTGCGACGGGAGCCAGCGCCTGAGCCGCCGCTCAGGATGCTGTCCGCAACGATCTCGGCGGCGACTTCCGGCCGAGCATCGCCTGCGGACGTGTCGAAATGAAGTGGCGTCGCCGGTGGCCTGTTGGTTGGATGCCCGGCGTGACTTCTGCCGATTGTGACGATCATCCTGAGCGGGCATTGCTGGACCGGCTTGAGGAGTACTACGACGCGGTCCCGCGCCACGGCGCCCGCGTCGAGGACCACGGGCCGCTCACCTTGTTCGTGCGGGAGGGCCAGGGCTGGCCGTTCTATGCACGTCCCGCGCGAGTGTGGTCCGGACCGCTGGAGGCCACCAGCGTGCGGAAGGTCCGTGCCCGCCAGCGGGAGCTCGGGATCCCGGAGAGTTTCGAATGGGTCGCCGAGACCACGCCCGAGCTGCGGGCAGCAGTCGAGGAGTCCGGACTCGTGGTCCACGAACATCCGCTGATGGTGCTCGACGCCGGTACTCCCGCAGCGCCCTTGGAAAGCTTGCCCGGCAACATATCGGTGCGGATCGTCGACGCGGACGATCCGACACTGCCCAGCGCCCTGGCCGTGCCTCACCTCGCCTTCGCCGAGCCTGGAACCCGCGTCGGCCTCGCGGGGACACCGCAACTGGCGGAAGCAGCCGGTGCCCGCGTCGCCGACGGATCGGTGGACCGCATGATGGTGCGTATCCGGGCGGGTCTGACGGCGGTCGCCGCAGCAGTCGAGCATGGGTCGGCACTGTCGGCGGGTCAGCACCAACCGCTCGCAGGAGTCAGCGAGATCGTCGGCGTTGGGACGCTTCCCGCAGCCCGCCGTCGCGGTCTCGCACTCGCGGTCACCGCGGCGCTGGTGGCCGACGCCCGATCGCGTGGCGCGGAAACCGTCTTCCTGTCGGCAGGTGACGACGATGTCGCGCGGGTCTATTCCCGACTCGGCTTCCGCAGGATCGGTACGGCGCTGATCGCCGAACCCGCCGAACCCGCAGGACCCGCCGAATAGGTCCACTAGGTCCACGTCGCAGTGGTGTCGGGGCAATTGGGCCGGACGGCTTTGAGCTGGAGTCGGTCGCCTTCGGGTAGGCGCCGGGGTGGGCGAGGATCCAGCGCGTAACGGCCCGGGCTGACGGTGGGCGGGCGGGGGTCGAGGGAATCGATCATCCAGTGAACCGGGAGGCGCTCTACCGGCGGACCGCCGAGATCAGTCCGCCGGGCCGCTCCTCGCGCTGCGGCGGGGTGCTGATGGGGCGGCCGTAGGTGGCAGCGCGCTCGCGCAGGGTGTGGCTCTCGGCCTCCCAGCCGTGCCCGGCCAGCCAGCCCACCGGGTCGTCGGGCATCTCCGAGACCCACATGGACGCCGCCGATTCCGGCACGGCGTCCGCACCGAAGCGCTCGATCACGCCGCGCGAGCCCAACGTCAGCCCCATCCGACTGCCTGCCGCCGACTGTGTGCTGATCCGGGCCAGCAGCAGCTCCACCGCGTCGTCGGGCAGATAGATCAGTAGTCCTTCGGCGATCCACACGGTCGGCACCGTCGGGTCGTGCCCTGCCGCGGCCAGCGCGCCCGGCCAGTCCTCACGCAGATCCACCGCGACGGTGATCCGCTCGCAGCGTGCGACGGCTCGCTCCTGGCGCAGCACCGAAGCCTTGAAGCCCAGTGGCGCGGCGGTGTCGACCTCGAACAGCCGGGTGCCCTCGGGCCAGTCCATCCGGAAGGCCCGGCTGTCCATGCCGGCGCCGAGCAGCACGACCTGCCGGACCCCGGACGCGGCGGCCTGCTGCAACAGGTCGTCGAGGAACTTCGTCCTGATGACGATGGAGAACGATACGGCCAGCCGGCGGCGTTGCGCGGCCTTGTCATCGGACAGTGGCGGCGAGGAGGGCCACAGGCCGCCGGCGGTGGCGAAGGCCTGTGCCAGTGGGTCGCGGAACAGCGCGTTCTCCCGCTCGGTCTCCAGCGCCCGCACCCTGGCCACCCCCACCGCCGTGGCCCACACTCCCGACGGCTGCAAATGCTCCTGCTCATCAGTCACCGCGCCAGCCTAGTGATCGATTCCAGGGGGATCTGATGAAGGGAGCCAGGTTCGTTCGCGGCCAGCCAGTCATGGGCGCACTGACCGCCTGCGACCACTGAAACCACCATGAGGCGAAGATCGACAGTCACCCTGTGTACGCGACCGCACGAAGTGGATTGTCGGGCAGTGCCGCAGGGCTTCGACGGCCGGTGCCGCTACCGGGCTGCCTCCCCGGCTCAGTCGGTCGTGGGGCGCAAGACGGCTTCGGCGTCTTGAGCGGTGAGGTGCGTGGGGAAGAACTGGTCCAGGCCGACGAGGCGGAAGGTCCGGCTGACGCGGTCGGGGACCGCGACCAGGGTGATGGTCGCGTTCGCGGCCAGCGCATGGTTGCGGGCCGCGATCAGTACCGTGATGCCGCTGGAGTCGCAGAAGGTGAGGCCGCCGAGGTCGAGGATGAGGTGCTGACCTTCGCCCAGGTCGAGGCCGGACAGTGCGGCGTGGACGTCGGGCACGGTGTGGTGGTCCAGATTCCCAGCCAGTTCGATGACCGCTCCGGCGGGTGTGGAGCGGGTGTGGAGGGTCAGTTGCCTGGTCACTGCTGCTCTTCACGGATGGGTCGGGGAACGTGGATGGCGAGGACGGCGGTGTCGTCGTCCAGACCGGTGCCGAAGGTGTCGAGCAGGTCGCGGACCGCGCTGATGGTGTCCGAGGCGGTGGTGGGGGCGAGTGCGCGGCCGAAGCCGAGGAGGGCGTCGTCGCCGTAGCGTTCTCCGCCGTCGGCGGTGGCGTTCGTGCGGGCTTCGGTGAGGCCGTCGGTGTGCAGGAGCAGGGTGTCGCCGGGGGAGAGGTGGAGGGCGGTGGTGGCGATGTGGGCGTCGGGCAGGACACCGATGAGCTGTCCGCCGGGAGTGTCGAGGAAGTCGGCGGTGCCGTCGGCGCGCATCAGCAGGGCGGGTGGGTGACCGCCGCTGGACAGGGTGACGTGGAAGCCGCCGCGGTCGGGCTCGGGGGTGAGCAGGCCGAATACGACGGTGCAGAAGCGAGGGTCGGTACCGTTGTACTCGTGGTTGAGGACCGTGTTGAGGTTGCCGAGCACGGCAACTGGATCAGGGTCGTAGACAGCGGCGGCACGCAGGGTGTAGCGGGCCAGTGAGGTGACGGCCGCCGCGGCGGCACCCTTGCCGCACACGTCGCCGAGGAAGAATCCCCAGGTGCCGGCGGCCAAGGGGAAGAGGTCGTAGAAGTCACCGCCCACCTCGTCGAGTGAGGCGAGGTGGTAGTGCGCGGAGACGTCCAGGCCCGGCACGTTCACCAGTGCGGGTGGCAGCAGCGTCTTCTGGAGGGTGGTGACCAAAGTCCGGAGGCGGTCGCGTTCCTGATCGGCTTCCTGGCGGGCCCGCAGCAGCTCGGTTTCGTAGGCACGGCGATCGCGAGCGTCGAAGATGGTGGTGCGGATCAGCAGTGGCTGTCCGTCGCTGCCCGCTTTCACCGTGGAGCTGACCAGGACCGGCAGGCGGGAGCCGTCGGCGGCCGTCAGTTCCAGGGCGATGCCGCTGATCTCGCCCTGCATCCGCAGCAGGGGGGCGAAGTGGGTCTCGTGGTAGAGCCGGCCGCCGACGGTGAGCAGGTCGGAGAAGTGCTTGCGGCCGACCAGGTCGTCGCGCTGATAGCCGAGCCAGTCCAGCAGGGTGGCGTTGACCCTCGCGATTCGGCCGTCCAGTTGCGTGGACAGGTAGCCGCAGGGCGCGTGCTCGTACAGATCCTCGGCACTGTCCTCCAGCAGAGCGGAGAACTGCGCCTGCTCGTCGGCTGGCCGCCCGTCTCCCTGCGGTCCGCCCCCTTCATCGTTCGTCTCGCACATCACTTGAGGGCTCCCGCGAACGCGGCGATGGCGGCGGCGGTCTCCTCGGGAGCGGCGAGCTGGGGGCAGTGCCCGGTGGCGTTCAGCGTGACCAGCTGGCTTCCCGCGATCTGCGCGTGGACGAACGCGCCTACTTCTGGCGGGGCGATCGCGTCACGGGAGCACTGGGCCACCAGCGTAGGCACCCCCACGTGAGCGAGGTCGGCGCGGTTGTCGGACAGGAAGGTCACCCGGGCGAAGACCCGCGCGATGTCCGGATCGGTACGGCAGAAGCTGTCGGTCAGCTCCTCGCCCAGCTCCGGCCGCTCCGGGTTACCCATGATCATCGGTGCCATCGCACCCGACCATCCCAGATAGTTCGCATCCAGCGACTCCAGCAACTCCCCGATGTCCCCGACGCTGAACCCGCCCCGGTAACCGGTCTCAGGGTCGTCTACGAAACACGGAGAGGGAGCGAGAAGGACCAGCCCGGCGAACGCCTCGGGCTCCCGCGCGGCGGCCACCACCCCCATCATCGCGCTCACCGAATGCCCCACGAACGTCACCGCGCCGAGCGCCAGCTCGCGGCACAGCTCCAGCACATCGTCGACGTATCCATCGAGCGTCGAATACCGCTCCTGGCTCCACGCCGACAGATCGGAGCGTCCGGCTCCGACGTGATCGAAGAGAACGACCGTGAAGTCGCGCTCCAGCGCCGGCACCACCAGGCGCCACATGTTCTGGTCGCATCCAAACCCGTGTGCCAGCATCACCACCGGCCCGCCGGCCCGCCCGGTCACCGTCACGCGATTCCTGTGGCGCACATCCATACCGCCATCCTTGCAGAGGGCCGGCTGACGGCCCAGCTGGACCAGGTACGCACGGCGCCCGACGAGCGCACGGCGGCCCTCCAGCGGCTCCGTCTCCGGGTGGTCCCCGGCGGTTGCTTTGACCAGTGAGTACGGTTTCACCTCACGCCGACGTGATATCTGGCCAGGGCCAGGGTCAGGGCCAGGGCCAGGTGCGCTGCGCTGCACTGGGCTCGGGGATGTGGAGCCGGGACTCTCTCCGGCCGCCACGCGTCAGGTGTAGGAGGTGTCGAACGATCCGATCCACCATGCGGCCAACGGCAGGACGCACACCTGCACGCCGGCCGTGGTCCAGCACCGGGACAGAACAGCGATGCCGAAGGTCCACCATGCTGTCGTGCGCAGTGCGCTCACCACGCCGGTCTGGTAGTTCTGCCCGGTGGGATTCATCATGCCGGGGTAGCCCATCCAGTCCTCGGTGAAGATGCCGTCCGACCCGAACACGATGGCTGCCGATACCAGCCACAGGTCGGCCAGGACGGCGACCACGGCGAGTGCTACGTCGAGGCGCAGGAAGGCGGGCGTCGGCACCAGCAGTCGTACCGCCGGGTGTCCCTGGAGTCGCACCCAGTCCTGCGACCAGATGCGCACCAGCGTAGTGAGGGCATACACCATCGCGGCGATGGCCGCCGCCCACCCACCCAAAAAGACCAGTCCGAAGAACAACATCGCGAGACTCACGCCGGGCCAGATGCCGCACCTCGCCGGAACGGTTCCCTCCGAATCCAGGACAGGGAGTCGGCAGGAACTACAACTGACCTGCGAGACGGTCGAGTTGGTTCAGTCAATAGGACGGTGCCGATCCACGTTCGGCCCGCGACGGCTTTTGACCGCAGGCCGGTTCCCGTCGGGGTCTGAACCCGGCGAAGAGGGCCGAAGTGCCTTTTCCGCGAGGCGCTTCGGCCCCTGTTGCGTCTTCCCGGCGTGACCGGGGTACGTGCGCTGCCCGCCGTGTCCCGCCGCCCGCCGGTTGATCACCCCGCCGAGGGTTCACCCGGTTTCTAACCGCGATTGCCGCGACGGTCCTGCTGGCCGGCCGACCCGAATTTCTGTGGGAGGCCGGTCGGGGGAGTGTCCCCCGGGACAGCGCAGCACTCCGCAGGATGCTCACCCTCGGCCGCACGCACGGCGACGATGGCGACGGTGGTTCGCGTCCTCCTGGGCCAGTCGCCGCAGCAGCCTGACGACCGGCTCGAACAGCACGGTGAGGACCACCGCTCGCTCGGCGAGGGCGATGCGGTCCTCGATCCCGTCGAACTGCGCGAAGTCCAGGTCCGCGGTGGATGTGGCGAGTTGTGCGTAGGGGATGAGGTCGTCGGCTGTGTAGTCGGCGCCGAGGCGGCTCAGCGCTGCGAGACTTTCGGCGAGGGCGGGGCGGTGAGGTGACGCGTCGGAGATCTGCCAGCCCATGTTCTCGATGAGAGTCTCGACCCTCGCGGTGGCTCCGCCCGGCACCGGCTCGTCGGTGGTGCTCTGCAGTCCGGGGCCGTCCTCGTCGTCCACGCCGTTCTTCTCGTTCGTATCGGCCGTGCTCGCGGAGGGGACGGGCAGTGCGTGGTGGACGACGCCCAGGGTCTCGAACGCGTCCAGTGGGCGGTCGACAGCTTCGAGCACTTCACGGGTGCGGGCGACGGAGAGCCCGCCGAGCTGGATGAGTGAACGGATCAGGCGGAGCCGCTGGATGTGCTCCTCGTCGTATTCGACCGTGGTCGGGTTCAGTGCGCGGCCCTCGGGGAGCAGCCCTTCCCGTCGGTAGTACTTGATGGTCGCCACCGGTACGCCGGACCGTCGGCTGAGCTCTGAAATCCTCATGCGCTCCCTCACGCTCAACTGTCCCACCAGTATCGCGTTACCGGGGGTTGCCCCGTGATCTCGATAGTGCCACTATCAGGTACTCGGTAGTAACACTATCGAGTGCCTATCCGGTGTGCCCGCTTCTCCCGTGTGCGTGGACAACATGCTCTGCGGAAGCCGCCTGCATCGCCGCGGCCGCACACCCGGCCGTAGTTCTTCCCTCGCCCCGGCCCGGGCCAGAAGGTTCCGGTCCGGTCGTCCCGTACGCCTCGACAACGGAGAACCACACCATGTCCCAGCGAATCGGCAAGACCCACTGGAAGCGCTTCGCCGTCGGTGCGGTGCCGACAGTGGCTGCCACGGCCGCCGTCGCCGTATCCATGGCCCAGGGCGCGCTGGCCGCTTCGTTCAGCATCTCCGGTTCCGACTTCAAGGTCTCGGCCGGCTCCCTCAGCGGCACCGGATTCGCCAACTACGCCACGGTGGACGTCGCCAAGAACGGCAAGCACGTGCCCGTCTCCGTCTCGTCCATCAAGAACGCGAAGATCATCGACATGTGCCAGTCCGTCCCGGTGGACATTCCCGTCCTCGGGACGTACACGATGACGCTCGAGGCCGGTGGATCGGGTACGCCGGTCAAGGCCAAGGACCTGTACATCGACATGACCGACCTCCAGGCGAAGAGCGGCACCTTTAAGAACGTCGACATCGGTATCGCCACCGGATCCCTGACCAAGGGTCAGGTCAATCCGAAGGACCACGTCGATCCCAACGGCTATGCCCAGCAGGCGGACTCGGTCGAGATCATCGATGCCCACCAGAAGGTCTGGGCCACGACCGCGGGAACGTTCGAACTGGCGGGCCTGCACATGAACATCGAGGCCGGCCGCCACGACTGCTTCTGACCTCGGCCGGCCCCGTCGTCTCCGGCGCGTGACAGCGATACGGCGACGGTCCGGGGCGTCGGCGTCCCCACCCCCTCACTGACACCATGACTCGCTCACGACTTGGGAGCTGCCACATGACGAGTGCCAGCGCACTCGCGCACCCCCACAGTGACAGCCGCTTCGCGCGCACCCGCCGGGACTTTCGGGCCTGGCGGCGCACCCGCCCCTTCTGGGCGGGCCTGCTGGTACTCCTTGCCGCCGCGCCCATCATCTACTTCCCGTACTTCCACCTCTCCCTGGGCGCCCTGTCCGTGGCGATGTCCACCACCGCGGGAGCGGGATCCCTGGTCATCGGCCTGACGCTGATCGTTCTCGGCGGACTTCTCTGGTTCCAGCCGGTCATCCGGTTCTTCGCCGGCTGCGTCGCCGTCTTCCTCGGTGTGCTGTCGCTTCCCATCTCCAACTTCGGCGGGTTCCTCGTCGGCACGCTGTTCGCGGCCACGGGCGGGCTCCTGGCCCTGGCGTGGGGTCCGGCGGACGGGCACCCGGCGGACGTATCCGACGGCGTGCAGGAGTCGTCAGGCGCCGTCGATCCCGAAGGAGGTCCGGCACATGCATGACCCGTCACCCGGCACTCGCGGTGAGGCCGCACAACCCCGCTTCGCCGGGCCGCCGCGAGGCCGGCACGCCATTTCCCGCACGTCCGCGCTGACGCGCCTGCGCCTGCCGCTCGGGAAGGCGCTCGTACTGACCGCGCTTCCGACCGCCCTCGTCCTGGGAAGCCAACGTCCGCCCGCCGCCGACACAAGTGCCACCGCCGCTCACTCCGTTCCCCAACAGGGGCCGGGCGCAACGGGAACCAGCGGCGTCGACTGCGCCCGTCCCGACGGCACGACAGCCCCTGCCGCGGCGACACCCGCAAGCCCCCCTCCGGCCGCTGCTCCCAGCGCGTCCAGCGGCCCCGCGAGCCACGCGTCCGTCAAACCGTCGGAGCACCTGGCCGATGACGAGACGGGGCCCGGGCGGGCTCCGACCGCCACCCCGCTCCCGACCGCCTCACCGAGCGCGAGTTCGGCCACCACTGGCCTCGCGGACCTCCTTGGTCCCCTCTTCGGTGACGACACCGAGCGGCACAGTCCGGCGCCTGACCCGAGTTCCTCACCGAGTCCGGCCTCTTCGACGGCACCGGCCACAGCACCGTCCGAACCACGGCCGCCCTCGCCCCACGCATCACCCGCGCCGAGCCGCCGGACTGCCGGGCCGTCGCCCCGACCGGAGACCCATGAGGAAACCGCCCGCACCTGCGACATCAGTGATCTCAAGGCTCCCGAGGACACGAGAGCCGGTCGTTTCGCCGCCGTGCCCTGGACGATGAAGGGGAGCCGCCTCGCCCTGCACGACCTCGTCTTCGGCGGTGTGGTGACCGTGGACACGGCCGCCGGACCCAAACGAGTGCTCAAATTCTCCGCAGCGACCGTCACCATCCGCGACCTGAAGATGGCAGTACCCGTCGGCCCGCAGATCCAGCACATCGACGGAGCGCCCGGCTCGACCTCCACGCTGCGAGGCGACGGCATCACCATGTACGTCGAAAGCCTGACGGGCACCCTCTCCGGCGTCGAAGGCATTCCCACACCGCCCGTCCTCCGCCTGCACCTCACCCCCGACACCGTGCCGGAATGGCTCTACGACACGGTCGGCAAACTCGGCCTCAAGCTTCAACTCAGCCTGAACGACGCCGACATCGACCAGGCCGGACAGACAGGCGGAGTGCTCACCGTCCCGGGAATCCACGGGTACGGAACGCCACGGTGAAGTCGGCGGCACCTTCCGGACGTCCGAGGGATCCGCAGCGGCCGGCATGGAGTAGCGCCGCAGCTCCGCAGGCCAACAGCCACCGGACCTCTGAGCCACCCGACGTCGCCCGGAAGGGTTGTCGTGCCGACCGGGGGCCTTGTCCGCCGTCGGTGACGTCTCAGAACATCGCCTGGATGATCCCCACGGTGCGCGCCAGATGCGGCTCGGAGCGGTCCGCGCGGTGGGCCACGGCCAGCTCCACGCGTGCGTCGGCCCCGGTCAGCGGTCGATAGGCGACGCCGTCGAGCGCCAACGCGGTCACGGGTTCCGGCACGACGGCGACGCCGAGGCCGCCGGCCACGAGCGTGACGAGCGTCGAGGTCTCGCCGACCTCGTGGCGGATGTGCGGCTCGACGCCCGCGTCGCGCAGCAGGCCCAGCACGACGTCGTACATCACCGACCGGCGGTCGGCGGAGTGCACGATCAGGTCGGCACCGGCGAGATCTGCGACGCGCAGCCGTTTCCGGCGGGCGAGGGGGTGATCCTCCGGTACGGCGACGACGAGCCGGTCCCGGCGCAGGGTGTGCACGGTGAGGGAGAGGTCGGCCGCCGGAGGGCGCAGCAGAGCGACGTCGATCGCACCGGTGCGCAGCGCCTCGACCTGGTCGGGCGCGAGCATCTCCCCACGGAAGGAGAAGTCGACGCCGGGAAGCTCGTCCGTGAGCCGCCGCGACAGTGCGGGCAGGAGGCTGTACGTCGCCGAGCCCACGCACCCGATCGCCAGGTGGCCCACCGTGCCGGCGGCCACGAGCCGTGCGTGGTGGGCCGCCTCGTCGACGCCGGCGAGGATCGCCCGCGCCCGCTCGAGGTAGGCCCGGCCGGCCTCGGTGAGGTCGACGCGGCGTGTGGTGCGGTGGAGCAGTTCGACGCCGAGCTCGGCCTCCAGCTGGCGGATCTGTGTGGAGAGCGGTGGCTGGGCCATGTGGAGCCGCTCGGCGGCGCGACCGAAGTGGCGCTCCTCGGCCACCGCCACGAAGTAGCGCAGGTGGCGCAGATCCATATGTCGTCCGTATCAATTGGCTCGGATATGCGTACTTCAGAATATCGTGGCCCGGGATTAACGTCGCTGCCATGAGTGCTTACATCTACGCCGCGACGCGGACGCCGTTCGGCCGCTTCAACGGCGCGCTGGCCGGGGTCCGCCCCGACGACCTCGCCGCCGCCGCGATCACCTCGAC
This sequence comes from Streptomyces sp. Q2, assembly GCF_056820935.1. Lineage (NCBI taxonomy): Bacteria > Bacillati > Actinomycetota > Actinomycetes > Kitasatosporales > Streptomycetaceae > Streptomyces > Streptomyces sp. Q2. The sequence goes on along the minus strand of NZ_JBXEJE010000021.1, from coordinate 98,317 downwards.
GCTCGGCCGGGTGCCGGGCCTCGACCCTGCCGCGATCGGCGACGTGGTGTGGGGCAACGCCAACGGCGCCGGTGAGGAGAACCGCAACGTCGGCCGCATGGCGGCGCTGCTCGCCGGGCTTCCGGTGAGCGTGCCCGGCACCACGGTCAACCGGCTGTGCGGTTCGAGCCTCGACGCGGCGATGACGGCCAGTCGCACGATCGAGTCCGGCGACGCCGAGGTGGTGCTGACCGGCGGCGTGGAGTCGATGACACGTGCGCCGTGGGTGCTGCCCAAGTCGGCGAAGCCGTTCCCGGCCGGCGATGTCACCGCGGTCTCGACCACGCTCGGCTGGCGGCTGGTCAACCCGCGGATGCCGAAGGAGTGGACCGTCAGCCTCGGCGAGGCCAACGAGCAGCTCCAGGAGCGCTTCGGGATCTCCCGCGAACGGCAGGACGAGTTCGCCGCCCGCTCCCACCAACTCGCCCACCAGGCATGGGAGTCGGGGTTCTACGACGACCTGGTGGTGCCGGTCGAAGGCGTCGGTCTGGCCCGCGACGAGGGCATCCGAGCCGGATCCACGCCGCAGGTCCTGGCCGGGCTCAAGCCGGTGTTCCGTACGGCGGACCAGGGCGGCACCATCACCGCGGGCAACGCCAGCCCGCTCAACGACGGTGCCTCCGCAGTGCTGCTGGGCAGCGAGAAGGCCGCGGCCGCGATCGGGGCCGACCCGATCGCCCGTATCGCCGGACGCGGTGTGATGGCGCTGGAGCCGCAGGCCTTCGGCTACGCCCCCGTCGAGGCCGCCAACCGCGCGCTGGCGCGGGCCGGCATCGGCTGGGACCAGGTGGGCGCGGTCGAGCTCAACGAGGCCTTCGCCGTGCAGTCGCTGGCCTGCCTCGACGCGTGGAAAATCGACCCCGCCATCGTCAACCAGAAGGGCGGCGCCATCGCGATCGGGCACCCGCTGGGCGCCTCGGGCGGCCGCGTCCTCGCCACGCTGGCCAAGGTGCTGCGCGAGACGAGGCAGCGCTACGGCGTCGCCGCGATCTGCATCGGGGTCGGTCAGGGGCTGGCCGTGGTGCTCGAGAACTGCGATGTCACGGAGACGGCCCAGTGAGCCGGGCGGAGATCGTCGAGAGCGCGGACGCGGCGGTCGCCGGTATCGAGGACGGCTCCACCATCCTCGTCGGCGGCTTCGGCCTGGCCGGCATGCCGTTCGATCTGATCGACGCGCTCATCCGGCAGGGCGCGAAGGACCTCACGATCGTGTCCAACAACGCCGGCAACGGCGACGTCGGGCTGGCCGCGCTGCTGGCCGCCGGCCGGGTGCGCAAGGTGCTGTGCTCCTTTCCGCGCCAGGCCGACTCCTGGGTCTTCGACGGCCTCTACCGGGAGGGGAAGATCGAGCTGGAGGTGGTGCCGCAGGGCAACCTCGCCGAGCGGATGCGCGCGGCCGGTGCCGGCATCGGTGCGTTCTACTGCCCGACCGCGGTCGGCACGCCCCTGGCCGAGGGCAAGGAGGAACGCGAGATCGACGGCCGGAAGTACCTGCTGGAATACCCCATCAAGGGCGACTACGCACTGATCGGCGCGCACGTCGCGGACACGATGGGCAACCTCGTGTATCGCAAGACCGCCCGCAACTTCGGACCGGTCATGGCCACGGCCGCGACGACGACCATCGTTCAGGTCAACCAGGTCGTCGAGCCGGGAACGCTCGACCCCGAGGCCGTCGTCACCCCGTCCATCTACGTCGACCGGGTCGTCCAGGTTGAGGCCCGCCACTACACCGTGCAGGGGGCCCGATGACCACCACGCCAACCACCACGTCGAGCGGCCAGGCGTACGCCGGGGCGCCGATGAGCGCAGAACACCGGCTCTCGATGGACGAACTGGCCGCCGTCATCGCACGCGACATTCCGGCCGGCGCCTTCGTCAACCTCGGTATCGGGCAGCCGACCAAGATCGCCGACCATCTGCCGGCCGACTCCGGGGTCGTACTGCACACCGAGAACGGCATGCTCAACATGGGTCCGAAGGCCGAGGGCGACGCGGTCGACCCCGACCTGACCAACGCCGGCAAGGTCCCGGTGACCGAGCTGCCGGGCGCGGCGTACTTCCACCACGCCGACTCCTTCGCCATGATGCGCGGCGGGCACCTCGATGTCTGCGTCCTCGGGGCATACCAGGTCGCCTTCAACGGCGATCTCGCCAACTGGACCACCGGCAGGCCCGACGACATCCCCGCCGTCGGAGGGGCCATGGACCTCGCGATCGGCGCCAAGGACGTCTACGTGATGATGACGCTCTTCACTCGCTCCGGTGAGCCGAAGCTGGTGCCGCAGTGCACCTACCCGCTCACCGGCGTCGGCTGCGTCAGCCGCGTCTACACCGACTGCGGCGTCTTCGACGTCGGTCCCGACGGGGTTCGGATCCGGGAGACGTACGGTGTCAGCGCCCAAGAACTGGCGGAGCGACTCGGCATCACGCTCTCCTAGCCGCTCCTAGCCGGTGTCCTTACTGACGTGGACGTGGCCCGGTATGGGTCCGTGAACGTGGCCTCGGCTGCCGCACCCTGCTCGCCGCCTCGTCGACGTACGGCGCGCACGGGACGGACCCACAGCCGCCGTGTCAGGGGCCGTTCAGCGCTCCGGCCTTCGGTCTGCTTGCGGCCGGAGGCCGGCGGTGTGGTCACCGCCGGCTCGGCGTGCGGGGTCACGCTCATCACCGGGTGCCCTTTGCGGCGAACTCGGCGACGCTGTCGGCGTTGTCCTTGGTGATGAAGGCCGGGCCGGTGAGGACGGGCGCGGTGCCGCCGCCGCTGACGTTGCCGTTGCTCTTGTAGAGCCACAGAGAGTCGACGGCGAGATAGCCCTGGAGATACGGCTGCTGGTCGACGGCGAACTCGATCGTGCCGTCCTGGACAGCCTTGACCAGCTGCTTGTTCAGGTCGAAGGTCGCGATCTTGGCCTTGGTGCCGGCGTCGGACAGTGACTGCACGGCGGTGAGCGCGATCGGGGCGCCGAGCGTGACCACCTGGTCGATGGAGGAGTCCTGCTTGAGCTTGGCGGTGATCGTCGACTTCACGGACGGCATGTCGGTGCCGTTGACGTAGAGGATGTCCGTCTTGCCGCTGAAGCCCTTCTTCAGGCCGGCGCAGCGAGCCTCCAGGGCGACCTGCCCCTGCTCCTGGATGACGCAGAGGGCGTGCTTGGCTCCGAGCTCGTTGAGGCGTTCGCCGAAGGCCTGGCCCGCGATGTTCTCGTCCTGGCCGAAGTACTCGAGCATGCCGAGCCTTTTCCAGTCGTCCACCCCGGAGTTGAAGCCGACGACCGGGATGCCGGCCGCTCTGGCCTTGGCGACCACGTCCTTCATGGCATCGGGCTTGGCGGCGGTGAGCGCGATGCCGTCGACCTTCTGGTCGATCGCGTTCTGCACGAGGTTGGCCTGGTTTCCGGCGCTGGGGTCGCTGGAGTAGACGAGCTTGATGTTGTCCTTGGCGGCGGCGGCCTGGGCCCCCTTGCGGATGAGGTCCCAGAAGGTGTCTCCCGGGGCGGCGTGGGTGATCACGGCCACGGTCATGCGCGGAGTGGTGGCCTTGCCCGCGGAGGCGGCGGCTGCGCCTTCCTCGGACTTCTTGCCGCCGGAGCTGCTGGAGCATCCGGTGGCGAGCAGTGCGCCGGTGAGAACGGTGGCGGCCAGGCTGGCGGCTCGGTGGTGTCTGTGCATGTCCCTCGCACCTCACTGTGCTGGTCAGGATGGTTTGTGCTGGCTGGTGTGAAACGGCTCGGGTTGCGGATGGGCCGGTCGCTGCGGCCGGGTGGATGGCGGACGCGGGCCGGCGGCGCGGAGGTCCAGCGTCGGACCTTGAGCTGGTGGGTCCGTATTCGTGACCTTGAGGGCGTGAACTTGGGCCTGTGAGGCCGTCAGCAGTGGAAACGTGCGCACCCTGTCTGGTGGCGAATGCGGTCCTCGGCGATCTCGGGAGGGACCACCCGGTACATCACTAGAGCGCTTTATTAGCGCGCTCTAGTGGCTCGTACTATGGATCGGCTCATCGGTGCTGTCAATATCCTTGTCAGGACGTATCGACATAGTTCGCAGGTTGTTGCCTGCAGCCGTACAGGCGACGTGTCGCAGCCCTGTCGCAGCCCTGTCGCAGCCCGGTCGCAGCCCGGTCGGGTGGACGTCTGCGATGCTTCCGGCTCGCCCTCACCGCCGTCCTTGACGGAGCTTGCGGCGTGCTGATCGCGGACCTGGAGACATGCGGGTCTCGCTCAGAGGGCCAGTTCCTTGGTGATGCGGTCGAGCATGAACGCAGAGGACTCGCGGGCCCGTTCCTCCCAGGCGAAGACGCACGCGGTGGCCACGCCGTCGAAGTCCAGCTCGCGCAGGGTGCCGAAGAAGACGTCCCAGTCGACCTCGCCCTGGCCGATGTCGAGGTGCTGGTGGATACGGGCGGCCGTCCCGGGTGGGTTGAGGATGTAGCGCAGGCCTGAGGAGCCCTTGTGGTTGAAGGAGTCGGCGATGTGGACGTGCTGGAGCTTGTCGCCGGCGTAGCGCATCATCGCCGCGATGTCCGCGCCGACTTGCGAGGTGCCCGAGAGGTGGAAGCTGTGCGGGGCGCAGTAGAGGTAGTTCACCCACGGCTTGTTGATCGCGCGGACGAGGTCGACCGCGGGGGTGTTCTCCTCGCAGAAGTCGTCGGGATGGGCTTCCAGATTGAGGGCGATGCCCTCGCGTTCGAAGACCGGCAGCAGTTCCTCCAGCGAGTGCCAGAAGGCGGCCTCGCTCGCTGCGGCGTGCTCGGGGCGGCCGTTGAACTCCGAGTTCATCAGGGGGCATTCGAGCTCGGCGGCGATCTGGATCATCCGCTTCCAATAGCGGACGGCGGCTTGCCGTTCGCTCTCGTCGGGGGAGGACCACTTGTAGAGGGGCAGGACCGAGGAGAGTCTGACGCCATGGGTCCGTAGGGAGTCCTTCAGTCGCGCGATCCGTTCGTCATCAGCCCGGGGGTGCAGGAAGAACGGCATGAAGTCCTCGCGCGGCGACAACTCGATGTACTCGTATCCGAGTTCGGCGACTGTGCGCACCATGTCGTCGAGGGGCAGGGCGCGGAACATGTACGGGTCGAGGGCGATCTTCATGCGGTACCTCCGTAGAGCGTGGGGCGGGGCTTGAGGTCGGTGGCAACGACGTGGCCCGATCGCAGGGCTTCGACGGTCGCGCCGGTGATGACGGTGGCGGCGTAGCCGTCCCAGGCGGAGGGACCGGTGGGCTCGTGGCCGGTGGCGAGGCCGGCGATCCACTCGCGGAACTCGGTGTCGAAGGCGTCCGCGAAGCGTCCCACCCAGTCCGTGGGCACTTCCGTGCTGTGCTGTCCCGCGCTGCGCAGGCCGACCGCGGCCGGGTCCGGCAGCCGGACCAGCCCTTCCTCACCGACCGCCTCGCACCGGATGTCGTAGCCGTACTGGCAGTTGACGAAGACCTCCAGGTCGATGCGGACCCCCTTGGCGGTCTCGAAGAGCATGATCTGCGGGTCCTGGAGATGGGTGAACCGCTTGCTCGTGGAGCGTGGAGTGATCACCTGCGTGGAGACGATCTCGTCGTCGAGCAGCCAGCGCAGCACGTCCACCTCATGCACGGCTGTGTCCAGGGCGGCCATCGCGGAGGTGTAGGACTCCGGGACGGTCGGGTTGCGGTGGGCGCAGTGCACGATCAGCGGCTCGCCGATGCGGCCACCGTCGATGACCTGCTTCATCTGCCGGTATCCGGCGTCGTAGCGGCGCATGAAGCCGACCTGGACCAGGCGGCGGCCGTGAGCCGTCTCGGCCTCGATGATCCTCAGGCAGTCCTCGGCGGTGGTGGCCAGCGGCTTCTCGCAGAACACCGGTTTCCCGGCGGCTATCGCGTTCAGCACGTGCTCGGCGTGGGTCGGGCCCCAGGACGTCACGAGGACGGCGTCGACGTCGTCCGCCGCGATCAGGGCCGCGCCGTCGGGCAGCACTCGGGCGCCGACCGGCGCCGCTGCCTCCTCGGCGCGGGCGGCGTCGATGTCGGTGACCGCGGTGACGCGGGCGCCGGTGACGGTGTCGGTGAGGCGCCGGATGTGTTCCTTGCCGATCCAGCCGGCGCCGATGACGCCTACGCGCACAGTCATGGGTGGTGGTTCCTTTCTGCGGTCCCCGGGCCGCTGCCGGCCCGGGGACAGGGGGGTCAGGAGAAGCGCGTACGGAGTTCGGCTTCAAGGGTTTCGAGGGTGCGGCCCCTGGTTTCGGGGACGTAGCGCTTGACGAAGGTGAGGGCGAGCCCACCCGCCACCACGAAGAGGAAGAAGGTGTGGGAGATCCCGATGCCGTCGACCAGGGACGGGAAGACCAGTCCGATCGCGAAGTTGGTCAGCCACAGCACCACCGCTGCGACGCCCATGCCGAAGCCGCGCATCCGCATCGGGAAGATCTCCGAGAGCATCAACCAGGTCACCGGCGAGATCGCGCCCTGTTGGAAGGCGAGGAAGGTGACGGTCATGGCGAGCACGGCGTAGGCGCGGCCGTCGCCGGAGGGGAGCACCAGGGAGAAGACGCCGATCAGCAAGAGGGCGGTCGTCGTGCCGATCTGACCGGTCATCAGCATCGGACGGCGGTTGACCCGCCCCAGCAGCCAGATGCCGACGAAGGTCGCCAGTACCGAGATCACGCCGTTGGCGATGTTCGCGGTCAGGGCGCTGTCGGAGGTGAAACCGGCATCGGTGAGGATCTGGGTGCCGTAGTACATGATCGTGTTGACGCCGGTGATCTGCTGCACGATCGCGATGCCGAAGCCGACGAACATCAGCCTGCGCACCCACGGGGTGGCCCTCATGTCCTGCCAGCCGCCGAGATTCTCCCGCTCCTCCTTGACGGCGAGCGCGGACACCCCGGCGAGTTCGGCCTCGGCCCGCGGCCGGGACCGCACCTGCTTGAGGACTTCCAGGGCCTCGCCGAAGCGGGTCTGCGAGGCCAGCCACCGCGGGCTCTCCGGCATCACCAGCATGCCGAACCACAGCACCACGGCCGGGACAGTGGCGAGGACGAGCATCCAGCGCCACACGCCGCCTGACTCGCCGCCCACCCGGGCGATGATCGCGTTGGAGGTGAAGGCGAGCAACTGGCCGCTGACGATCATGAGTTCGTTCCGGGTGACCAGCGCGCCGCGCCGCTCGGCGGGCGAGACCTCCGCCAGGTAGACGGGCACGGTCACCGAGGCGCCGCCGACCGCGAGGCCGAGCACGAACCGGGCCACGACCATGACCGCCGTGTTCGGCGCGAGCGTGCAGCCCAGTGCCCCGACGAAGAACACCACGGCGAGGATCAGGATCGTACGGCGGCGTCCGCGCGCGTCCGACATCCGGCCGCCGGTGACCGCGCCGAGCGCGGCGCCGAGCAGCAGCGAGCTGGTGACCATGCCCTCGGTGAACGGGGTCAGGCCCAGGTCGTCGGTCATGTAGGGCAGGGCGCCGTTGATGACGCCGGTGTCGTAACCGAAGAGGAGTCCGCCGAAGGTGGCGATGACGGTGATGAGCCGCAGCCGACGGGAGACGGCCGGCGGCGAGTCGTCCCTTCCCGGTTGTGCCTGTGCGGCGGTGTCTTCCCTGACGTCCATGGGCGCCTCCTACTGGTCGAGAGCTGGGCGCCGGGTACCCGCCAGCCCGCAGCCGGCCAGGTGCTCACGGGTGCTGACCGCGATGGGCAGTGGCACCTCGGGCACGCAGGGGTACAGGTCCTGCTCGACGATCACGAACAACTCGGCGTCGAGTTCGGCGAGTTCGGCGACGACTTCGGCCGGGTTCGGCACGCCGGCGGGAGGCGAGACGCACACCCCTCGTTTGACCGCCTCGCCGAAGGAGAGGTCTTCGGCGGCGACCTGGGCCAGGATCGCGGGGTCCATCTGCTTGATGTGGACGTAGCCGACGCGCTCGCCGAAGCGTCGGATCAGGTCGACGTTGTCGCCGCCGCCGTACGCCACGTGCCCGGTGTCCAGGCAGAGGTTGGTGTAGCGGGAGTCGGACTCGTTGAGCAGCCGCTCGATTTCCGGCTGTGTCTGGATGTGGCTGTCGGCGTGCGGGTGGACGACCAGGCGTACGTCGTACTCGTCCAGGAGCAGCTTGCCGAGCCGGTCGGCGTTGTGGCCGAAGCCTGCCCATTGGCCGGCGGTCAGCTCGGGCGGCTCGGTGAACGCCCCGGTCTTCTCGTCCCGGTACATCGGCGGGATGAGGACCAGGTGGTGGGCGCCGCCGGCGGCGGTCAGTGCGGCGACCTGACGGACGTGGGCGAGCGTCGCGTCCCAGGCCTCGGGCCGGTGCAGCGCGCCGAACGCGGTGCCGCCGGAGACCTGCAGACCACGGGCGTCCAGCTCGTCCTTCAGCCGCTGCGGATCCGTGGGGAGGTAGCCGTAGGGCCCGAGTTCGAGCCACTGGTAGCCGGCCTGGGCCAGCTCGTCGAGGAAGCGGGTGTACGGCACCTGGTGCTCGTCTTCGGGGAACCACACGCCCCAGGAGTCGGGGGCGGAGCCCAGGCACAGGTTGCCCGCCGTGGTGCGAAGGGAGGATGGCGCCGTTGCCATGGTGTGTCCTTTGCGGGGAGAGGCGGGACTTCAGCTGGAGATGGAGAGGTTGGACCCGGCGGCGTCCTGCTGGGTGGGCCGGGGCCAGCGTGTGGTGACGACCCAGCTCCTCCTCGTGGGTGTCCATCTCGGCCGTGACGTGGTGAGGAGGGAGGGCCTGGTGAAGAAGCCCTCCTCGTGACCGTCGACCTTCAGCCCACGGCCGTCGAACGGGTCCCGGCCCGTCTTGGCGATCAGGGCCGGGGAACGCCCGCAGCGGGCGGCGTTGACGGCCACGTTCGTCGGACGGCCGCCCAGGTACGTGCCGAACGAGGTGACCTCCGCCGGCCCCACGCCCGTATGGAGCGGATACACATCCACTCCCACGTGGCCCATGGCGACTACGTCGAACGGCATCACGCTGGTTCCCTTCGCTCCGGAGGCAGCGGGCACTTCTGACACTTCTGTGGATGTTTCCCTCTGGCGCGCTCTACTAGCGCGCTCTAGGCAAGTACGATGAGCCCTGTCCAAATGTCATGTCAATAGCTTGTTGCCGGGGGATTTCGCGGTCAGCCGTAAGGTGGGGCGCGTCGAAGGATGAGGTTCACAAGTGGATGCGTCGGCCAAGCAGCGGCCCACGATGGCGGACGTCGCCGCGAAAGCAGGCGTGTCCAGGGCACTCGTATCGATCATTTTCCGCGGCCAGCCAGGGGCCAGCCAGGAGACCCGCGAACGCGTCCTGCGCGTCGCCGACGAGATCGGCTACCACCCCGACAACGCCGCCCGCCTGCTTGCCCGGGGCCGCAGCCGCACGCTCGGCGTGATGTTCACCGTGCACCAGACCTTCCACTCGGACCTCATCGCCGGCATGTACCCCGAGGCCGAACGGCTCGGCTACGACGTCCTGCTCTCCGCGGCCACGCACAGCCGGGCGGAGGCCAAGGCGATCGAGGCGCTTCTCGGTCACCGTTGTGAGGCGGTCATCCTCCTCGGGCCCGACGCGGAGGCTGCCTACCTCGACGAGCTCGGGCGTCGCACAGTCACTGTGTCGGTCAGTCGCCGAGTGCCCCACGCCCACGTCGACTTCGTGCACTCGGCCGAGGGCAAAGGGGTGCGACAGGCCATGGATCACCTGGTCGAGCTGGGGCACCGTCGGATCGTCCACATCGATGGCGGCCGCGGCCCCGGGTCGGCCGAGCGGCGGCGTGCCTACCGGGCCGCGATGCGCCGCCACGGACTGGAGTCCGAGGCGCGGGTCATTCCCGGTGACCACACCGAGCAGTCGGGCATCGAGACGGGGAAGTCGCTTCTGGACGAGCGGGACCGGGGCCGGCCCCTGCCGACCGCGGTCCTCGCGGGCAACGACCGGTGCGCCTGGGGGCTGTTGATGTCGCTGACGCGGGCGGGGGTCGACGTCCCCCGCGACATGTCGGTCATCGGTTACGACGACAGTCATCTGTCCCACCTGATGCCGATCGGCCTGACCACGGTGCGCCAGGACGCGGTCCTCATGGCGGAGCACGCCGTGCGCTTCGCCGTGGAGCGGCTGGAAGACGCGAGCCTGGAACCGAGGGAGGCCGTGCTGGACCCGAAACTGGTGGTCAGGGGGACCAGCGGACCGGCTCCGGACGCACACGTCTGAGTCGCGCGGTGTCACGCACGTTCGGTTGCGTGCGGAAGGTCCACGACTGACTGCTCCAGCCGACTCTCCGTTCCGGGGCCAGGACGGGGCGCCATAGGGGGCGGGGGCCGTTCTGGAGCGGGCCGGTCAGCGGCGCTGCGAGGACAGGAACGTCTCGCCGGAGCTCACCGGTGCCAGGTCTCTGGCGGTGGCGTGCAGGGCGCTGATGCGAGTCTCGATCCCGGCCGGTCCGGCGGCAGCGGCGTGATGCCGAGTTCGTCCGCTGCACCCGACCGGTACACGACGACCGCAGGAGGCGGGGGCAGGTACGGGTGCTGAGGTAGCGCGAGGTCGGACTGCGGTTCGAGCCTCGTTCTGTGTACCTTCGTAGCAGGCCGCGAGGTCTACACCTACGAGGCTGACCGGAAGGCACGCGGAACATGACCGGGCAACGTGACCGTTGGGCGGAACTGACAGGCGGACATGCTGGAGAGGAGTACTCCCGGCGTTTCGCGCGGCTCGCCGCATCGGGCCACGACATCCACGGCGAGGCCACCTTCTGCGCCGCGCTGCTGAAGCCCGCCGCCCGGATACTCGACGCCGGCTGCGGCACCGGTCGGATCGCGATCCGGCTCGCCGAGCTGGGCCACTACTGCACCGGCGTGGACGTCGACCCTTCGATGCTCTCCGTCGCCCGCCGCGACGCCCCCACGCAGGAGTGGCTTCTCGGCGACCTGGCCCGTCTGGATGCCCTCGGCCTCACACCGGGCTTCGACCTGGCGCTCGCCGCAGGGAACGTCATCCCCCTGCTGGCCCCCGGCACCGAATCAGCCGTCGTCCGGCAGCTGGCCGCCGTACTGCGCCCGGCCGGACTGCTGGTCACGGGCATGGGCCTGGACGCGGCACACCTGCCGCTGCCGGAACCGACGGTGACTCTCACGGAGTTCGACCACTGGTGCACCCAGGCGGGACTGACCCTGCGGCAGCGGTACGCCACCTGGAGCGGCGATCCCTACTACGAAGGCTGCGGCTATGCCGTCAGCGTGCACTCCCGCTCCGCCGCGTGAGGGCGCGCCATGTCCGCGAGCGTCCTCCTCGCGGAGAACACCAACGCGTGGGCCATGGGAGACGGCTGTCGCCAGGACCTGTCCGGCGGATCTTTCCGGGCCCGGCGCTCCTGGCACGGCTGCGTCACTGGGCCGCACCAAGGTTGGCCGGACAGTCACGCGAGCGATGGCCACCGATCGGCGGCCCACTCCAGCCACCCTGACCACCCAGGAGGCGGACCTCCAACCTCACGTCCATCGAGTTCCGTGGCGTCGGGCTCCTCGAACAGCGTCCTCCAGTGCGCGAGGTCCGTCTCGCTCATCGCGAAGGTCTGATCAGGGGTGGTCGACTGGCGATGGGCGATCCGAGCACGTTGGGTCTCATGGTCCACCGGCACGTACACAAGGTGACAGGACGCGCCCACAGACATCACCAACCAGCGGATCGCGGACCTCTCGTCACGAGACCAGCATCCGAAATCCAGGACCACGTTCGTTCCCAGCTTCAGCGCCTCCAGACCCAGCCAGAGCAGCCGTCCTTCCAGCACATCGCGCTTCCCTTCCGGCTGCGGATCGCCGAACAGCGGGATCATCCACTCATCCGGCGTCAGCCGCAGCGCGCGGTGCTCCTTGGCCAGCTGCCGCGCTCTCGTGGTCTTTCCGGCCCCCGGCAGACCGACCGTCAGGAACAACGTCGTCACGCCCAGATCTTGTCATGGCCAAGTGATCACGGCTTGAGCCGAAGGCGGATCGAAGCCACGGTGACGGTGCCGTGGAAGACGTAGGCGCGCTTGTCGGATCTCGTGGCCACGGCCCGGGAGCTCTTCAGCGCGTTGATCGTTCGCTCAACTTCGTTCCTGCGCTTGTAGATCGTCTTGTCGAAGCCGGCGGGCGGCCATGACGTCCCGGACGGTGTCCCCATCGGCCTGGACCGACTGCGCGATCGCCGGCGCACGGATTCCGCCCACCGAGGCCAGCAGCATCATCGCCCGCCGGTATGGACCGAACTCGTGCTGCCCCGGCGCACGATCTGCCGCAGGTTCTGCCCCTCCTGGCTGGTCGTTCAGTCCGCACACACAGGCAGGCTCAGCCAGCACGCCTCCAGCCGTCGGAACGGACGTCACGGCACATCCAACCGCCACGACCACCAACCCGGCGAACCTACGCGATCACAGCACTGGCCAAGCAACATCCCGCCCAGATAAGCCTGCACCGGCGGATACATCCCGCCCGGGATCAACGCCGGGACCTCCCCGCGGCCCACCCACGCCACCTCGGCAATCTCTCGAGGACTCGCCACATACGCCGTGCCTCCCAGTAGCCGGCACGCGACGTAGACCACCGGCCAGCCTGTCGCCGGATGGACGCGCTCACCCAACACCACCAGCGGCGCCACGGTTGTGCCCGTCTCTTCCAGGGCTTCGCGGGCCGCTGCCTCGCCGGCTGTCTCGCCCGGCTCGACCTTGCCTGACGGGAAGGTCCACAGCAGCGAGCCGGCCGGGGCGGTACGGCGGATCAGGAGGACGCAGCCGTCGTGGACAACAACGGCGCCGGCGATGAGAGGGGTGACCGGCATCAGTGCTCCAATCCGGAAGGAAACGGGCAACCGTGCTCGGCTTGAGCAAACCACGGGATCATTGGCCGACGCACCGGGCCGTGACGCCATCCCCGGCAGGGGCGCGCATGTCTGGAGCCAGTCGGCCTGACGTCGGCGGCCGGTGCCTTCGTCCTGTCCGTCGTGCGTCCTGAGGTCTCCGAAGCGTTGGTGCACGCCCTCGTCGCGAGGGCAGGCGGACTCGTCGTCCACTGAGTCGACAGCTGCTCACGCACTGGTGCGCCAGTCCCACGGCGAGCGGAAGCTCACCCGACAACTGGGGTGAGTGCCGCTTGACTCACCCGCACAAGGCGCCGGCCGCCTTCGCGTCGGCCGACAGTCGTGCTCACAGCAGGTCTGCCCAGCCCGTCCATCCGCTGGTGGCTTTCGCGACGCGGGGTTTGAAGGTGCCGGTGCCGGTGGCCGCGTAGAAGTACAGGGCGCCGGAGGAGTTCGTGGCCATGAGGTCGGCCTTGCCGTCGCCGTTGGCGTCGCCTGGCGAGAAGAGTTTGCTGTACTGCTGCCAGCCCGTGCCGATCTTCACACGGGCCGAGAAGGGGGCGGAAGCCGAGCCGGTGCCCGCATAGCGCCACAGGGCGCCGGAGGTGTCCCGGGCCAGGAGGTCGGGGCGGCCGTCGCCCGTGAAGTCACCAGCGCCGACAAGGGCGTTGTACTGCTGCCAGCCGGTGCCGAGCTTGACGGCGCCGGCGACGGACATGCCGGATGCGTTGCCCGCGTAGAGGTAGAGCGTGCCGGTGCTGGTCACGGCGAGGAGGTCGCCCTTGCCGTCGCCGGTCAGGTCACCGGGGCCGACGATGCGTCTGTACGAGGTGGAGCCGGCGGCCAGCAGGGGGTCCGCGAGGGCGTAGAACGCCGGGTTGGTCAGCTTCCCGCTGCTGACCGACTGGACGACCAGGTCGGCGAGCCCGTTCTCGCGGAGCGCGGAGGCGTACGCGAGGCGGGTGCTGGAGGACGGCCACGCCCCGCCGACCAGGAGCTTGCCGGTCAGCGTGCCGGTGCCGGTGACCTCGTAGCTGTAGACGTTTCCGGCCGACGTACGGCCCATGATCCCGAACTTGCCGAAGTGCGGGTTGTTGCCGGCTCCCGCGAACTGCGTGGCCTTGCCCCAGCCCTTGCTGCGGGCGGAACGGGTGCCGAAGGTGCCGTTGCCGTTGCCCGCGTAGAGCCACAGGTTGCCGGAGAAGTCCCTGGCCAGCAGGTCGGTCTTGCCGTTGCCGTCCCAGTCACCGCCGCCGATGATCTGGTTGTATGACCCCCACTCGGTCTTCGAGTCCTTGACCTTGGCGCTGAAGGTTCCGCCCTTCTTGCCCAGGTAGCGGTAGAGGGCACCGGCCGGGGTGCGGGCCAGGAGGTCGCCGACGCCGTCGCCGTTCAGGTCGCCGGCGCCGATCAGTTCGTCGTACTGCTGCCAGCCGGTGCCGATCTTGACGCGGCTGCCGAAGTCGCCGGTGCCCTTGCCCGGGTAGTAGTAGAGGGTGCCCGTGGTGGTGCGGGCCAAAAGGTCGGCCTTGCCGTCGGCGTTCATGTCGCCCGGGGCGGCGATCTTGTTGTACCCCTGCCAGCCGGTCGCGACCGTACGGCGTGAACCCAGGCCGCCGGGGACGCGTGCGTAGATGCCGGGATGGAAGGACAGCGCGCCGCTCGAGCTGAGGGTCAGCACGTCTTGGACGCCGTCGCCGTCGAGGTCGCCCGGGGTGAGGACGTCCTTCACCTTCGCGACGTCCGCGTCGACGACCATGGTCTCGGCCGGGCCGGTGTTGATGTACAGCTGGCCCGCGACGTTGCGGTAGACCAGGTCGGACGTGCCGTCGCCGTCGAAGTCGCCGCGCGCCGGGGCGATCGCGTCCGCGTCGCCGGGCAGCACCGCGAAGACGCCTGCCGCGAGCACCGCCGCCGTGCCGGCCAGCACGGATGCCTTCATGGCGAGGGGGCGCCGGTGTCTGTGACCCCCGTCGCGCAGCCGGGGTCGAGTGGTGAACACGTTCTCTCCCGGAGGGTCAGGGGGTGGTGGAGGGCGTGGCGGAGGGGGTCGCCGAGGACGTGGCGGGGATGCTGCCCGCGGACTCGGTCGCTGGGCCCGACGGCCCTCCCGACGCGGCCGAACCCGTCTGATCGACTGAGGCCGTCGTCTCGGCCGTGCCGGTCTGGGTGGCCGTGTCCGTCGGTGTCGCGGACTCCTGCGCGCTCGTGCTCGCCGAGGACGAGGACGAGGACGACGACGCGGGCTGGACGCCGACCTGGTACACGCCCGGCACACCGTCCTCCACCCTGAAGGTCGCGGCCTGGGTGGTCGTCCCGTTCCTCGTCGACACGGTGGAGATCGTCCTCAGTTGTGCCTCGATGCGGTCCGCGGTGATGTCGAGGAGGAGGTAGCCGCGCCGGGCGTCGATCATCTTCCAGTGCGGGTTGTCCGCCAGCTTGGGCGCCCATTCGGCGGCGAAGGCCACCAGGTCCTCGTCTCCGGCACTGGAGATCGACGTCCCGACGAACTCCGCTCCGACCACGGGCGAGTTCACGTCGTCGAAGTCCAGTTTGAGGTCGCTGACGATGGTGCGGTGCCGGTCGCCGGAGAGCACCACGGGGTTACGGACGTCCTGGAACTCCGCGAGCAGCGAGGCTCGTTCCTTCTGGTAGCCGTCCCAGGCGTCGTACGCCCACTCCTTGCCGACGCCGGCGAGGAAGTCGGTCTCGGCCATCATCACCTGGGAGGCGACCAGGTTCCACTGCCGGCCGGAGTTGCGCGCGCTGTTCACCAGCCAGTTCCGCTGGGTGTCGCCCATGATGACGCGGCCGGTCTCGGTGGCCCCGTCGGCGGTGGTCGCCTGATCGTCGCGGTACTGCCGGGTGTCCAGGACGTGCAGCCGGGCGAGGGTGCCGAAGTCCAGCTTGCGGTACATCAGGACGTCGGGGCCGCTGGGCTTCTGCGCGGCACGGATCGGCATGTGCTCGTAGAAGGCCTGGAAGGCGGCCGCCCGGCGGGCCAGGAACTTCTCGGTGGGCCAGGCCACCGGGTCGTTCGCCACGTCACCGGCCCAGTCCTGCTCCACCTCGTGGTCGTCGAAGACGACGACGAAGGGGGCGGCGGCGCGCATCGCCTGCAGGTCCGGGTCGGTGTTGTACTGCTCGTGCCGGGCGCGGTACTCGGTGAGCGTGACGGGCGAGCCCGTGCCCTCGTGGCGGCGTACGCGGTAGGAGTAGGCGGGGCTCTCGTAGATGTAGTCGCCGACGAACAGCACGAGGTCCGGCTTCTGGTCGCGCATGTCCTGGTAGGCGGTGAAGTAGCCGTGCGCCCAGTTCTGGCAGGAGGCGAGAGCGATCCGCAGCTTCTCGGGGGTGCTTCCGGCGGCGGGGGCCGTGCGGGTGCGGCCGGTGCGGGAGGTGCGGCTCAGCGCCTTGAACCGGTACCAGTAGTCGGTGGCCGGGGTCAGGCCCGTGACGTCCACGTGGACGCTGTAACCGAGGCTGCTGCTCGCCGTCGCCGTACCGCTCTTGACGATCTTGGTGAAACCGCTGTCCGAGGCGAGCTCCCAGGTCACCGCGACGGTGGGGGGCAGGATGCCGGAGCTGCCCGGATTCGCGGGCAGCACCCTGGTCCACAGCACGATCGCGGTGGGCAGCGGGTCGCCGGAGGCGACGCCCAGCTTGAACACGGTGCCGCTGACCGACGTACCGGCACCGGCCGTGGCGGTGGTCCCGCCCACCGAGGCCGAGGCACTGCCCGACAGGAGTTGACCTGCGGTACCCGCGCTCGCGGCTCCCAGCGTGACCGCTCCCGCGCCCAGGA
The DNA here is from genome assembly GCF_056820935.1 of Streptomyces sp. Q2. Classification (NCBI taxonomy): domain Bacteria; kingdom Bacillati; phylum Actinomycetota; class Actinomycetes; order Kitasatosporales; family Streptomycetaceae; genus Streptomyces; species Streptomyces sp. Q2. The sequence continues at coordinate 81,689 of NZ_JBXEJE010000021.1, read as the reverse complement.
AGCGCCTACGGCGTATAGCTCCCGGATCCATGCTGTTGTCGCTCGGCTGCACAGCCGTGCCTTCCCCCAAAGGCGGTGCCCTTGCGCAGCGCCGGTGAACGTGATCAGCGTGGATTCTATGCAATACCCTCACACTTGTGGGACCCAGGTCTGTCAATTCGTTCGAACAACCGGCAGGAGACATGCGCCGACCACTGAAGTCCGCAGGCAGCACGGTCCTGTTTGTCCTCCTCGCCATCGGCACGGCTGGGTGCTCGTCGTCCGGTGCCACGGACGATTCGGGAACCGGTACTGGTAACGCCTCTCGTTCCGATTCCGGTTCCGCTTCGGTTTCGGGCTCGTCGAGCGCGGCGGACGGGGGAGGGTCGCCGGCCGGCGGTTCGCAGACCGGCGGGTCACTGAGCGCCGACGGAAGCGGAACCACGAGCGGTGGCGGCAGCGACGGCGGCAGTGACAATGGCAGCGCGTCCTCCTCACCCGGGGTGCTCCTCGGAGCCGACGCCCTGCCCAGCCCCGCCGCAGACCACTGCCGTACGAAGAACCTGAAGGCCGTGGCACGCAGCACCGGTCAGGGCCGGGCCTCGGTCGTGATCACCAACAAGGGGGCAGGCTCCTGCACGGTACGCGGCTTCCCCTCCCTCCTCTTCACCAGCAAGGGCGGCCGGACCGAACTGCCGGTGGACTGGGACGGATCAGCCACCGACGCCGCGAAACTCACGCTCGCTCCCGGGGACTCCGCTTCCGCCTCGCTCACCTTCACCAGCCTCGACGAATGCGACCCGATCACCGGACTCGACATCGTCCCTCCCGGCGAGCCCCGCCCCCTCACACCTGCCTTCACCAACACCAGCGGGAAGAAGCAGGCGGTACGTATCTGCGACACCGGAGTACGAGTGAAGGCGTTCTCGCCCGCGCGGTGAAGTTCCCCGTCGGCCCCGACGACCACGTCGAAGACCGCGACCACCCTCGTCGGAGGGCGGAGCGGTCGGGCGTGCTCGGGGAGCGCCCTTGGCGTTGTTCAGTGGGAAGCTACGGGCGGGGCTTCTCGGTGTGGGCGGTCAAGGCAGGATCTCGACGTACCCGTCGGTTCCGTGCACGCGGATCCGCTGCCCGTCCCGGATCAGCCGGGTGGCCTGCTCCACGCCCACGACGGTCGGCAAGCCGTACTCCCGGGCGATCACTGCGCCATGGGTCATCAGGCCGCCCACCTCCGTCACCAGGCCCGCGATTCCGACGAACAGCGGCGACCAGCTGGGGTCCGTGAAGGGCGTGACCAGGATGTCGCCCGCTTCGAGATCGGCCTCCGCCATGTCGAGGATGACGCGGGCCCTTCCCTCGATGATCCCGGCGGAGACTGCGACGCCGATCAGGGCGCCGGCCGGCACGTCGTCGCGCCGGTACGCCCCGGTGACGGCCTCTCCATCGGATGTGAGCACCCGGGGCGGAGTGAGCGCGTGGTACGACCGGAACGCGTCCTTGCGCTGCTGGATGAGCTGCCCGTCCACCTGGTTCGAGCGCACGACGTCGTGGAGTTCCTGGAACGTGAGGTAGAAGATGTCCTCCTCCTCAGGCAGCACGCCGGCCTGCACAAGGCGTTCGGCCTCCTTCAGCAGGGCCTGCTTGTAGACGAAGTACCGGCTGACGATGCCGTACTTCGGGTACTCCCGGTACCCGATGAAGGCTCTGACCTGGTCGATCATCCGCTTGGTCTCGTCGGCTTTCTGGTCCCCGTCCGGCAGGGCCCGCAAGCGTGACAGCACGTCCTGTTCCTTCTTCTGCGCCCTCTGCCTCCCTTGCTCGAAGCGCTGCTCGGCCGCGCCCGGCTCGAAGTTCCTGACGTTGTCGAGGATCACGGGCACGAGCGTGGCGGGGCGCTCGCGCCAACGTGGCTTCGTGATGTCGATCTCGCCGACGCAGCGCATGCCGTACCGGTCGAGGTAGGCCTCGATGGCATCGCGTGCTTCGGTCCCGCCCGGGAACTTCGCCAGCTCGTCCAGGAAGCCCTTGTCCTCGACGTCCTCGATACCTTCGAGGAACGCCACGACCTCCGGATGCGGGCGGATCACGTCCGCGACGTCGAGCAGGGCCAGTCCCATCTCCGACGTGATGTTGTCGGGGGCGGACAGTGTGAGCGTGTCAGCCGCGTTCTTCTCGCCCAGCCACTCCTGCAGTTTGTCGTTGAGCCACCACGTGGCATTCATGCCCGCCATGATCGCCTGAAGGTTCAGCGGATCACCGAGGACTCGCTTGTGCTCCTTGAAGGTTTCCAGCAGGAAGTCGAACAGCGCCGGTCCGGCCTTCGTCCGGATGTCGCGTTCCAGGGCGGCGATGGATGCCTGGCTGCGCTCGATCAGCTCGGTGATGATGGCCGGATCGGTCTCGATGGGCGTGGACGCACTGCCGGCCGGCGGCCCGCCGGGACCCGTGTCCGGGAGCGACGGGACGAAATCGTCGCGGTCGAGGACCGTCTCCAGAGCGTCCTTGACCAGCGGATCGCTTCTCCCCATGACGTCCAGGAGGGCGGCTCGGCTCGCGGGCGAGGCCAGGCGCCGGGTGACGTCGACGAACAGCCTCCCGCCGGCCTCGTGCATCGCCACCATGGCCGTCAGCCGCCACATGGACAACCCCAAGGGCTTCATGGGGTCGGTCATCATCTGCCCATGACCGACGGAGACATAGACGTGGTTCTCCTGGTCGCCGGCCTCGGGGATGGGGAACAGCGTCGTGATCGGTCGGCTCTGAACGATCTGGAAGCCATCATCGACCAGGCACCATTCGATGTCCTGCGGGCGGCCGAAGTGCGCTTCGATCCGCCGCCCGAGCTGCACGAGCCGCACGACCTGCGCATCCGTCAGCGCCGGCTGCTCCTGCCGCTGCGCGTCGATCGCCACTTCCTGCGTACCGCCGGACGGCAGGGCGTGAACGGCACGCTGTTTGGCGGCGATCGTCCTGGCGGCGACTTCGCCGTCGCGCACCTTGAAGATGTCCGGGTTCACCAGGCCGGAGACCAGGGCCTCGCCGAGGCCGAAGCCGGCGTCCACGGTGGCGACCTTCCGGTTGCCCGTGACGGGGTCGGCCGTGAACAGGATGCCGGACGCATCCGGGAAGACCATCTGCTGCACCACCACGGCCATGTGGACCGTACGGTGGTCGATGCCGTTCCGCTGACGGTAGGTCACGGCCCGCTCGGTGAACAGCGAGGCCCAGCACCGGCTGACGTGCTGGAGGATCGCCGTCGGCCCCACGACGTTCAGATACGTGTCCTGCTGGCCGGCGAAGGAGGCCGTCGGCAGGTCCTCTGCCGTCGCGCTGGACCGGACGGCGTAGGCGGCTTGCTCGCCGAGCTGGGCGAGCGCGCGGGTGATCGCCGCCGCGAGATCGCCCGGGATGGCAATCCCTTCGATGGTCCGGCGGATCTGCGCGCTGAGCGTGCAGATCGCCTCCCGGTCGTCCGGGTTCAAGCGCGACAACTGATCGAGCCGATCGTCGATCGACGGCGCGTCCGCCATGATCCGCCGGAAGGCCTCCGTCGTCACGCAAAAGCCCCCCGGCACGCGGATGCCTTCGATCCGCGACAGCCCACCCAGATGCGCGCCCTTGCCGCCGACGACCGCGACCTGAGTCCCGTCAACCTCTTGAAGACCCAACACGTACTGCTCGATCACTGCGACACCTCCGCGGCAGCCGCGCTCCGTTGCACTGCGGGGGCCGATCGAATCACCGGCGCCTCCGACTCTGCCGAACCTCTCGTCGAGGACGTCCTCATCCCTGGCCGCCTTCCCTCTGACGAGTCGGCCGACCGCTCCGTCCGGTCGGGCGGCACGCACCGCAACTGGGCTGCTGGTCCCACCGTTGGCTCGACGTCACCGCATCCCCCATACGTCGACAACAACACACGCACCCCATGGCCCCATTTCTGCACGTTGTGGCATCGGGCGACGATTCTGCGCTCTGACCGGGGTCTTGCGGCAAGCCCCCCAGCGCGCTATACGTTGAGAGTGGCAAGGAGAGAGCTCTCCTTGCCTTTGCCTTTTGCCGTCCCACGGGGCTGACAAGTCGGCCGTACTCGGGCTGCTGTCGCGCGGCCCGTACCGGGCGGCACGCGGGCTGCCCAGCGTCGTGCTGTTGCGGGGCGTCGCGGCGGGGTCCTTCGTCAACGGCGCATGCAGGCGTCCGTCCCCGTTCTCGAAGCGGTCGCCCTGGCCCTACCTGCAACTGGACGAGGATGAGAGGCTGTTCGACCTGGTCCGAGCAGCTGGTCCCGCCCGGCGCGCACCTCGCCGCCGTGGGCATCGGCATGCATCTCACCTGCACGTCGGCCGTCGGTTGTCCGACTGGAGGATCGACGGGTCGTTGCCGGACAGCCTTGGGCGATGTCGATCCGCCGGATCAAGCCGCTGACAGTCTTCGTCTTCTCGCCGGTACTCGTCTGGTTCCGCTCGTGATCGTCCGGACAAGTCGCGGCCAGCCGTCCGTGAGTTTCATGCAGGGCGTTGCCCAGGAGGCATGGGGGAGTCGATGCGGCGCTTCCAGAAAGGGCGCGCCGGCCAGCGTTGTTCCCGGCTGTAGCAGTGGGTGTGGTGACCGCCGTAGGCGTCGGCGATGTCGTCGAGGAACGCGGTGTACTGCGCGAGGGCGTCGGTGACGGTGCCGCGCAGGCACAGATCGACGGTGCGGGCGGCGAGGGCCCCGGTGTGCAGGGCGGTGAGGATGCCCTGGGAGGAGAGCGGGTCGAAGGCGAGGGCGGCGTCCCCGGTGGTGAGCCATCCCGCCCTGCGGGCGGCGAGAGGCGCAGGCCGTGCGCGGCGGTCCAGCGCGGTGCTGTTGAGGGCGGGGCGTAACCCTCCAGCCGGGTGCGCAGGTGCGGGCCGCGTGCGGCGTGGGCAAGGAATCCGGCGGGCGTGCTCAGCGCGGGATCGGCGAGGTCGGTGTCGGTCAGATGCGCCACGATCCGCCCGGCGGGGACCTTGACGGTGTACCACCAGCCGTCGGGCGCTGCCTCGACGAGCGTGCGCAGGTCTACGTCCAAGTTCCGGTCGTGGGGCATGCGTTGCTCGAAGAAAGTGTACGCGGCGACGAGCCGGTCCTGGCGGTGCCGGACGGCCCGGCGGCGGCCGATGACGCAGCGGCGACCGGTCGCGTCGACGACCCAGTCGCAGAGCAGTTCCTCGACGACACCCTCTCGGCGCAGCAGGATCCGCTGGTCTGCGCCCCGGGCGAGGTGGCGTACGACGGTGGCCCGGCGGAGCCCGGCGCCCGCGGCCACGGCGGCAGCGCGCAGCGAAGCGTCGAAGCGGCTCCGGTCGAGGTGCCGGCCGTGGCCGTTCGGGTCGAGGACGTCGCTGCGGTCGTAGAGCTCCGGCGACCCCCAGGCGGCGAGGACTCCGTGGACCGCAGGTGCCGGTCAGCCATGATGTGCCGCCACAGGCCCAGGTCGTGCAGGAGCGGCCGGGCTGCGGGCGGCAGCGTCTCCCCGATGGTGAGCCGTGCGGTGAGCGCTGCGGTGGGCCCGGGCGGGCCGACGCGGTCGTCGTCGACGAGGAGGACGCGGCGGCCGGCCTGGGCCAGGACCAGGGCCGCCACGGCGCCTGCGGGGCCGCCGCCGGCCACGACCACTTCGAAGCGCCCGCGCCCGTCGCGGGGGAGGTGCGGTTGTTCATCGCCGGTCCGGGTAGCGGACGATCTTCTCGAAGTAGCCCGTCATAACCTCCTCGCTGGGCCGGTCGACGGCGCGCAGAGCGGCGTCCACCGCTTCGTCCCGGTGGGCGGGGTCGGCTGCCTCCGGTACATGCAGGCACACCAGGTTGCGCTGGTCGGAGGGGGTGTGCTCGGGGGCGAAGCTCACTTCGGACTCCACCAGCATGGTGCGGGGGAGTGCGGGGTCGTCGGTCGCCCCCTCGCGTCGTTCGACGAGGCCGAGCTTGCCGAAGTCTTCGACCATGGCGTTCATCTGGGCGGCGGGGCTCGTGGCGGGCAGCCACCTGTCCCACACGGCCTGGTTCTCGAAGGCGGTCCGGCGCTCCTCAAGGGTGCGCGTGGTGTCGACGGCAATCCTGTAGTCCGCTTCCGTGAGGACGTGGTTGGGCACCCGCGCCGGCCAGAAGGTCGGCAGGTACGGGTCGTATCGGGCGGCGTAACCGGACCGGCAGTGGGCGGTGTCGGTCTGCCAGGAGGTGGGGCTTGGAGAGGCTTAGCTGTCGTACGGGACCCAGGCACGCCCGCCTGCGTCGTTCGTGCCGTACCAGTAGCGCGGCATTCCCTTGATGCTGGTGGTGTGGAACGGGCGGCCGTGGTCGTCGATGCGGATCGTGCCGGTGCGGCCCTGGGAGGACCAGTCGAGTTCGAGGTACCAGCGAGCGTCGTAGGTCTGTGTCGTCGCGGCGACCAGCAACACCTCCGGGTCCTCGGCGGAGACGCGGTAGGGGAAGTGCACCGCCGGGATGGTGTGTCCGCTGTCGGCGCCGTCCTTCGGGCGGGCGATGGGTCGGTCGACGTCGAGGTTCACGGTGAAGCGGCGGGGCGTGATGTCGCCGCCGCAGCCCTGGTCCATGGCGTACGCGCTCCCGGCGGCCGGGTTGCCGCGGCTGACGACGCGGACGCGGAGCGCCTCCAAGACCACGGCCGTGGACGACCGACCCTGTACCGAGATCTGCACCCTCGTCTGCCGCCCGTGCAACGCGTCCTGCGTCGCCGCCCACGCCCTGGCGTCCTGCTCCACCGGCGGCGGAGGCACCTGTGCGGGCGGCTTGTCGATGACGTAGTCGTGGTCGCAGCCCTTGTCCCAGACCAGGGAGTCTGTGCTCCAGGTGAGGGGCAGGCCGGTGCTCGGCTGCTTAGCCGAGGTGGGACCGCTTCCGGTGGTGGACGCGGCGGGGGTGTTCCGCGGACCCGCGTAGCGAGAGGTGTCCGCCTCTGAGGTGTGGTCGTCCGACAGGGCGGCCGTGCTGCCCAGTGTGGCGAGCAGCGCACAGGCGATGGCGGATGCCATGACCCGTCGGCGGCGGTACCAGGGGCGGGGAGCGGGGGAGGGAGCAGGCTCGCCCGGGTCGGGATCGTTCCCGGGCTGCTCCGCGGAGCAGTCTTCCTCGATGAGCACCCCGTCCGCGTCCTCGTTCGCGTCCGTGTCCGGCGCCGGAACCGCCGCCTCCGGCGAATCGGCCGTGCGCACAGGCTGTCGAGCCGCCACCGCCGACAACCACAGTCGGTGCAGTTCGAGCCGTTCCTGTGGTGTCGCCTCACAGAAGGCCGCGAGCCGCTCAACGGGCGCGAAGTCCTGCGGCACCGCCTCGCCCGCGCAGTACCGGTACAGCGTGGAGGTGTTCATGTGGAGGCGGCGGGCCAGGGAGCCGTAGCTCCGGTCCGTGCGGTCCTTCAGCCGGAGCAGCAGCGCCGCGAACTCCTCTACCTCGTCACGCATCGCACCGTTCCTCCGTCGTCCGCCTGCGATCCCGTATTCCAGGTACTCATGTTCCTGCACGTCAGATGGGCTGGAATGGTTCCACCGTTGCCAAAGGGGCGGCGGTCGTTGTGCTGGACTCCGGTCACCGCCGATGCTCTTGGTGTCGCACCGACCACGGCTGCAGGAGCCAACCGGCGTTGGGCGACGTCCGACACGCATCCACTGACGGTTGCTCCCATGGCAACCGCGTTTGATACGTCGTCACACACGCTCAGGATGCCGGTTGCCGTGCTCGTCACAGGACCGGCCTCGCCTTGCTGACCGGCGGCATCCGCAACCCATCACGATCTGCAGCTCCCGTGTCAGGCGATCTACTCAATTCCAATTCTTGGAGGTTCGATGAAGTCCGTCATCCGAAAGGCGGGAGGCCTGGCGGGCATGAGCGTGGCTGTCGCAGCCATGTCCGTGACCGGCCCCTCGGCAGCGTTCAGCACGGGCCGGTTCCACCGTGCAGATTCGACGGCAACTGGTGCCGTGGATGCCCCACCTTTCCTAGCCAGAGGCCCTCGGCACCCCGCGGCGCCCGCCGTCATGTGACGGCACCGGGACGAAGACCCGGTCCGCCTCCTGTCCGATCGGACGATCAGGCCGCCCGTCCTTGAATCGGGCGCGGACGAGGTGGCGAGAAGTCGACAGGCGCTGCTGGCACGAAAGCCGGAACCGGCCGAGACCAACCACAACCACAATTACGGATCAGAAAAGGAAGACACACATGAACAGGAACTCCTCCGCACACCGTCGTCCGGGCCGCCGCGCGGCTGTCGCCGCCGGTCTCCTCCTGGCTGTCGGACTCGGTGTGTCGACGCAGGTGTCGGCACAGGCGTCCGTCCACGCCCCCGCAAAGGCGTCCACCGCCGCCCCGCAGTCGGTCAGCGGCACGTCCGGCCACGTGGTGACCCGGGTCGCCGACTTCTACGGCGCGTACGTGGACGCGAAGGGCGACTACACGGACCCGGACGTCACACTGGCCACGGCGCTCCGCAAGCACTACCTGACGCCCGACTTCGCCAAGCGGTTGGCGGCCTGGGAGAACACGAACGGGGTCGACGGCGTCCTGCGTGCCCAGAACGTCCCGGCGCGGTGGACGGTGACCGACAACGGCACCGTGGGTAACGGCCATGAAGTCGTGGTCAACCTGACCTTTGGCAGCGGGGAGACGACGCAGAAGACCAAGCTTTTCGTGCTGGTGGAGCGGTATGACCACATCGTCGACATCAACACGACGAGCGCCCGGTAACGGCGGAGCCGCTGAGCCACTCCGCATGCCCTGTCCTCGCCGGGGACAGGGCATGCGGAGTGGAAGATCGGAATGGAAGATCCTCGTCGATCACGGTCCGGAGCTGGTGGAAAGGCTTGGATTGATCGTGTCGAAGTAGACCGTGTCCGTGCCTGAATCGAGATAGAACGCGCCGGAGTATGTCCCACCCGTCATGTCACGGTCGAAGGAATCGCTCCGAACCCACTTTGCCCCCTTGGGTACGAACTCGGCGAGTTCCTTTGGGGGTTGGACTGGTTTCTCGGGCTGAAAGCTCCGCCGCGGTGCCGTCGTGATGGCGGCGACGGCACCTGCTCTCAACTGGGCAGTTCCCACCATACGAACATCGGTGGGGCCCGGAACGGACCCCCTCGAATCGGTGCCCAGTGCGGTGCCGAGCCAGTGCGCGCCGGACAGCGGGCCGAGCGCAGTGAACCGACGTTCCAGAGGCTCCAGATCGGTCCGGACCTTGGCGTCGTCTGTGCTTCTCGCAGTCGGCGTACACGCCGTAAACACCGTCACCGCGCCGAGGGCGAGCATCCCCCGACGTCCAAAACCCGCCATGCCCCCCACAGGCCACCTCCCCGGAGCTCCCACATCCCACGCCTGATCGTAGCCGTCGACTCGTCGCTCACATTCCTGGGAATTGATCATCTAGGGCGTGTATCGAAAGTGGATCTTGAGCGTGAGATGATCTTGGTTCGTGGCACGTGGAGATCTGACAGACGCGCAATGGGCGGTGCTGGAGCCGCTATTGCCGAAGGGCAAGAAGCCCGGACGACTGCCGACGTGGGCCCGGCGGCAGCTGATCAACGGCATACGGTTCCGGGTCCGCACCGGGATCCCGTGGCGGGACCTGCCCGCCGAGTACGGGCCGTGGGGCCGAGCGTACGACCTGTTCCGCCGCTGGCAGCGGGACGGCACCTGGCATCGGATTTTCACCGAACTCCAGGCCCGGGCTGACGCGAGAAAGCTGATCACCTGGGACATCAACGTCGACTCCACGGTGTGCCGGGCCCACCAGCACGCCGCCGGGGCGAGGAAAAAGGGGAGCTGCAGAAGGAGCCGCCCGGCGGCGTCTGCGTCGAGCCGGACGACCACGGGCTCGGGCGCTCGCGTGGCGGTCTGACCACCAAGTTGCACCTGGCCGTCGAACAGGGCCAGAAGCCCATGTCCATCGTGATCACGGCCGGGCAGCGGGGCGATTCCCCGCAGTTCGAGCCGGTCCTGAACAAGGTCCGTGTCCCGCGTCTTGGGCCGGGCAGGCCGCGCACCCGACCCGATCGCGTACGTGCCGATAGGGCATACGCCTCCCGCAAGAACCGCGCTTACCCGCGGGATCCACTGCACCATCCCGGACAAGGCCGACCAGGCCCGCAACCGCGAGAAACGCGGCTCGCGCGGCGGCAGGCCGCCGAAGTTCGACCCACAGGACTACAAGGCTCGGCACGCGGTCGAGTGCGGCATCAATCGCCTCAAGAGGCACCGGGCCGTGGCCACGCGATACGACAAACTTGCCGTCCGCTACGAAGCCACTGTCCTCATCGCCGCAATCAACGAATGGCTGTGAACGCCCGTGTTGTGGAGGCGCGTGTGCTACGTCGACGCGAAGCGTTCTGCTGTCAGCCAAGACTGTCGCGCCTCCGAAAGCATGGGCGACAGGATCGTCACATGCAGCCGATCTTCGTTCTCGTGCACAGTCCGTCCGTAGGCCCCTCGACCTGGCACCCTGTGGCCGAACACTTGACGGCGGCGGGATACCAGGTGCGGGTGCCGTCCCTGCTGCACATAGGCGCAGGTGCTCCGCCCTTCTGGCCCCACATCGTCGGCGCCGTCCGCGACGATCTGCGGCAGGTCCCGGCCGGAAGCCCCGTCACATTGGTGGCACACAGCAACGCAGGCTTGTTTCTCCCGACGATCCGCTCGGGCCTCGACCATCCGGTGGCCAGCTCGATCTTCGTCGATGCCGCGCTACCGGCCCGGACCGGAGCGACCCCCGTCGCCACACCCGAACTGCTCGGGTTCCTACGCCCCATGGCTTTGAACGGCAGGCTGCCGCGCTGGACCGACTGGTGGGACGAGGCAGACGTCGCACCCATGTTCTCCGATCCGCTGGTGCGGCAGACAGTCGTTGAGGAGCAGCCCACCCTGCCGCTGTCCTACTACGAGCAGCACATCCCGGTCCCCGACGGCTGGGACGACCATCCCTGCTCCTACGTGCTGTTCGGTCCTCCGTATGACGACCTTGCCGCCGAGGCGCGCCAACGCAGCTGGGCCGTGGCACACCTGCCCGGCGCACACCTCCATCAGATCATCGATCCTGCTGGCACCGCCCAGCTCCTCGTCGAACTCGCCACTACGACTTGATCCACTTCCGATACACGCCCTAGAAGTTGTTGGTGTGTGGGTGGGGGCTGAGCGCAGTACCGCAACGGGTGAGGGCCTTGCTGATGTCAGGTTGTGGGGCGGTGAACGGGACGCTCAGTATGAGCGGTTGGTACACCGGTTCAACTGGGAGGAGGTTCCGCGCGGCGACGGCCGCGCTCTATGAACGCTCCTCGCTCACACCTCCAGCACCAACCGCTCTCCTTCCGGTGCACGCGACACGCAGGGCAGCATGGCGCCGGCCGCACGTTCGGTGGCGGTGAGCCGGTGATCACGATGATCGACATGGCCATGGGCCACCCGTACCCGGCAGGTGCCGCAAAACCCCTGGCGGCAGGAGAACGGCAGGTCCGGCAGGGCCTCGTGGAGAACATCCAGGGCGGAGCGGTCGTACGGCACCGGCAGAACCCGTCCGGTGTCGCCCAGCTGAAGTTCGAAGGGACGGCCGTCCGTGATCGGGGCCGGGGCGAAACGCTCGAAGTGCAGGGCTGACGCGCGGCTACCACCGAACGCGCGCCGAACGCCGTCGATCATGGGCGCGGGCCCGCAGCAGTACACCGCACCCGCCGCCGGGCTCAAGCTCAACAGCTCGGCTGCTTCGGGCACGCCGGACTCGTCGTCAGGGCGGATGGAGACCCGGCCAGGGGCTGCGGCCGCGAGTTCGGCCAGCTCTGCCGCGAAGGGCATCGAGCCGCGGCTGCGGCCGGTGTGCACGAGCCTCCAGTCCAGCCCGCGTCGGGCGGCTTCCCGAGCCATCGGCAGGATCGGGGTGATTCCGATGCCGCCCGCGATGAGCAGGATGGACGCTTCGGCGGCGAAGGGGAAGGCGTTCCGGGGCCTGGTGACGGCGACCCGCATACCCTCTCCGAGGGCGTCGTGCACCTCGGCCGAACCGCCCCCGCCGTTGGCGATGCGGCGCACCGCGATGCGGTACCGGTACCGGTCGGCAGGGTCGCCGCACAGGGAGTACTGCCGCTTGCGGCCGGAGGGCAGGTGCAGTTCGATGTGGGCGCCGGGCTGCCAGCGCGGGAGTATCGACCCGTCGGGTGCGGCCAGCCGCAGGGAGACGACATCCTCGGCCTCCTGCTGCTTGGTGGCGACCACCAGTTCCCGGATCACGGGCATCCCGGTGGCCGGCGGGCGCCTGGGAGGAGTGCTGCGTCGCGCGAGGCGTGTGACCGCGTTGTCGCTGAAAGCCGACAGTTTCTGCATGAAGGAGTCGCTGCGCGGCCTGCCGTACAGGTCCGGCGGCCGAGTGACGGGTGTGCTGATGTCCATGGGATGCCTCACTGGTCGCCGGGTCATCGGGCAGCCGCTCGGGCAGCGGGGGACGCCGCCAGGTAGGCGACCGCCTGCTGAGTCGAGCCCTCCTGGGTCGGGTGGTAGCCGGGGCGGAAGTAGCGCAGCACCGAGCGGGCGAAGGAGCCCGGCCGGGGCAGCAGGTCCTTGCGGGCCGCTGCCAGGTAGTCGCGGAAGCGGACCTTGACCCGATCGTCGAGTTCGGGGTCGGCGCTCATCAGGAAGCGGACTCCGCGGATCCACAGCCGGGTCAGTACCGGAGCGGTGACGAGCATGCCGGCCACTCGGCGCCGGTACCGCGGATCGAGGTGCACCAGCAGGTCGAACGCGACCGAACGGTGTTCGACCTCCTCCGCGCCGTGCCAGCGGAACAGGTCGAGCATCGCGGGGTCGGCGTCGGCCCGGTCCAGGTGCCCGTTGCTGAGAATCCAGTGACCCATGTACGCGGTGAAGTGCTCGAAGGCCGCTATGAGGGCGAGCCGTTGGAGGAGGTGCGCGTGTGCGGCGGCCGGCGTCAGATGCGGCCGGTCTCCGAGCACCCTTCGGAAGATCCATTCGGACTGCAGGGTGTACGGAGCAGGGTCCAGTCCCTTGGCGAGCAGGTGCTCCAGGACCTCCTGGTGCGCCTCGGCGTGCATCGCTTCCTGGCCGATGAAGCCGCGTACGTCCTCGCGCAGCCGGTCATCGGTGATCAGTGGCAGTGCCTGCTCGAAGGTGCGCACGAACCAGCGTTCGAGTTCGGGGAGCATGAGGTGGAGCACATCGAAGGTGTGGGTCGCGAAGGGCTCACCCGGCAGCCAGTGCAGCGGGGTGGTGCCCCAGTCGAAGGTGACGTCCCGGGGTTGCAGCACCAGGTCGTGGTGGTCGATGGGCTCGGACGGACGGTGTAGGTGGGCATGTGCGGCTCGGAACATGACAGGTTCCTCCTCCGTCAGCGATCGGTGTGTGCGGAAGGGCGGTCAGGCAGTCGTCGTCCAGTACTGCTGGTCTGTCAGATCGGGTGCGCGGTGTGGTCCGGATCGCGGCGGGAGCCGTCTTCGACGCGGTCGGCGAATTCCGCGATCCGGGACGCGACCTCCTCGGGGTGGCTGAGCTGTACCCAGTGCCCGGCGTCGATCGGGCGCCGTTGTATCCGGCGCGTCCAGTGCTCCACTCCGTACGACAGCACCGGGGTGACGCAGAAGTCGCGGGTGGGGATGATGAGTTGAACAGGGACGGTGGTTGGCCGGTCCCGGGGACGCAGCAGGCGGGGGAGCATGTTGGCGCGGTACAGCGCGGTGCCGGACACGGCGTCGCGGGCCAGTGTCGGCGCGGGGTAGGGGGTGTGCCCGGGCATGCCTTGGGAGCCGGTGAGGAAGGCGCGCCAGCGGTGTCCCAGTGCTCTCCAGGTCAGGGTGGGCAGGAGCGGGAAATGGAAGTAGGCGATGTACCAGGACCGTGCGGCCTGCCGCAGCATCTTCGGCAGATCCGGATGCCGCGGCCGGAGGCGGGCCCGGATCAGGTGGCCGACGTGGTCCAGGCAGGGTCCGGAGATGGAGGTGAACGAGGCGATCCGCCCGGCCAGGCGGGTGCCGGTGACCGACTCCCAGGAGTGGATCGATCCCCAGTCGTGTCCGACCAGGTGCACCGGACGGTCGGGGCTCACGGCGTCGAGGACCGCCGCCAGGTCGGCTTCCAGACGGGACATCCGGTAGGCGCGCAGACCCCTGGGCCGGTGGGAGGCACCGGCTCCGCGCACGTCGAAGGCGGTGACGCGGAAGCGGTCGGCCAGGCGCTCGGCGACGGGGCGCCACACGGCGCTGGTGTCCGGATAGCCGTGGACCAGCACCACCGGAGGCTCCGTGGAAGCTCCCCATTGATAGGCGGCCAACTCCACGCCGTCAGCGGCGATCCGGCGGGCGGCCGGGGCGGTCATCGGCGACCACCGGCAGGGGTCAGTTCGCCGTAGTTCAGACCGCCGTGGACGAAGCTGGGCAGCACCGGCCACTGCCGCTTGAAGGGGGCCAGCTCCGAGGAGGGCAGGATCTGCAGCCAGCGCGGATCACGTCGGCTGGGGTCGGCGAGGGTCTTCTCCTTGACCATGGAGTCGTACTGGTCGAGGGAGTCCTCCAGGGTGTTGGCGTTGGGCACCACCTCATGGCCGTAGAACGCGGCGTGGCGGCGCACACCGGGGATGCGGGAGAGCTCGGGCTGCCAGTTGTCGGCCGAGATGCCGTTCTCGGAGGAGACCCACACCCCGTCGGGGGTGTTCAGCACCAGGGAGTGGTTGCCGTCCGTATGGCCAGGGGTCCACAACAGGCTGACGCCGACACCGAGTTCGACATCGCCGTCGAAGGCCGTGATGCGCTCGTCCGGTACTCCGTCCATGCCTCCGTCGACGTACCAGGCCCACTGCATCGGATGCGTCGATGCGAAGGTGCCCAGCTCCCTGCGGTGCACCAACAGCCGGGCGCGCGGGAACAGCGCTTCGCGGGGCGCCCGTTCGCCGGGAATCGTGCTGGTACTTCCCATGATCATGCGCACGTCCTGGACGTGCAGATGGTCGAAGCTGACGAAGTCCACGTCCTCGGGACGCAGACCGCAGGAGGGCAGGACGGTGTTCGGATCGTGGTAGTAACGGGCGAAGACGTGCTCGGTGAGAAAATCTCCCGCCAGCCGCTTGAGCTGGGCGTAGAACGGTGCTTGAGCCGTTCCGGCGGCGACGGTCGGCTCCCACACCAGTGTTTTCGGCTCACCGTCGAAGCCGTCGAACTGCACGACGAGCATCCGGTTGACGATGCTCACGAACGGATTGACGGCGAGCGCGGCGCCGTGGAAGCCGAACCGGGTCGGGTACGGGGCGGCGGCGATGTCGAAACTGCGGACGGCGTGGATGCGGCCCTGTTGGACGAACCGCTCACGGTAGGTGGCCGCGGCACGGCGCACGGCGCTCAGTCGGTCACCGCGGGGCCATACGTCGTGGACACCGTCGAATTCGGGGATGGGACGCAAAGCTGTGGCGTCCTGGGTCTTCTTCGCGTTGGGCGCCGGCTGGGGCGTGGTGGTCACGGGCTCATCCTTCGGGATGGCGGGCGGTCCGGGTGCGCTGCTCGTAGGCCGCGCGGACCGACCGGTCGGACAGGGCGGCGAGCTGGTCGGGGACAAGGAGGTGGTGCAGGGCGTCGCGGGCACGGCCTGGCAGCAGCGCGGCCAGTCGGGTCAGGGCGGCTATCTGGCGTGGAATGAAGACCTCGAACCGCGGGCGCAGTACGACGTCGAGCACCGCGTCGGCCACCTGATTCGTCGTCAGGCGCCGGGTGGGGCCGGTCGTGGTGCCCACGGCCAGGTCGGTGTCCACGACGCCGGGCATCACCAAGGACACGTGCACGCCGGTGCCGCGCAGTTCGGCGCGGACGGCTGTGCTGTAGCCGTGGACGGCGTGCTTCGTCGCCGCGTAGGTCGCCTCGCCGGACGGGGCGACCTTGCTGGCGGCGGAGGCGATGTTCACCACATGGCCGCGACCGCGTTTCCGCATCCTGGGGATCACGAGTTTCATCCCACGCAGTACGCCGTGCACGTTGACGTCGAACTGGCGCAGGGCGGCTTCCTCCGGTTCCTCCTCGAAGGGGCCCACCCACATGATTCCGGCGTTGTTGATCAGTACGTCGATCGGCCCCAGCCGGGTCTCGACGGTGCGCAGGAAGTCCTCGAAGGAACGTGTGTCGGTGACGTCGAGAGACAGCCCGAGCATCCGGCCACCGGGACGCGCCCCGATGGCACCAGCCGTCTCCATCGCAAGCTCCGCGTCGAGATCGCCGATCGCCACGGCGGCTCCGGCCGCGGCGAGCCGGGCCGCGACGGCCCGCCCGATTCCGCGGCCCGCCCCGGTGACCGCGATCACTCGGCCGGTCAGCGGCTGTGTGCGGGGGAGCCTGTCGCGGTCTCTTCGGCTGAACCTGTACGGGTACCTGGGCGGTGCTGCCACGGTCGAGCCCCTTCCTTGCCCTGAGCATGAGCGGAACGCCGCGCGGCGAGCGGCCCCCACGCGCTTCTGACACGATGCCATGTCAGATGAACTGACAAGCTAGAGTGTCAGTTCAGAGCACACCGGTGTCAACACCTCTGCGAAGGGGAGAAATGACCGGCACACAGACCGCCGGGCGACGCTACGGCGGACGTGACGCGGCGCAACGACAGCAGGAGCGCCGCACCCGCCTCATCCAGGCGGGCCTCGACCTGTTCGGCACGGCCGGCTACGCCTCGGTCTCCGTCAAGCAGGTGTGCGCGCATGCCGGACTGACCGAGCGCTACTTCTACGAGTCGTTCCGCGACCGCGAAGACCTTCTCGCCGGCGTCTACAACGAGCTGATCGCTACGATCACAGCCGAAACCGCGCAGGCCGCAGCCGCTGCCGCACCCGATGTCGACGCCCAGCTGCGCGCCGGCCTCGAGGTCTTCATTCGCACACTCACCAGCGACGCCCGCAAGGCCCGCCTGGTGCTCATCGAGGTCGTGGGCGCCAGCCCCCGCCTCGAAGTGCGCCGCCGTGAGGTCCTGCACGAATTCGCCGCGATGGTCGCCGCCGTCGTCGGACCGCTCCCTGGCCCGGAAGCCTCCTCCAGCCGGCTCACCATGACCGCGATGAGCCTGGTCGGCGGGGTCAACGAACTCCTCGTGGACTGGACCCTCGGCCACCAGAACGCCACCGTCGAAGAGCTGATCGACCTGTCCCACACCCTGTACATCGCGGCCCACCGAGCCATCAGCGATCGGCCCTGATCGCGCAGGCCCGGATTCCTTCGGGAGCTTTCCGCACCGGACAGCGGCCCGCGGGCCGCAGGGCCTCACGGTCAGCCCTGTGCACGTGTGCCCGTGATGCGGATGGGAACACGGGCAGGACCGCGCGTCTGTGGGAAGAGTCGGGCCCCTCAACTGAGGACGCCCGAGCGCCCGTCGACGGACGCTCTCCCGACACCATCGATCTGCTCGTCGGCCTCCTTGCCGAGGCGGACCTGTCCGGCTGGCCGTGGAACCGGCTCGACTCCCTCTATGGCAACGACGGCGTCGACACCGCCTCCGCACGGGGCGGTGACTTCGACGGCTCGGGCTACACGTTCCCGGGCGAGGAACTTCCCGCGGGCCGTGTCGAAGTCGACGGCACGCCCTTTGTCTTCCCGGCCTCGGACGCAGGCGCGAAGAACAACGTCGTCGCACTCGGCCAGCGCGTAGAACTGCCCAAAGGCTGTTACCTCTCGGCCCTCTTCCTCGCCGCGGGCAGCTACGGCAACGCCTCCGGCAAAGTCACGGTCCACTAGGCGGACGGCTCGACCACGACCGCCACCCTCGGCGGATCCGACTGGTACGCCACGGGTGGATCTCTGTCGGCGCCGTACCGCTACGCACCGGACGGCACCAAGGACGAACACCGTTTGGGAATCGGCACATCCGAGTTGTGGCTCGACCCACAGCGCGACGCCGTAGCGATCACGCTCCCGGTGACCCAACCCGGCGCAGGCGAACAAGGCGTCGCTGCACGTGTTCGCGCTGTCCCTGCAACCTGCCGCGCAGGGCCGCGTTGGCCCTGCGCGCGGCCCGGTCCACGAACTCGCTGCTGGAGTCGTCCGGCGCCCAGAGCGTCGAAGCCACCGTCGTCAACGCGGGGACGGTCTCCGTCCTGGCCGCGGACGGCGTGTCGGTAGGCGTCGAGGTTCCGGGAGCCCGCACCGTCGAGGCCGCCCGTGTCCGCCGCCTGGACCCCGGTGAGCAGGCCCGCGTCCGCGTGGGCATCCGCAACCGTGCGGGCGTCGCTTCTGGCACGGTCCGCGACGGCTCGGTGACGGTCACCGGACGCGGAACCCAAGCCGCCGCGCAGACAAGCCGGTTGACCCTCGGCGTCGCCGACTACCAGCCCACTGCGACTTCTCTCTCCGGCCACCAGGCGCCGTACTGGTTCCAGGGCGCCAAGTTCGGCATCTTCATCCACTGGGGTGTCTACTCGGTGCCGGCCTGGTCGCCGGTCGGGAAGCAGTACGCCGAGTGGTACTGGAACCACATGCAGGATCCTCAGAACGCCGTCTACGGGTACCACCGCGAGAAGTACGGCGAGAACTTCGCCTACGACGACTTCATCCCGATGTTCACGGCGACGGGTTGGCCAACAGCGCCTTCCCCGGCACGGTAGCGAGGTACTGACATGCGCCGCGCCCTTCTCACACCGCTGCTGGCGCTATTCCCTGACCGGATGCTCACTCCTCGGCCACGACACGCCGTGCACCGGAGTCGACGCGGACTCGCAGGTCGCCGTCGCATGGCAGCCCGCCGACTTCGGCGGCCGGGACGAGGCAAAGATCCGGTTGTGCGTGGACGACACCTGCGAGGAGCGGACATCGGGCAGCCCCGACGACCCGTTCGCCTCACTGTCGGTCCAACTCCCTGACGACGTCGGTGCGTCCACTGTGCCGCTACGGTTCACCGTGACCTCCGCCAAGAGCGGTGACACGGTCGTCGAGGACAGCACCCGGGCCATGCTGACGGAGCAGCACCCCAACGGCACGTCCTGCCCACCCACCACGGGGACGGCGACATTCCGCGCCCACCCCGACAAGGGCCTCACCTCCCCCGAGGGCATGAAACTCCAGTAAGCCAGTAAGCCCATCCCACTACGCGAGCGCCCGTCCCTCCGGCACCACCGGGGGGCGGGCGCTCGCGCCCGTTCTCCCGCCGCGTCATCGGCTGGTCCGCCTCCGCAACCCCAAGGAGCGTCCCTGTCCGCCGATTTGGCCCGGCCACGAGGTCCGCCTCGGTCCAGGTGAAGTACGCGAGGTGCACCCGCCAGACGTGCTGCGCACATGCCTGGGGAAGGCACCTTCCCGGCTGCCGGCCACGACGTGCGCCGGCCATCGCGGAACCGCTCGCCCACTTGTCCTACGCCCCGCGTTACCAGGAGTTCCTCGACGGCATCGAACCGTCCGAGAAGGTCTACCACCTCGGCGATCCCGTCGCCGTCATCCGTCATGCCCTGAGGTGTGCGAGCGTGCCATACCCGCACTTCGAAGCGCAGAACCTTCGATCAGGCCCTGCATGAATGCCTCGCTCGCGCGGCTGTTGGTCCTGACGAGGACCCATGTCAGATCGCCTTCGCATTGCGATCGCTGATACCTGGCTCCGTCGACCGCTGACGACCAGGTCTCCGAAGACAGCGGCACGGTGGGTGCCGAAGGCCCGGCTGTCGTGGGATGACCCGGAGCCTTCCGGCGCAGGACGGCGCAGCGGAAGTCCTCTTCGACATACATCCAGCGACCTGTCTCCGCGACTCGCCGTACAGCCGGTACATCTCGGCCAGGCGGCGACGAAGCGTCAGGTCGTTGGGGAAGGACGACACCAGACCGCCCGCAGGCGCTGGCGCGCCATGGAGTTCCGGCCGGCAGCCGGGTCCGCGTCGACTCGCGATCTGTCCAAGGCATGCGTCCATGATCTGTCAGTGCGGTGCGGCATCGTGGCCTCGCAGCTCGCAGCTCGAATCCGGCTCCTCGCGTCGGTGGTGAGTGCCTCCACCTCGGCCCCCGTACCTCCTGAGGAACCGATCGACCTCTTGGCCGCAGGCAGAACGTACGCCGGTGGTCTCGCGTTCGCTCTGTAACGCTTTTCGCGCCTCCCTCCAAGAACAGGTGAAGTGCCTTTGAGAACTCCGGTGGACCTCGACAAAGAGGAGGCCGGGAAGCCTCCGACGAGAAGGAGACCCTGTGGATGGCGCGGAACGGTTACGGGGTGGGCCCGCCGCGGCGGTACGTGACCCGCAGCTCTTCGAGGAGTTCTATCGGCGCCACGTGGACGCGGTGATGCGTTTCGTGGCCCGGCGCGTCGACGACCCGCACACCGCGGCCGACCTGACGGCCGAGATCTTCATCGCCGTCCTCGACTCGGCCCACTCCTACCGGCCGCGCCTCGGCAGTGAGACGGCCTGGCTGTATGGCATCGCGCGCAACGTGGTGTCGTCGGAGCGCCGCCGGGTCGCCCGGGAGGCCGAACGCGATCTGCGCTTCGCCGGGCGGCGCTTGCTGGAGACCGACGACATCGTCCGCATCGAGGACAAGCTCGACGCGGAGAGCCCGGGGCGGCGCGTCCTGGCAGCGCTGGCGAGGCTTCCCGAGGGGGAGCGGGCCGTCATGGAACTGATCGCGGTCGATCAGCTCACGGTCACGGAGGCGGCTGCCGCGCTGGGCATCCGCCAGGTCACGGCCCGCGTCCGACTGCACCGGGCGCGCAAGGCCCTGCGGGCGGAGACGGACTGTCAGGCCGCGGAGGCGGATCCCGCGACCGCGCAGGCAAGTTCCACGGGAGCGGAGATGCCGGACGCGTCGCTGTCGTACGTCATTGGGGGAGAGGCATGAACACGGGGACAACGTTCGAGGACCGCCTCCTGGACGAGTTGAAGAAGGAGATCGAGCTGCGCGAGGCCGGAGGATGCGGCACCGAGCCGGCTGAGGTCGGAACGGGCCAGGCCAAGGCGAAGACTTCCGTGCGCAGTCTGTTGACCGTGCGCCGGATCGCGGTCGTTGCGGCGGTCTGCGCAATGGCCTGGCTGGCCGCCGGGGCCGTGCCCGGGCCGTCGGCCGACTCGAGGGCGTACGCCGTGGAACGCCATGGCGACGGCAGCGTCACGCTCACCGTCAAGGACCAGACCATCGGGGTCGAGGCCCAGCGAGAACTCGCGGGGAAGGTGCGCCCGTGGGGCATCGAGGTGACCATTGACGTGCTCGCTCCCGGCTACGTCTGCGAGCGCAGCAAGGTCACTCCGCTCGTGGCGGTTGACCGGCAGGGCAACCCTGTACCTCTCATCCCCATCAAGGCCAGCTGGGACATGACCCTCCGCCGGGGCAACGTGCTGGCCTTCGAGAACACCAAGGGCGACTCCCGACCCCGCGCGGTCGAGTTGTACCGGACCAAGAGCGAGGCCGAGCCCTGCGTTCCGCTGAAAGTTGCCTTGCCGCGCAACTAGTCGACGGTAGGGGCACTTCGCAGCACGGGCGATGGAAGGGGAACGGTCAACTCGCCGCCCATCGCCCTCACTTGGCCTGGGTGTAAACACTGGCACCTCTAGGGGATCGCGGCGTAGACGGTTTCATCAGCCATGTCCTGAACCCGCCTCGCCACCCTGCGGCCGCATCTTCGACGGCCGGGTCAAGGACTTCGCGACCACCTGCGCCCCGTTCTGACCACACCGACCCGCGGTCTCGGAATCAGCGCAACGAGCGCCTCAGCACCGGACCCGTCGAAGCCACAGAACGCCCCTCCATCCCCCTCACCAGAAAGTCACCGCCGTGACACCACGACTACCCGCTTCCACCGTGCCGACCGGTCTGTCGCGGTTGGGCTGGCTGGACGCGCTGCGTGGCATCGCGGCACTCGTCGTGGTGTTCGACCACTCGTCGTACACCTTCATGGCGGAGTTCCGACGGGAGCTGATGCCGGAATTCAGCACGAGCCGGTACGGCATCATGGTGTTCTTCCTGGTGAGCGGCTACATCATTCCCGCTTCGCTGGAGCGCCGGGGCTGCGTCCGGACATTCTGGATCGGACGGATCTTCCGTGTGTACCCGTTGTGGGCGGCCATCGTGACCGTGGTCCTTGCCCTTCATATGGGGGGCGTCGCAGACATTCGCGATGTGAGGGGTCACAGCGCGGCCACGGTGGCTGTCGCGCACGTCACCATGCTCCAAGAGCTGCTGGGGACACCCAATCTCCTGCTCATCCTGTGGACACTCTCGTACGAGATGGCCTTCTATCTGCTGGTCGTCGCGCTCTTCACCGTCCGCCTTCACCAGCGGTCGGCGACGGTCGCCGTCACTCTGGCCGTGCTCGCCGCCGCGAGCGTGACGGCAGGGATCGGGCTGCCGGTTTCCGCCCTCTCGGACATGGTCGGCACCGGCCCGCTCGTCGTGTTCACCTCGGTCGCCATGGTGGCCGCCCTCTGCCGTGCGAGTGCCAGGTCAGCTGTGCTTCGCGTGTTGGGGGGCATGCTGGGCGGGGTGCTGGCCCTCGTCCTGGTTTTGCTCAACGGCACGGTCCCCCTGTGGGAGGGCTTGGTGATCCTCGCCGTGATGTTTCTCGGCACGGCCGCCTACCGTGCCGAGCACGGGCAGAGCACCTGGCGGTGCGCTGCCCTCACGGGTGTCGTCCTGGTGGCCTGCGCCGTGGGCAGTGCGTACCGGTACGGCGACGGCTCCCACTTCACCCGACGCGGATGGATCGTGGCGTTCTTGCTGGCCGTGGTCACCTTCGGCACCGGACTGGCGTCACGCCGTCGGCAGATACCGCGCCCGCTGATCGGACTGGGCACTGTCAGCTACTCGGTCTACCTGGTGCATCCGGTGCCGCTGGCGGTGATCGACCACACGATCGGCCGGTGGCGGCAGGACCAACTCGTACTCGAAGCGGCATTCTTCGCTCTGCTGCTGCCGTTGTGCGTGCTGACCCACCGTTGCATCGAGGCTCCCGGCCAAGCATGGGGCCGGAAGTTGGCACGTCGCGTGCAACCGCCCTGACGAGCACTCATGCCAGATCGCCTTCGCCTTGCGACTGCTGGTACCTGGCGCCGTCGGCGTCTGACGGCCAGGTCTGCGAAGTCAGCGGCACGGTGGGTGCCGAAGGCCCAGCTGCCCTGGGACGACCCGGAGCCTTCGGCGCAGCCCGAGCAGCAGAAGCCGGGCAAGCTGGGGCGGCATGCGGCTCGGACGGGGTGCATCGTGTGGACTGCCCGACGCCATCGCCTGACCTTCCCGCTCGGACGCCGATGCGCTCACGCGGAGCCCGCCAGCCTCTGCCGCAAGGCGTCGTTGTCGTCGTGGTGGACGACCTCGTCGAAGCGCAGCCGCATCCCATGCTTGGCGAGGAGGTCCGCCACGATCGCGTCGAGCCGTTCGCGGTGTTCCGTGGTGCGGGCCTGTACGTACGCCTCGCGCACCTCGTCGGGTTCGTCGGCAAGGACCTGGTCCATGCGCTCGCGGATGTACCGCTTGAGATTGATGTGTTCCATGAACACCTCGGTGACGCCGGCTTCGACGAGCTGCCCGAAGAGGTGGTCGAGGAGTTCGGGCTGGGTCGCGAAGTGGGGCAGGAGCGGGCCGACGAAGGCGAAGGTGGGGATGCCGGCTTCGCGGAGTTCCGCGAGGGTGCGCAGGCGGCGGGTGGCGAGCGGGGCGCGTACCTCCAGCCAGCGGCCGACCTTGTCGTCCGCAGTGGTTACGGTCATGCCGACCTCGGCCCGGGGCAGGCTGGTGAGCAGGTCGATGTCGCGGGTGACGACCGGCGACTTGGTCAGGATGCGGACCAGGCCCGGGTACTCGACCGTCTTCAGCTCGCGCAGGATGCCGCGGGTGAGCCGGTACTTCGTCTCGTGGCCCTGGTAGGGGTCGGTGACTGAGCTGAGCAGCATCGTGCCGCGGCGCTTGTGCTCGGGCATCTTGGCCAGCTCCTTGCGGGCCAGGTCGACGGCGTTCTTCTTCACGTACAGGTAGTCGCCCCACTCCTTGGCCGACCGGCCGAACTGCCGTCCCGCGAAGGACGCGAAGCAGTACGCACAGCCGAACACGCAGCCGGTGTAGGGGTTGATGACGTAGTCGTTCGACGGGGTGCTCGACCTCTGGATCAGGGTCTTCGCCTCGATCTCGACGGGTTCCATGACGGGTTCCTCTCGGCTGTCGGCCGCTGCCACCAGGGCGGCAGGGCCCTCCTGCTGTCCGCGGGCCAGGTGACTCTGGTCGTCGGGCAGACCTGCATCACGCAGAACAATAATCCCTGGAAGTTGATTCCATGGAATCTAAATGGTTTGCTGGACCGCAGCTGATCCAGGGCGCCTGGCCGCTTGCCCCAGCAGGTCGGCCTGGATCCGTCCCGCCTGAAAGCAGCCGTCCGGATGCAACCCGTCCCAGAGGGTGATCTTCATCCCGTATGGGGCTGTAAGGAGTGAGTGTCATGACCGTTCCCGCCCTGCACTCGGTCGCCTGGTTCGAGTTCGGCACCGAGCAGCCGGAGAAGGTCAAGGAGTTCTACGGCGAGCTCTTCGACTGGAGGTACGTCCTCAACACCAACACCCCGGGCGTCACCTACCACTCGGTGATGACGCCGGGCGCCCAGCAGCCGACGGGCGGCGTGTGGGAGTCGGAGGGCCAGTTCGCCAACTACGCGATCTTCTACGTCCTCGTCCAGGACGTCGCCGCGACCGTCGAGCGCGCCGGAGAACTGGGCGCCAAGGTGCTCATGGAGCCTTCCTCCGACTCCGCGGGCTTCACCTTCGCCCGGCTGCAGGACACGGCAGGAAGCCACTTCGGCGTGTTCTCCGTACCCGCTCCGTGACCGGAAGCTCAAGCGGCCCGACGGCGGCACCGCCACCGTCACCGGCCTGCCCGCCCGGCACAGCCCTGCCGGCTGTGAACCGGTCACCGGCGACCTCGTCGGCCTCGTGCTCACCTCCGACGACCTGCCCTCCGTCTATGTCAGTGGCGACAACGCCGCCCTGGAGCGCATCGAGGAGATCACCGAGAAGTTCGCCCCGGTGGACACCGCGATCCCCTTCCTCGGCGGTGCCCGGATGGCCTTCGCCTTCGATGGCGCCCTGCTCACCCTCGACGGCGCTCAGGGTGCCGAGGTCCGAAGCTGCTCGGCGCCCGCCGGGTCGTCCCCGCCCACTTCGACAGCTGGGCCCCCTGCAAGGAAGGCCGCCACGAGATCGAGGCCGCGTCCACCGACGCCGGCCTGGCCGAACGCCTCGACTTCGCCCGATAGCCACCACCGCGCACAAACAACCCGTGGAGCAAGCACCATGACCCGCACGAACATCGATATCGCCCGCACCTACTTCCAGGCCGTACAGACGGGAGACATGGCCGCCCTCGGCGAACTCCTCGACGAGGCGATCGTCTGGCACCAGCCCGGCGCCAACCAGTTCTCCGGCGAGCACAAGGGCCAGGGCGCCGTCTTCCAGATGCTCGGCAGCATGATGGAAACCAGCCGGGGCACCTTCGCCATCGACACGATCCACACCCTCATGGCCAACGGCGACCTGGTCGCCGCCACCATCCACTTCAACGGCCGCCACGACGACGCCTCGATGAGCATGGACGGCGTCGACCTGCTGCGCATCGAGAACGGCAAGATCACCGAGATGTGGCTCTTCTCCGGCGACCCGGCCGCTGAAGACGCCTTCTGGGGCTGAACCTCCGGGTGTCCGAGGCAGATTCGGCCTCGGACACCCACGAGCCGATCCGCACGAATGCGAAAGGCACCCACATGCGGAAGATGACCGAGCAGCAGTGGCGGGCGTTTGTGACGCACGGCACGCGCACCGGCAAGCTGTCCACCGTCCGCGCCGACGGCAGCCCCCATGTCACACCGGTCTGGTTCCTCCTCGACGGCGACGACATCGTGCTCACCACCGAGAAGAACGGCGTCAAGGGCCGCAACCTCGCCCGCGACGGGCGGTTCGTCCTCTGCGTCGACGAGGACCGGCCACCGTACGCATTCGTCCTGCTCCAAGGACGAGCCGAGATCTCCGAGGACCCCGACGACATGCTGCGCCGGGGTGGTCTCCTCGGCGCCCGCTACATGGGTGACGACCGCGCCGAGGAGTACGGCGCACGCAATGGCGGCCCCGGCAACCTTCTTGTCCGCGGCCGCATCGACAAGGTCATCGCGTTCGACGGCATCGCCGACTGACCCGTGCGCTGATGGGGCCGGCGCCCGGCCTCGGCCTCATCAGCACAAGGGGCTTTCTGAGGCGTGACAGCTCACGGTGCCGACCGGCCCGGCTGCTTCGGCGCCCGCATACCCGGCACTGGTGTTTGTCCTGCGGCCTTCCGCTCCGCATCCAGGGCGCGTCCGGCCGTCCGCAGTGTGCTGAGGACCTCCGTCAACTCGCGCACGGACTTCCCAGGAATGACCGCCCCGATCCGCAGTTCCAGTTCGTCCTCGAAGACCTTCAGCGCCCCGTCCACGAGCTTCCGCCCCTTGGTCGTCAGCTCGACGATCGAGGAACGGCGGTCGTTCGGATTGGCCCGCCGCTCACACAGGCCCGCCGCCTCCAGACGGTCGACGACCTTGCTCGTGCCGCCCACCGTGATCGAGAACTCCTCCGCGATGTCCTGGATCCGCCGCCCGGGCCGCTGCAGCAGCAGGTGCAGTACTTCGAACGAGGTCAGCGGTAGGTCATACGCGGCCCGCATCCGACCTTCGATGCCGTTCCACAGCTCGATCTCCAGCGAGACCAGCTCCCGGTAGAGCAGCTTCAGGTCAGCGTCAGCCATCACTCATCTTCCGAAGAATTATCTTCCCTGGATGTTTAATTGTAGGTCATTCGCCAGCAACGCCCTGCGGCAAGAGGTGGAGCGCGCGTGGCTCGAACGGGAGGCCACCGCCGTCAACGACCCGACCTTCATGGAACAGGCCGAGGCTCTCAAGGTCCTGGGCCGGATCGAGGACCGCCTCACACGGGCCGCGGTACAACGTGACGGAGGTACCGCACGAGGGAACCGGAGCCGCCATGCGTATCGGAACTCCGCCGTCCGCCGCCTGGGTGCGGGATGGCGGGCGCTGTCGGGGCAGGACGAGGGGCCAGGAGCCGTCCGACGACCGTGGCGGCTGCCCATGGCTTCGCGGCCCAGGGCAGTCTCACGACGCCTTTGCCGGCAGGTAGCAGTGCGATCGGCCGCTCAGGCGGGGTCCTCGTCCAGCTTTGCCACCACTCGCTCGGAGATGTCGGCCAGCGTCCGCAGTTCCGCTGGGGTGACATGGTCCAGGAACAGCTCCCGCACCGCCTCCACATGCAGCGGAGCCGCCGCCTCGATCGCCGCCCGCCCGGCGTCCGTGATCACCACGAAGGCTCCCCGCGCGTCCTCGGGGCACTCCTCGCGGATCACCAGCCCCCGACCGGCCATCCGCGCGATGTGGTGGGACATGCGACTCTTCTCCCACTCGAGCGCCCGGCCCAGGTCCTGGTAACGCTGCCGGCCGTCCGGCACGTCCGTCAGATTGACCAGCACGCCGAAATCCGCGGCCGAGAGCTTGGACTCACTCTGCAACATGCGTGCCAGACGGCCCCCCAGCCGCTCATGCAACCGGACAAACCCCCGCCAGGCGTGCTGCTCCTCCGGCGTCAACCACCGCACCTCTTCATCCATGTCAGCGAGTGTAGATGAGTTGACGGGTCACCCATTTGCGCGAGGTCAACCCCTCGGCCATGACGTCTCCGTGGTCAGGCGTACCGAGGCGTCCACTGCGTCGCCGAGACCGCGGCACGCAGCTCGGCCTCCGGTGGCCGTGGGTGCGACGTCGCCCTCCACCGCAGCCTTGGTCGCGGCCGGTGCGGATCTCGCGGGCCGCGTCCCGCGTGCCCACCAGTGGTAGCGGCAGCGAGATCGCTCCGTCCGGGCCCGCCCGCACCGCGCACTCCCCAACGGCCCGCGCCGTCGCCATCATCGTGCGGCCGGTCACCCGGGAGGTGTGGCCGGCGGCCACGGCCAGTCCGACGGCGATGTAAGAGATGACATCCACCGGCGCACCCCCTTCGGCCACGGTCTTGGTCAGCTGCCGACGAAGCCGTTTGTCGTGACGCTCGAACTTCTCGCAGGCCTACCGCGCCCCGAGGTGAGTGAGGCCCTACAGCGAGTTGGTGGACCACGGCACCTCGTGCTGTCCGGACCGTTCAGCGACGGGCGCGGCGGTAGGGCCATCCATCCTGCGGGGTGACTCGCTCGAAACAGCCCAGGACCTCAACCGGTATCTACGTCGTCGACCCGCAGACGGAGAGACGAGGGAGAGGACAACTCAGTGTTTTGGGATGTCCACCGTGTCCACAGGCGGGAGAGTCTCAGGGATCCGGGGTGGCCTGACGAGCCGCGTAGGCGGCGGGTGTGAGGCCCGTGTGGTGCCGGAAGAAGCGGCCGAAGTTGGCCGTGTCGGTGAAGCCGAGGTGGTCGGCGACCGCGCGGGCGGTCCACTGGGCGTGGCCGAGGAGGCGGCGTGCTTCGAGCAGGCGGCGCTGGTCGATGGCCTGCCGTGCTCCGGTGCCGACGGCGGCCCGGGCGGCGCGGCTGAGGGTGCGTACGGAACAGCCGAGCAGCCGGGCGTAGTCGTCGACGTGGTGCAGTTCGCGGAAGTGCAGCTCCAGGGCGTCCAGGAATCGTTCGTAGGGCGGCCGTCGTTTTGAGGTGCCGCCCGGGGGAGTGGCTGTGGCGGCGACCGGAGTTGGTGTGACGTCCGGTGAGTGGGCGAGGCGGAGCAGCAGGGCTTCGAGGAGGCTGCACCGCAGGGCGTGATGCGCTGTGAGCGGACGACGCCCCAACGCACGGTGCTCGTCCAGGAGTTGGAAAGCGGTCTGCTCCAGCCAGGGGGCGTCGTCGGGATGCGGGGTCAGTACGGCGGGGGCGTCGTGCGAGGTGACGGGAGCCAGCTGACGGGCGATGTCGGGCCGGAGCGCCTCGGGTTCGAACAGGATGAAGGGGCCACGGGCGGTGCCGGGGTCGTGCCAGCACTGCACGTGCCCGGGGCGCACCCACAGCCACTGGCCGGGAGCGACGGTGCGTGTGACGTGATCGACATCGTGCTGCAGTTGACCCTCCGTGACGAGGATCAGGTAGTGGAAGGTGGCACGGCCCGGACGAGGCGGATTCCACGGCCAGTCGTCGTGGTCGGTATGGAAGTCCTCGACGGTGGTCACTTCCAGACCGTACGGCGTACCGACCGGGGGCTGGAAGCCGTACAACGGGACGCACGCGGACTGGGACTCGGGCTCTGCGCCTGCGGCGGAGTCGGGCCGCGAGACGAAGAGGGCGGCGGAACCCTGCTCCCGTCCCTGCGGGTGTCGCCTGTCGACCATCATGTGTCCGCAGTTTACCGGCCGCATGGTCGGCGGCAGGGAAAGGATGGTGGTGCGGCCCGCGCGTGTGCGTGCTCGCCGCCACGATCGTGTTGCCGGCACCGCTGTTCGTAATGATCACGTCGGAAACGGCACATGGTGCCCCGTACCGCCGGTCGGGGCGTTCGGATCGATGGAGGAGATGATGACGATGGACGGAGAGACGCTGCAGAAGACCGCGGCTGAATGGGCCGAGGAACTGCCCGGGGCCGGACTGGAGCACCCCTTCGGGCCCGAGTGGGAGGTGTACAAGGTGCGCGGCAAGGTCTTCATGCTCATGACTCAGGTGACCGGTGAGCCCATGGTGATTCTCAAATCGGCGCCGGACGAGGCGGCCTCCCTGCGTCGCGAGCACGCGGAGATCACCCCTGGCTACCACATGAACAAGAAGCACTGGATCACGCTGGAGGGCGGGAACACGATCGACGAGACGCTGGTGAAGGAGCTCGTGACCGACTCCTATCGGCTTGTCGTGAGCGGGCTCGCCAAGTCCCAGCAGCCCGTCGACCCGCACACCTACGGCCTCCGCGGCTGACCTCCGGCATGTCCTTCAGCGGCACGAAGCTCCAGGACACCGCGCGCCACACCGCACTCGCGCTCCCGGGAGTCAGCCACGGGCGCCCGTTCACCGAGCAGTTGGACGTCTACAAGGTGGCGGGCAAGGTCTTCCTGATCCTCACCGACGACCCGGACGAACTCATCGTCACCCTCAAGGCGGAACCGGAGTACGGGCGGCTGCTGCAAGACCAGTACCCGTCGCTCACTCCCGGTCGCTATCTCGACAAGCGGCACTGGATCTCCGTAGGAGCCGGCCGGGGCGTTACGGCGGACCTGGTCGCCGAACTCGTCGACCACTCCTACCACCTCGTCCTGGAGACGATTCCGCGCAACCGCCGTCCCGGATGACCAACAGCCGACCGACCGACCGGCCACGGACAAGGACGCCCCATGCACAGCATGTCGACCGATGAATGGCACGCCTTTGTCACCCTCGGGGCGCCCACCCGACGGTTCGCCATCGTCGGGGCAGGAGGCACGCCCAACATCACCCCCGTCTGGTACGTCTTCGACGGCGAGGCGTCCCGTTCACCATGGGAAGTGTGACGGCCAAGGCCCGCAACCTGCGGCGCGACCCCCGCGCAACCTGTGCATCGCCGACGAGGCGCCGGCCTTCGCCTACGTCGAAGCGCGTGGCGAGGTGACCCTCATCGAGTGTCGATGTCCGGCCGCGGTCTTCGTCGGTGAGCACAGTGACTTCGTCGACGGCGAGCGGTGAATCGCCTCGGCCATCGACGACTGCCGGCTGTTCCTCTACACCGGGAAGAACAGAACGACCACTTGCTGGCGTTCAGGAACCCGGTCAAGTTCAATGCCCACCTGCACGGCTTCCTCAGCGTGTAGGACCTACCGCACAAGGGGCACTCAGACCTCGGCCCCCTGAAGCGCGGATCTGCCCAGGGCCGGAAGCGCGGCACGGAACCGTCAGGGCAGGACAGGTCGCGCCGCGCTTCCGGGGCTGAGGTCGCTCCCAGGGCGGTAGATCGTCGCAGTCGGTTCGAAGTCGTCCACCGCTGACTTCCAGGTGCTGATCCATCCGACCGAGGCGTTCGGGTCATCGCAGCGGGTCGAGAGGCGAGCGAAGCGGCCGCTCCGCTCCATGTCGTGGCGGTACGTGCGCGGTTCCTCGACCAAGTCACCATGCGGAGCTGCGACGCCGGCCCGGATCTCCGAGCGGGTGGTCGAATGGCTGGACAAGGAGCCGTTGTGACCGGGACGCGGTCTGCGGCCGTGGCAGGGGCGGTCGGGGACGGTGCCCAGGAGGGCAGGCTCAGATGGCCAGTCCGAGTGTGACGGCGGTCGCCGCGGAGAGCAGCGCGAGGATGATGGGGGCCAAGGCGTTTCCGCGGGTGGCGGGGTTGGAGCAGATCGACATGCTCGGTGCGGACGTGGTCCCGGTGCTGCGCAAGGAGTTCGCCGTCGGCCGACCGGCCGATGTGCCCGACGCCCCCACCCCTGACTGGCTGCTGTCCGCCCGCGGCCCTGGCCTCACGCAGGAGTCGGCAGGGAGTTCGGACTGAATGACCGGCAACTTCGACAGCTTCGGCAACTTCAACGACCGCCAAGCGCAGGACGGAGTCGCGCCTGACCGTTGGGCCGGTGCCCTGCACTTGTTCGACAACGGCATCGGCCTGCCGCATGAGGAGAGCGTCGCCGAACGCTGAGAGAGGGCTCAACTGCGCTTCGAGGTTTGACGCCGTCGCCTGGAGCCGGCAAGTGCTGTCCTCCCGGCAGGCCCAGGAATCCCTCGCGGGCGCCCTGCTCGGCGACGGGACCGGCGCCACCTCTGCGGGGGAGGCGCTGGTGGAGCCGGCCGAGGGTCGCTCACGTGGTCTGACCGATGAACAGCTCGTCGAACACCGATCGGGGACCTTCCGGCAGGCACGGGCCGTCGGTCTCGACACCGCAGGCTGATTCACCTACCTGCCAGTACGTCGAAATTGAGACACAGGGAACTCGTAGCTTTTCAGCCAATCCTCAGCTAACTTATCCAAGGCTTATTTAGGTGTGCCTTACCTTCTCTCGTGTTCCCTGCAGCTTGGAGTCACCATGCGAGCCGTCCCTCCCACCGCGGTCCTGGCTGCCCCGGCGGCCCTTGCCGATGGCCTGGGCTGTAAGAGCGGCGGCCGCGCCAAGGTCCGACGCCATCGTGGTGACCGCCTCGGAGACCGCGTGCGAGGTGTCGAAGAAGGGGTTCCCGGCCGGTCATGTCCAGCTCGCCGTCGGGGACAACGGCTCCAAGGTCTGCCTCCCCCTTCCCCCTTCCCCGACGGCAGGATCGTGACCGAGCGCGAGAACATCGGGCCCGGCGTCAAGGCGCCGTGTAGGCCATGGACGACGAGGCGGTGCGGCCGCTCACCGGGGTGACGCCCGGTCTGCTGACCGCGGCGCTGCTCGGCTGGCTGCTCTGATGCGGCCCGCTGCGGATCGGCCTCGCGAAGTTCCTCACACACCGTGGCGGTCTGCTGGTGGTCGTCGCCGCGGGCGTGCTGGCGTACGGCATTCACGATCTGCAAGAGGCGCGCTTCCTGTCGGGCCCGGGCCCGGGTACCGAGGCGTCAGGGCCACGATCCGCCCGACTCCTGCTACGCCACCCTGCTGAACGGGACTGTTAACTTCCAGCCGGACTCGACGGTGCTCCAGGCCGTGGTGCGGCTGGTCTACCTGGTCTCCGGTCAACTCCCGCGGTGACGCCCGCCACCCGAGCCGCCCGACAGCCCGAGCCGAGTCCACCGCCAAACCGCGGCCCGACTTCCCGACCCCGGTTCCGAACGCGATCTCTCGCGGCGAAGCTCACCCCCCACGCCACGTCCCTCCCCGGGGCCACGGAGCGTGCTCCGCCCTGCCCTTCCCCGCGCCGTACAGCGCCCATCACCGGAGGAAACCCTGCTGTGTTGACCTCAGGTCAATTCTTCTTCATGCTGCACCTCACACTCGGCGTGCTGTTCCTCCACGCCTACGCGGGAGGCATGGCTACCCTTCTGCGGACGTCGCCGACCCCTCTGCAGCGGACGGTACGCACCTGGAGCACGGCCGGTCTCGCGGTCGTGGCCTGGGCGACGGTCATCAGCGGCACCTGGCTGGTCTACCCCGGCTACCGGGCCAAGCCGGAGCCGGGAGCAGATCTCGTCGACTACCCCAAGGCGTCGCTGGTGGCCGATCCCGCAACCGAGATCTGGCACCACTTCGGCATGGAATGGAAGGAACACGCAGGCTGGATCGTGCCGTTCATCGCCACCGCCGTCGCCTACCTGGCCATCCGGCACCGTGACCTCCTGGAGAAGGACAAGCGGGTGCGGCGGGTCACGACCGTGCTGTTCACGCTCGCGTTCCTGATCTCCGTTGTAGCCGCGGGACTCGGCTCCATCATCAACGCCGTCGCTCCCAACCAGTTCCTCGGCCACTGAGCCACCGAAAGGCATCGCCATGTCAACTCTGGAGAACGAAGCAACCCTTGCCGCCCAGCCGGCCGAGGAGGCACAGCAACCCGCGTCCGACGCTGACGGTGCTGTCCCCGGTTCCGTAGCGGCGGCGCTCCTTGCCTGCGGTGTCGCCAGCACCGTGCTGGGCGCCGCCGTGGTGGCCTCGGACGCCAACCTGGCCGTCAAGGAGTGGTTCACCCTGCACGAAGGCGTCGGGCCGCTCGCCGGAAAGACCACGCTCGCGACCGCGGCCTATCTCCTCAGCTGGCTCGTCCTTCACGTGGCACTGCGCCGCCGCACGGTGCGCCTGCGTACGACGGTGATTGCCACGGCGGCACTGGTCACCGCCGGCCTGCTGTTCACGTTCCCGCCGATCTACCAGATATGGGCGATTGAGTAGCGGCTCCCGACACCGCTCTCCGCACCGCCGCCCGCAGCGGTGCGGAGAGCGTGTGCCCAACCGTTTCGTGTTCGACCCCCAGGTCACGAGCGCGCACGGCGGGCTTCTCTTTCACTGGAAGCCTTCCTGTAGCCCAGGGTCGTACGTCGTCGGAGTGCGGCCAGGACATCGGCGCGGAACACATGTGGCGCGGCCATGTGCTCCAGTCGGGCGGCGGGGATGTCGGCTGATGTTCATCCGGAGCTCGTGAGTGACGCGTCCTGGTCACCGGTGAGAGCCATGTGGAGGGTTCGCCGAACCAAGCTGAAATCGCCGGGAGTTAGTTGTTGGCGCGGTAGAGCTTGATGTTCTTGTTCACGAAGAGGTGCACGCACCCGCAGTGCCGGCAGATGAGACCCCTGGCTGTCTCGTCCGCCCACGCCAGTTTGAAGAACTCCAGGCCGACGCTGTTGAGCATCACGTCCCGCTCCCGGAACAGATCACCGCGGCAGACCTGACAGGTTATCCGGGCATCCCCGATCGCCGCCCGAACTCGCTTGCGCGCCATGGCAGTTCTCCTCGCCCGTGTGGCGATCGGCATCCGGAGGGAGACCCGGGCCTGTGCCGGCCCCGAATGGCGCCGGGCGCCGTTGGCCAGTGTGCGCCCGGGCGGTTGCGAGGACCGTCCGGGCGCGGTGCGCCGTTGGGCGCCGACGTCAGCCGGTGACCTGGATCTTTCCGTTGGCCTCGGCGGGCGCCGTGGTCGCGGCCTGCGTCCCGCCGGCCCTTTGGGTCATGCCCTTCAGCAGTTCGGCGAGGTCGACTCCGGTGGTGGAGCTGAGAAGTTCCATCCCCTGGGCGACGTTGTCGGCGACCGTCCGGGAGAGCTGGGAGGCGCCGTCGGTGGAGATGACCGTCATCTTGTCGATGGCGCTGAGCGGCTCGGACGCCTTGGCGACGACCTGGGGCAGGACCTCGACGAGCATCTGCAGCACGGCCGCGTCGCCGTACTGGGCGAACGCATCCGCCTTCTTCTGCATGGCCTCGGCCTCGGCGGCACCCTTCGCGCCGATCGCGGCGGCCTCGGCCTCGCCCTCGATACGGACGGCGTCGGCGAGTGCCGCACGGTGAGCCTTCTCGCCCTCACCGGTCAGCCGGGAGCGCTGGGCGTCGGCTTCGGCCTGCTTGACCAGGGCGATGCGGCGGGCCTCGGCTTCCTGCTCGGCCTGGTAGCGGGCGGCGTCGGCGGGCTTGCGGACCTTGGTGTCCAGTTCGCGGTCGGTCAGTGCGGCCTGCCGTTCGGCGACCTTCTCCTGCTCGGCGAGGACCTCCTGGCGGCGGGCGGCCTCGGCCAGCGGCCCGGCGGCAGCGGCCCGGGCGGCGGCCTCGTCCGTCTCGGCCTTGATCTCGGCCTGCTTGAGGGCGAAGGTCCGCTGCGCGATCGCGATCTCCTCCTCGGCCTTCAGCCGGGCCTGCTCGGCGGCTCGCCGGGCGACGGCCTCGGCGATGTCGGCCTCCTGCTTGGCTCGGGCGGCCTCCGGGCGGCCGAGGTCCTCCAGGTAGGAGCCCTCGGTGCTGATGTCCTGGATCTGGAAGGCGTCCAGGACCAGGCCCTGCCCGGACAGGCTGGCCTCCGCCTCCTCGGCCACCTGACCTGCGAACGCCGCCCGGTCGCGGATGATGTCCTCCACCGACATCCGGCCGACGATGGCGCGCAGCGCGCCGGAGAGCACTTCCTGGGTGAAGCCGACGATGCCGTCCTGCTGCATCAAGAACCGCTGGGCCGCGGCGCGGATGGAGTCCTCGCTGCCACCGACCTTGACGATGGCGACGCCTTCCAGGTGTGCCTTGACCCCGCGCAGGGTGACCGCACCGCGCACCGCGACAGGGATGTGCCGTGAGGAGAGGTCGAGGGTGAACTTCTGCTGTACGAACGGCACGACGAACACGCCGCCGCCGACTACGACCTTCTGCCCGCTGTTGTCGGTGAAGATCCGGCCGGTCTCCGGATCGGTGGCCTTCTTGCCGCGCCGCCCGGTGACGATGAACGCCTCACTGGGACCGGCCACCTTGTATCGGGTGA
Source organism: Streptomyces sp. Q2 (assembly GCF_056820935.1). NCBI lineage: Bacteria > Bacillati > Actinomycetota > Actinomycetes > Kitasatosporales > Streptomycetaceae > Streptomyces > Streptomyces sp. Q2. The sequence goes on along the minus strand of NZ_JBXEJE010000021.1, from coordinate 45,961 downwards.
CCACGACCAGAGCCAGCAGGACCAGGAGTACGACGACTCCCACGACCGCGACGAGGACAGGACTCATGACAACGCCCCTCTTTGAAACCCAGCCCCCCGTGTGCGGGGCGGAACGAAACAACAACAACAACGACCAACGGACGAAGACTCAGCGGTCGACCGGGCGTACCGCCAGGGAGGTGGCCGACAGAGCTTGTTCGACCCACACCTCGGTACCGCGCTCGACGGGGCCGGCGCTTTTCGCCGCGTACTTCACCGGCTGGCCCGCCAGGTACACCAGCACCTCGCCGTAGCCGTCGGCCGGGATCGGCGTGACCACGGAGCCGGAAGTGCCCACCAGGTCCGTACCGCGCGGGCTTGTGCAGGGCTCGTCCCGCATCAGAGCCCGGCTGAGACGCCAGGTCAGCCAGCCCGCCCCCACTCCCGCGCCCGCCCCCACCACGACCGCGCCGCCGGCCCCAAGACCCGTCGTGCCCAGCACGATCGCCCCACTGAAGCCGAGCATCGAGACGAACCCGGCGATCACCGGAAGCGACAGCAGCCCGTCGAACAGCCCCTCAAGTGCACCGACACCGCCGAAGAGCCCTTCAAGGACACCGTCGAAGACGAGCGCGAGCACCAGCAGGACGAGACCTGCGATGCCGAGACCCAGAAACACAGTCACGGAACTTCACCTCCCCGCCGTCGTTCGCCCCACGCCACGGAGAGGGTCTCACGCAGCAACCACGGCGGTCATTGCCGAGTTCCGGCAGCCTTTACGCGCCTTTTACTGCCTGCCCGGTGCGTCTGAGGACTCGCGTCCCGAGCAGCGGCCGACGAGCCAGGAGCGTGGCCAGGCCGTCGACGGGCCGCCGGGGGCTCGTCTCGCACGGGCCTTGAGGCGCAATAGGTGTCCGGATGGGGCTCGCGCACACTCGGATCCGGCGTCATCGGCCCGGCCAACCGTCTTCCGCCGCGCCTCATAACCGATCTGGTCCCGTGGTGTGGAGGTGAGGCGTGTGTTGCCTGACCTGCCAGAGTGGCCGGTTGTCAGCCGCACCGGCGGCCGCGGCGGGACACCTATTCAAACCAGTGAGTGTCCGGCCATTCCGGCATCCAGTCTGTAGCGTGACGCCCGGTGAAGACGCCCGCCAGCCAGTCAGTCAGGGTTTCATCGGACTCGTACCAGTCATGCCAGTTCCTGCGGAACGCGGAAACTGTCCACCTCCCGTCCTCGCGGTCTACGAGGAAGAAACTGTCGCCCTCGATGGAATGTCCCCAATGGAGCATGCCTCCAGCATCAGGCAGGACAGCGTTGGGGATGGTGGAGTGACCGTCTCGAACGAAATCGCTCATCCAGATCCCCTTATCAAGCATGAACCTGGGACCGTAGACCGCAATAAACCCAGAGATCAACCGATCCCCATAAAGTGAACAAAACTCCTTCGCCTCTTTCGGTAGCTCGACCCCAAGAGCGTGCTCTACGGCCTCAAAGCTCCCTCCTCCCCCTCCTGAGGGCGCCCCTAGCACATTCCGCAACCGGTCCATCGACGACACTCGGACCTCCAACTAAGGCGTCACCAACACTTGTCCGCGGCTAAAGCGGTTACTCGCTATCTGATACTTGAGGACGAAATCGCTCCGTCGGGTACCCACTGCTCAAAGCCGGGCAGCAGGACGGGCTCCAACTCTGTACGCCGAACGCAAGCCCTGCCGGAAGCAGCCGTTGTAGTGCGACCAATGGACAGCCGAGTACTTCGGGACGATATGCCCCATCACCCGCTCACAAGCTACGACCAGTCAAGCAGCAGCTCGGTGAATCTGGCTACAAGGACCGCAGACGCGTCGACCAAGAGGCATTGACTACCGTGAAGGCCTGAAGAGCTGGTATGCGACGCGCACCTCGCTCACGCCGTACCAGGGTGAAAGAAACACGGCAGGAACAGATGATCTTCGAACTGTCTCACGACGACCTTGCTCAGACCTTCGGCGCCGAGCACGTTCGGCAGGTCCCATTTCCAGCAGCCCAGGCTGCCGGATTCACCGGCGAAGCCCTTGCACTCCTTGCGGGCATCGGGCTTCCGGAGAACGAGTTCATCTCCTTCCCGAACCTTGACGAAGTAGACGCCGGCTTCAGGCAGGTCCTCCTTGGAGAGCTGGCAGCCACATGGCACTTGCCTCCCTCAGCCGCCAACTGGGTCTTCCTAGGCAACTTCGAGATCAGCGTCGTCGTGATCGACACCCGGACCGGAGAAGTGCACCAGCTGGCCGAGGACATCATGCGTCCTATTCCGCTGCACGCGGACCTCTCGTCGCTGCTGTACACGATCACCGAGCTGACCAAGATCGTCGGAGGCCTGCCCGAGAACTACGAGGACGATGACAACTTCCTCGAAGACCTGGAGGGAACGGTGGACGGACTCAAGAACGACATCAGTCTGCGCGACGCCCACCCTTTCGGAAGCGAGTGCAGCGAATGGATTGAGATCGTCACCGGTATCGGCGCTGGAACATGGGGGTAGTTCGCCCACTCAGTAACGATTTCTTGAGACTGCCCACGCATGGCACGCTCCATCCTGACGAGTTGCACAGTTCTCATGGCTGGACGTCGTCGGGCCTTCGTGATGCGGGCTTCAGCCGCTGACGGCTGCTGCTCGCGGCTGAACGATGGCAGTCCGCAACGCCCTTCACGGCGCGGCAGAGGGAGAAATCGCTGGCAGGACGGATGGATCTAGGCGCGGAGAGTGGGTAGATGCCCCGTCTCCCATCCCGAAGAGGAAGGCCAGCACAATCACACACGTGGCCGTTGCGCCAAGAGCCATGGCCAAGTCACCCTTGGTGCCCGCCCCCGCGTGAGCAGTGCTGCTGCGGCGGTAGAGGACGTAGCCGATGGTGATGCTGATGAGCACGACAAGCGCGTTCTCGGTTGTGACCGAGCGCTGCGGGACGGCAGGCGGATGCCTCGAAGGCCAGGGCTGGATCCGGCCCCACGACGTTAAGGTGCTGATTCACGAAGCGAGGAGAGCTGGCGTGCCCAACAGGCCACGGCTGGAGGAAGCCCTCGCCTTCCTGCGTGGCGAGCTGGCGGCCAGGCCATCGACGACGACCAAGTCGGCCACTCGGGCCGCATGGTTGGCCTTCGTGCGATTCGGGCGGCAGCGCTTTGACACAGCACTCGCACCCGACTCCGACGGCTGCTCTTCCCATAGGCGCCGGACGGCCGACGCCTGATCATGGCTTACCCGGGCCTGACCCTTCAGGATGGGCCCGTGCCGAAGAACCCGCCCGAGTCCATGCAGCACCACCTGCGCCGACGTGTGGTTGTCCATGCCGAGGAGCGCTGGCGCCGGCTCACCGGCGTCCAAGTACGCTTGCGTTCCCAATGTGCCGATGGGGCGGGCGAGTTGCGGGACGAGGAGCAACCGGTGAGGCTGTGTCGTCTGTGCTTCACGGGCGTTCTGGACACATGGTGCTTCGCGTTCTACTCGCCGGGAGTGGCAGGCACGAGGACAACATCCTGGCCGCCGGACTTCCCTTCGACCTACCCGAACAGGCCCTCGACGGCCCATGTGGCTTCTGTCTCGGCCGGTCCCGCATGGTGAGCGATGTTCCCGCGCCTGACGGCGACCGGTTGATCCGGGTGTCGGTGGGACTGGTCATCCTTGTCGGGCCACCGGCCTCGGGCAAGACCAGCTTCGTTCGGGCACTGATCAAGTGGGGGCAGATCGATGCCGAGGCCGTGGTGTCGAGCGACGAGATCCGCGCGGAGCTTTTCGGTGTCCCGCCCGCCGAAGCGGACTCCGACGTGGTGGACGCACGTGTCTTCGAGGAACGCGACCGCAGGATTGTCGCCAGGCTCGCTGCCGGACGAACCGCGGTCGCCGAATCGACGAATGTCACCCCGCAGGCACGCGCACGACTCCTCACCCTCGCCAGGCGCTTCGACGCCCCGGTGACCATGCTGAGATTCGCCCCCGACATCACCGGCCTCCTGCAACAGCACGGCGAGCGGGGACGCCCGGATGTCACTGCCGCGGATGTCCGCGCCTACGCCGCGGCCATGAGCCGGGATGCCGGCACCGGCCAACTGCGCTCGGAAGGCGCGGTAGCCGTCCACGACGTCCCCGGACGCCGAGAGGGCGTCACACCTGACGAGGCCGCCGGTGGGTTTTCCTTCCGCTGACTCTGAGGCACCGAAGGTATTCGCTCTCGGTCTGGTCCCTCCTTCACGAACTTGTGCTGAGCGGCACTGCCAGGGCCGTGTGGCACTGTTTCGCCATGTGCATCGGCATGCGGAGATACGACACTCGGTGTCCGGCGGTCTGGGAGGGCGACCGCCCGCCCGGCGACCGTGCTGCTGAGCGGACGCCGTCGGACTTCCTGAAGGCCTATCTACAGTCGCGGACGATGGCACATTGATCTTTGGTTTGGGGCTGTCCCTGGGTCTCTGACAGGCCCTACTTCCTTCTGAGGACGATGTCGAAGCTTGCCGACGTCCACGACCCTTCCCACCGGCGGCTGTCCGGAGTCGGCGTTCCCGCCAAGTGGCGGTCGAAGGGGCGGATGAGGGACTCCTTCACGCCGAACACCGAGTCGCTGTCCAGACCGGGATCGCCCGCGACGAAGATGTGCGTGATGAGCGGGTGGAAGCCGGGTGCCGTCACCTTGAAGTGGAGGTGCGAGGCCCGCATCGGTGAGCGGCCGGCGTGCTGGAGGAGCAGGCCGACGGGGCCGTCGTCGGGGATCGGGTACGGCGTGGGCGTGAGCGCCCAGAACCGGTAGCCGCCCTCGGAGTCGGCGAACAGGTGCGCACGTCCGGCAAGGGCACCGTTGTCGTACTGGACGTCGTACATGCCTTCGTCGTCGGCCTCCCACACCTCGATGCGGGCCCCGGGAACCGGTTTGCCGTCCGTGTCCGTGACCGTGCCGTCGACCCACGACGGCTCACCCTTCGCGCCGCCCGCGATGTCGCCGCCGAGTTCGATCTCGGGGGAGTCCTGGACGAAGAAGGGGCCGAGGACCGTGGACTCCGTGGATTCGCCGAGGCCCGGTTCGTTCACCGCGACGGTGAGCATGGAGATGCCGAGGACATCGGACAGGAGGACGAACTCCTGGCGGGTGTCGGTCGTGATGTGACCGGACGCGGTCAGGAACTCGATCGCCGCACCCCATTCGGCTTCGGTGAGCCGGGTCTCGCGCACGAACGCGTGGGCGTGCCGCACGAGCGCCTGCATGACCTCGCGGAACCGTTCGTCCTTCGCGGTGTCGAAGCTCGCGACGACCTGGTCGGTGAGTTCTTGTTCAGTCGCATGAGGTATTTCAGGTATCTCGGGTGTCTCGGTCATCAGCCTTGCTCTTTCGTACTGAGGGAGGTGACCGGCACCTGCACCGGGATGTCGCCCCGATACGCGCGGTCCAGCAGCTCGCGCGTCTCGTCGCGGGTGACCCGGCGCGGGTTGGAGTCCGGCACTTGGGCCATGACCAGGTCGGCGGCCCGTTCGAGTTCCTCCTCGGCGAGTCCCAGCTCGCGCAGCGAGGACGGGGGGTCGAGCTGTGCGTAGAGGGCGAGCAACGCGCCGAAGGGGTCGGTGCGTTCGTCGAGCGCCGCTGCGAGGTAGCGGGCAGCTTGGGGTGCCGCGGGGAGGTTGAGGCCGACGGCATGCGGCAGCATCACCGAGTGGAGGGCGGCGTGTTCGAGGTCATACGCGCCGCCGAGGACGTGACACACCTTGTGGTGAAGCCCGGAACCGGCTCCCGCGAAAGCGACCGCGCCGAGATAGGTGCCGAAGAGGATCTCGCGGCGGGCCGCGACGTCCTGGCCGTCGGCGACGATGCGCGGCAGTGCGGATGCCAGCGAGCGGACGCCCTCGACGGCCAGCGCGGAGCTGATCGGATTGTGCCGGGGCGCCCACCACGCGTCGACGCAGTGGGCGAGGGCGTTGAGGCCGGACGTCACCGACAGCCTCGGCGGCAGCGACAACATGAGTGTGGCGTCGTACACGACGACCCGGGGCAGCACCTTCGGGTCGACGCCGGTGCGCTTGTGGCCGTCCTCGGTGAGGCCCCAGACGGGGGTGGCCTCGGAGCCGGCGTATGTCGTGGGGACGGCGAGGATCGGCAGCCCGGTGGTGAGCGCCGCCGCCTTGGCGGTGCCCGTCGTCGACCCTCCGCCGACGCTCAGCAGCAGGTCGGCCGCGTGCTCGTGGGCCGCGGCCCGCACGGCCCGCGCCACCTCGGCCGGCACGTGCGGCCGGACGCCGCCGAAGACCGCGGCGACCGGGATGTCCTTGCAGATGTCCTCGGCCAGGGCCCGCTCCCCGTCGGCCGCGATCACCAGGACCCGGCTGGCGCCGAGCCCCGCGACCGCGGCCGCCACGTCCTCGCGTACCGTGCCCGAGCCGAAGACGACCCGCTGGCCCCAGGACTCGTAGACGACCGGCGAAGCGGTGAGGGTCATGCCTTGACCTCTCGCGCCCGGGGCACGGCACCCGCCGCGAACGCCCCGACGAGCGCGGGGACGGCGAAGGCGTAGAAGGCCCACTTGACGTCGGCGCCCGAGGTGAGGACGAACGCGCCCAGGGACGGGCCGGCGATCGCGCCGAAGCGGCCGATGGACAGGGCCCAGGCGAGGCCGTTGCCGCGCACGGCGTCCGGGTACCTGGTCACGATGAACGCGTTGCCGAGGATCTGCGAACCGATGAACCCGAACCCGCTGATGAACATGAGCACGAACATGACGGGCGTCGGCGGGCGGGTGCTCATCGCGATCAGGCTCACCGTGCCGATCAGGAACGCGACGACCACCACACGCTTGGCGCCGAGCGCGTCGGCGACCCGGCCGCCGACGATGGCACCGACACCGACGCCCAGCCACATCGCCGCCGTCTGCAGCAGTGCCGAGCCGAGGGAGAAGCCGGCGGCCTGCATGATGCTGGGCAGCCAGGTGCTGATGCCGAAGACGAGCAGGAGTCCGCAGAAGGACATGGCCCAGAAGAGCAGGGTCGAGACCGCGAGGCCGCCCGTGAGCAGCGATCCGAGGCCGAGCATGCGGCCCGGGTCCGAGGTCGGCGCGGCGTCCGCCGGGGCGAGGCCGTGCTGCTCCTCCACCGCTCTCGCCTCGGTGGTGCGGCCCGTGCGGTTGAGGTGGAACGGGCTCTCCGGGAGCCGGAGCACGAGCGGTATGGCCAGGAACACGGGGAGCACGCCGATCACGTACAGCCAGCGGTACGACACGTCGGGGAGCAGGGCGGTGCCGAGCAGCGGGGAGAGCAGGGCGCCGGCCGCGTAGCCGCTCATGATCAGGGCCACGTTGCGGCTGCGGCGGCCCGGCTCGCTGAGGTCGGCGACGTAGGCGTTGATCGTCGGCAGTACGACGCCGAGGCCGAGGCCGACGATCAGGCGTCCGGCCCCGAAGGACGGGACGCCACCGGCGAACGTGCAGACCGCCATGCCGAGCGAGAACACGGTGGTGCCGACGAGCAGGAGCCGGCGGGGGCCGGTGCGGTGGAGCAGGGCTCCGGCCAGGGCGGCGCCGACCAGCATCCCGATGCCGACGAGGGAGCCGATGGTGCCGGCCTCGGCCTTGTCGATGCCGAGCGAGGGGTCGCCGAGGATCGCGGGGACGCTGACGCCGTACACGGCGAGGTCGTAGCCCTCCAGGGACGCCACCACCCAGGCGGCGATCAGCATGAACGTGCTCGCGGACACTCCGCGGACCTGCGGACGGACGGCGGACTGTGTCGTCATGGCCGGATCCCTTCTCCAGCTGTGGCAGGAGCCTGTGCCGGCTCGACTGCAGAGGCGAGTGTGGTCACAAGTGCCGGGACGTCCGAGATGACGCCCGCGGTGCCGAGGATGTAGAAGTCGGGCCGCCACAGCACGGCTGCGCGGCCGGTCTCGTCGAACCAGCGTCCGTAGACGCCGCCGACGTCGGTGATCCCCTCCGTGGTGAGGCGGCGGTCGGTGACGTGGTGGACGGCCACGCCGAGACGGGCGGCCGCTTCCGTGGTCGTGGCGTCCAGCGAGGTACCGGCCCGGCCGTCCACGAGGAGCACGAATCCGCGTCCGACGACCTCGTCGAAGAGCCCTTCGGCGCCGTGCGACTCCACCCGGCCCTGCGGCATCAGGTGCCCGGCTTGCGGGGACTCGTCGCGCAGGCCGGGGCCGAGGCCCGGGAAGCGCATCTTCTCGGGGCGCCCGTCGGCCTCGCGCAGTGCGATCAGGCGGGCGTCCCGCTCGGCGGCGGCCACCGGATCGCGCATGGTCTGAACCCGGCCCAGCTCGATGCCCTTGGCGATGATGGCCCGCACATGCGGCTCGCGTTCGCTCTGGTAGGTGTCCAGGAGTGCGTCGTCGGCGCCGCGTAGTACGGCGTCGAGCTTGAAGGCGATGTTCTGGGCGTCGCGGATGCCCGAGCACATGCCCTGTCCGAGGAACGGCGGCATCTGATGGGCCGCGTCCCCGGCGAGCAGGACCCGGCCGCTGCGCCAGCGCTCCGCGACGAGCGAGCGGAACGTGTACGTGGCGACGCGGACGAGTTCGGCCTGCGAGCGGCCGACGTGGTCGGCGACCCGTGTCCACACCCGGTCGGGCTCCCGCTCGACGGGGAAGGAGTCCGCCGAGTCGAGCATGAAGCTGAACCGGTGGTGCCGGGGGCCCAGGGAGATGATCGACACCGGCTGCTTCGGGTCGCATACCTGACGGGCCTTGGGAATGTCCGTGGGGCCGGTCAGGCGGAAGTCGCAGACCATCCACGGCTCGGAGAACCCGTAGTCGTCCTGCCCGGTGCCGAGCCAGGTGCGGGTGAAGCTGTTGCCGCCGTCGCAGGCGACGACGTACCGGGCCGAGACGGCCGTGTCGCTTCCCTCGACCTGGATGTCCACGCCGTGGTGCGTGTTTCGCAGGCCGTCGACTCGGGAGTCCATGCGGATCTCGACGTTCTCGAGGCCGCGGACCAGGCTGTCGAGGGTGTCCTCCAGGTAGGGCTGGTACATCATGTACCACTCCGCCCAGCCCTGGCCGCCGACGGCGGCGAAGTCGTGCTCGATGAGGAGCTCGCCCGCGCCGTTGCGCCACTCGTAGTTCCGCTGGACGTGCAGGGTGGGCAGCAGATCGCGGGAGATGCCGAGGCGGTCGAAGGTCCGCATCGTCTCGTCGTCGAAGATGGCGGCGCGCGGAAGGTTGTAGAGGGTCGGGTAGCGCTCCAGCACGACCACGTCGTGGCCTGCCTGACCGAGCAGCGCCGCGGTGGCCATGCCGACGGGCCCGTACCCGATGACGGCGACGTCGTACACGTGCGTTCCCCTCCGCTCAGACACCCGCGAGCGCGGGCGTGGTGGTGAGGCCGAGGAGCTTCTCGGCGTTCTGGTGGCCGATCTTGAGCCGGTCGGCGTCGCTGATCGGGGCGTTCCGCAGGAACGTCGTGGCCGTCTCGATGTCCTCGAAGGGGTAGTCGGTGCCGAAGAGTATGTGGTCGGCGCCCATCGAGAGCAGGGCGGTGAGCAGCGGGGCGGGGGAGCAGACGCCGCTGGTGGTGATGTAGAGGTTGTGCCGGATGTACTCCGAGGGGCGCCCCCGCTTGAGCTCGATGCCGTGGTGCGCGTGGAACTCCCAGCGGGAGTCCATGCGCCACATCACGTACGGCAGCCCTTCTCCCATGTGGCCGAGGAGCAGCTTGGCGTTCGGGAAGTCGTCGAAGACCCCGCCGAAGATGAGGCGCAGGGCGTGGGTGGCGGTGTCGATTCCCCAGCTCCACATCGGTCCGACGAGTTCGGGGTGGCCGGAGAGCACGTGGGCGGTGTCGACGCCGTTGGCCGGGTGCAGATAGAGCGGTACGTCGAGGTGCTCGGCGCGCTCCCAGACGACGCGCAGGGCGGGGTCGTCCAGGTACCTGCCGTGGGTGTGCGCGTTGACGAGGGCGCCGCGCAGACCGAGCTGGGTGACCGCGCGTTCCAGTTCGTCGGCGGCGGCCTCGGGGTCCTGTAGGGGCAGGGCCGCGAAGCCGGAGAAGCGGTCGGGGTGCTCGGCGATGACGCCGGTGAGGAAGTCGTTGACGGTGATCGCCTGGCGTACGGCGGCCTGCGGGTCCATCTCCGCCTGGAGGCCGGGGGAGTTGAGTGAGAGCACCTGCATGTCCAGGCCGGCGGCGTCCATGCCGTCGAGGCGTTCCTCGGTGAGGTCGAGGAGCCGCCGGGAGGCCTCGGCCCACGCATGGGGCTGGGCGATGGAGGCGGTGGAGGTGCCGTGGCCCACCAGGTCGGGGGTCACGAAGTGTTCTTCGAGGCCGATCAGCTTCATTGCGGAGTTCTCCTCGGGGATCTCGTACGCGGGATCTCGTACGCGGGCTTCGTTCTGCGTTCCAGGTCCCGTATGCAGGCGGGGTACGGCGGCGCCCGGCTCGGTGTGAGGGGCCGGGGCGGATGTGATGCGCGGGTGTGTGCGCCGAAGCGGGAGTGGCTCCGGGCGGCTGCGAAACGGGCCGCCGGTGTGCCGGGGGCAGTCGGGGAAGGGCGACCCCGTCACCGCTCCCGCAGTTCACCAGAACGTAACGCGTTCCGCAATAGTGAATGTAAGATCTGTTGTATCGGCCGCCTCGATAGGCTGACCGCGTTCTTGCACCGGCAGGGGAGAAGGCTGCGCAGTGACCACGACTGACCCCAGGGAGAACGGGGAGCGGCAGGGCATCCAGTCCGTCGAGATGGCGATGAAAGTCCTGTTGGCGCTGGAGAGCGGCGGCGGCGCGCTGAGCCTGTCGGCGATCGCGCAGGCGAGCGGTATGCAGCCCAGCAAGGTGCACCGCTACCTCGTCAGCCTCGGCCGCATCGGTCTGACCTCACAGGATCCCGCCTCGGGCCTGTACGACTTCGGGGCCGCGATGCGCCGTATGGGCGCCGAGTCGCTGCGCCGCACCAACGAGGTGGCGGTGGTGAGCGGCCACGCGGTACAGCTCCGCGACCGCACGGGCCACTCCGTGAACCTCGCGGTCTGGGGCGACCGTGGCCCCATCGTGGTGAGCTGGGCGTACGGCACCCGCCCGCTGCCCCTGACGGTGCGCGTCGGCGCCACGCTTCCCCTGCTCACATCCTCCGTGGGCCAGGTCTTCCTGGCCCACCTGCCCGAGAGCCTCACGGACGAGGTGCTGGGCGGAGAGCTGCGCGGCAGGGAGGAGGAGTGGACGAGCGAGCGCCTCGCCGCCACCCGGGCGCAGATTCGCGATGACGGACACGTCGTGACGCACAGCGGCGTGATCCCGGGCATCATCTCGGTTGCCGCGCCCGTCTTCGCGGCAGGCGACCCGCTGCCGCTCGCTGTCTCCGTCGTCCTGCCCGAGAGCCTGGGCACACCGGACCACCTCGCCGAGGTGACCCGCGAGCTGCGCGACACCGTGGCCGCGGCCTCGCACGAGCTGGGGCACCTGGCCTAGAGCCCCAGGGGCCAGTCCGGCGGATCATGCCGGAGACGCGGGGCATTCCACGTCCACCTGCGGCGTTGTCGTCGGTTGCCGACTCCGCCACGCTCGAACAACCTTGCGCGGGGGGACCCCCACCGCGTCGACGCCGTCCTCCGCCTTGCAGGTGGCGCACCAGCCCCGATCACGTGCGCCGATAAGGCGCCGCTGCTTTCCTCCGGCCTGACCCGCCGGACAGGCCCTACGCGACAGGACGCGGGCCGGCCACCTCGTCGTAGTAGGACTCGGCGGAGGGGCCGAGGACCTCGTGGGCCTCCAGGAACATCTGGTGCGCCTCGTGGCCCACCCAGCCCGCGGGAAGGAGATCGGTCGGCAGGTCCGGGTCGCGGAAGGGGAACTTGCGGTAGTCGTAGGTCAGCCGCATGCGCTCGACCATCGCCTCCTGGGGGCTGAGGTGCCCGGCCCGGTATGACGGCATCCGGCTGCGGTAGGTGCGCAGCAGTTCCCGGTAGTCCTCGTTGAGGGCGGCGAGGTCCCAGCCGCGTGCCGCCATCTCGCGGTCGACGGGCAGGCCGCCCGACTGGCAGCGCAGGGTGTCCAGGCGTACGGCCGGCTCGTCCGCGAACTTCTCCCGGACCTGCTGGAGCCGGTCGTGCGGGGAGACGTAGGTGGACGGGGCCAGGGGGCCGAAGCCCAGCCAGGCCAGCTCCTTGCGGATGCGGTCGCGTACACCGCGCTCGGTCTCGGGGACCGAGTAGATGACCATGTGCCAGTGCCGGTCCCAGTCGGAGGGGGCGCGGTCGAAGATGCGTGAGCGGCCCTCGTCGAGGAGCTGGAGACTGCGCTTGTTGAGCGTGTAGACCGTCTCCCTGCCCTCGCGCCGGACGTCGAACCAGTCCTCCTTGCGCAGCCGCGCGAGGACCACCCGCACGGTGCTCTCGCCGACGCCGAAGCAGCCCATCAGCGTGCTGAGGGTACGCAGCCGGGCGGCGCCGCCGCGATAGCGGACGTAGTCGCCGAACAGGTCGAAGACGATCGATCGAGGCTTCACGAAACCGACTATGCCACAGGGACGGCCGTCGTGAGGACGAGTCGCCCCACCGAGGAAACGCCCGTCCCCGCTGGAGAAGCGGCTTCGACGAAGCGCAACAAATTATTCACGCCCGTGTATCCATTGACACGAGACGCGTCCGGGCCTGAGTCTGGGCTCGTACTCGACGTGGAGGCAGGAGCCATGGTTAATCGGATCGCTTGCGTAGGAGGCGGCCCCGGCGGGCTGTTCTTCGCGGCGCTCGTCAAGCAGGCCGATCCGTCGGTCGAGGTGACGGTCTTCGAACGCAACCGCGCGCAGGACACCTTCGGCTTCGGCGTGGTGTTCTCGGACGCGACCCTGGCCGCCGTCCACGCGGCCGACCCCGTGCTGCGCACGGCGCTCGCGGAGTACGGCCGGCACTGGGACGACATCGAGGTGCGGCTGAAGGGACAGCGGATCCGGTGCGGTGGCAACGGCATGGCCGCCATCACCCGCAAGACCCTGCTCCAGCTGCTGCACCAAAGGGCCGAGGAGGTCGGGGTCGAGCTCCGGTTCAGCCACGAGATTCCCGCTGATCCGGCCGAGCTGGCCGACTACGACCTGATCGTGGCCGCCGACGGGGCCAACTCCCGGTTGCGCGACCGGCTCGCCGACGTGCTGGTGCCGGAGGTGGAGGTCGCGACCGCGAAGTTCATCTGGTTCGGCACGGACTATCTCTTCGACGGCCTGACCTTCGTACACGAGCACGGCCCGCACGGCACGTTCGCCGTGCACGGCTACCCGATCAGCGACAGCGTGAGCACCTTCATCGTCGAGACGGACGAGGAGTCCTGGCGCAGGGCGGGCCTCGACGAGTTCGACACCGCGCAGCCGCCCGGCCCGAGCGACGAGAAGAGCAAGGCGTACCTGGAGAAGCTCTTCGCCGAACAGATCGACGGACACGAACTGCTCGTCAACAACTCCCGCTGGGGCAACTTCCGCACCCGGCGCACCCGGCGCTGGCACAGCGGCAACGTCGTCCTGCTCGGCGACGCCGCGCACACCGCGCACTTCTCCGTCGGCTCCGGCACCAAGATGGCCCTGGAGGACGCCGTCGCCCTCGCCGACAGCCTCCTCACCCACCGCGACGACCTGCCGAGCGCCCTGGAGGCGTACGAGACGGCCCGGCGCCCCTCGGTGGAGAAGATCCAGGGCTCCGCCCGGCCGAGCCTGTCCTGGTGGGAGCACTTCGGGCGCTACCACGACGCGTTCGAACCGACGCGGTTCGCCTTCCATTTCATGTCCCGCAGCATCGGCAAGGAACGGATCGCGCGCCGCGACCCCGAGTTCGTCGACCAGGTCGTACGGGACTGGCGGACAGCACACGACGGACGCGATCCCCTGGACACCCCCTTCAGGGAGTTCAGCGGACGGCGGCTGACCTCACAGGAGCTCACGGCACTGCGCTCCGAGGGATGCCTGTGGCTCACCGCACCGGACGGTGAGGCTCAACTGCCGAAGATCTACGACGAGTTGGCCGACGCCCTGAGTGGTGACACGCCCCCGGAGCTGGTCGCCGTACACGGGGGAACCCCGTTCACCCGGTCGCTGCTCGCCGAACAGGCCCGGCTGGTGCACGGCCTCCCCGCACTGATCGTGGAGGACACGATGGACGACGACCGCGCTGAAACGTTGCTGCTGTCCGGGCGCGCCGACCTGGTGGCGGGGGAGCAGGCATGAACACCGACCTGACGCCGCTCTTCGCACCCGAAGGCGTGGTCGTGATCGGCGCCTCCCGGCAGAGCGGAAAGCTGGGCGCCGCCATGGCCCGCTCGCTGGCCCCCTTGCCCGGCGCCCGAGCCCTGGTCAACGCACGGAGACCGGAGCCCGCCGAGGGCGTGTACGCCTCGGTCGCCGAAGCAGCCGCCCACACCGCCGGACGGCTCGACCTGGCCGTCCTGTGCGTACCCGCGGCCGGCTGCGCCGACGCACTGGCCGACGCGGCCGCCGCCGGCTGCCGTGCCGCGCTGGTCTGCGCCGGCGGTTTCGGTGAGGCGGGCCCGGAGGGCGAGGCACACGCCGACGCCCTGCGCCTCGTCGCCCAGGAGACCGGGATCCGGCTGCTCGGACCGAACACCTCCGGCTTCTTCGCCCCCCACCTCGGCCTGACGGCCAGCTTCGTGCCCGCGGCGGGACAGCTCCCCGCCGGGGACATCGCGGTGGTCGCGGCCAGCGGTGGCGTCAACCACGCGCTCTGCTTCGACCTGGTCGCCGCCGGCAACGGCATCAGCCTAGGCGTCGGCATCGGGGCGGGCCTCGGCGTCACCGCCGCCGACGTCCTGGCCCACCTCGCGGGGGACGGCCGTACGACGGCCGTGGCGCTGCATCTGGAGACGGTGCCGGACGGGCCACTACTGGTCGAGGCCGTACGGCTGGCGGCTTTCGTCAAGCCGGTCGTGGCCCTGGTCGTCGGCCGCAGCGACGTCGGTGACTTCGCCCGGTCGCACACCGGAGCGCTCGCCACCTCCTGGCGTACGACGCGGGCCGCGCTGCGGCAGGCCGGGGCCGTGGTCGTGGACGACGAACGGGAGATGGTGGACGCGCTCACCGCCCTGTCCCGCATCCAACTGCCTCCCCACCCGGACCCCGGGCTCGCCATCGTCACGGCCCAGGCCGGGCCGGGGCTGCTGATCGCGGACCGGGCTGGCGCCGACGGCATCCGGATGCCGGAGCTGGCCGAGAGCACACAGCAGGCGCTCGGCGAACTGCTGCCCCCGCTCACCTACCAGCGCAACCCGGTCGACACGGGCCGGCCCGCCGAGACCTTCGCGCGCGTGCTGGCCACCACGGCCACGGATCCGGCGGTGGACCTGCTCGCCGTCTACGCCCTCACCGAGCCCGACAGCGTCGACCTCGCCTCGGCCGCCCAGGACGCCGGACTCGGCATGGACTCCCCGGCCGTGGTGGTCGTCGGCGGCCTGCCCGAGGACGTCGCCGAACAGCGGGCACGGCTGCACAAGGCGGGGATCCCGGCGCTGACCGGACCCGCATCCGCCGCCAATGCCGTACGGGCCCTGGTGACGCATGCCCGGCAGCGGGCTGTGCACATCGACGGGTCAGCCGATAAGTCGCGGCAGGAGACGGCCGTCGGCGTGCCGTCCAGTCCGCTGGACGGCGGCCTGCCCGTGCACAAGGCGGGGACCCCGGCACCGACCGGACCGGCTTCCGGCACGAATGCCGTACCGGCCCCGGTGGGGCATGCCCGACAGCGTGCCGTGCTCACCGACAAGTCCCCCGACGGGTCGCGGCAGGAGACGGCCGTCGCCGTGCCGTCCGGTCCGCTGGACGAGGACGCCGCCAAGACGTTCCTCGCCTCGCTCGGCATCCGCACCCCGAACCGCCTCGCCTGCGACACGCGCGCCGATGCCCACCACGCCCTGCGTCTGCTGGGCGGGCCCGTCGCGGTCAAGGTGCTCGACGCCGCGATCCTCCACAAGACGGAGATCGGCGGAGTCCACCTGGGCGTGCGCACCGCCGACGAACTCGACGCGGCCCTGGACGCCATCGGCCCCGACCGCCGCTACCTGGTCGAGGCCATGGCCCCGGCCGGCGTCGACCTCGTGCTCGGCGCGCGACGGGACCCCGTGTTCGGGCCCGTCGTCCTCGCCGGGCTGGGCGGCACAGCCGCCGAGGCGCTCGCCGACGTGGCGATCCGGCTCGCCCCGCTCTCCGCCGCCGAGGCCGCCGGCATGCCCGACGACCTGGCCGCCCGCGCCCTGCTCGACGGCTGGCGCGGCGGGCCCGTGCTGGACCGCGCCGAGTTCGGGCGGGTCGTCTCGGCACTCGGCGCCTGCCTCGCCGCGAGCCCCGACACCGCCGAGATCGAGATCAACCCGCTGCGGCTCACCGCCGACGGACTCTTCGCGCTGGACGCCGTGATCGTCCCCACCGCTCCACCCGCACAGGACCGCTAAGGAGAACGACCATGCCCAGGCCGAGCAGCAACGGCGCTGTGCCCTGGCCCGCGGAGTACGCCAGGCGCTACGCCGACAAGGGCTACTGGGAGGGCCACGCCATCGGCGACCGGCTCCACGCCGTCGCCGACGCCACTCCCGACACGGTCGCGCTCGTCGACGGCGACCGGCGCCTGACGTACCGGCAACTCGCCGAGCGGGCGGACGCCGTGGCACTGCGGCTGGCCGCGCTCGGGCTCCGCCCGGACGACCGGCTCGTGGTGCAGCTGCCCAACACCGCCGAGTTCGTGATCCTCGCCTACGCCTGTCTGCGTCTCGGCGTGATTCCGGTGATGGCACTGCCGGGACACCGCAGACACGAGATCGGCTACCTGGTCGAGCACAGCGAGGCCGTGGCCATCGCGGTACCGGGCGTCCTCAAGGACCACGACCACCAGGCGATGGCCTTCGAGGTCGCCGACGGCTCACCGACCCTTCGGCACGTCCTCGTACTCGGCGACAAGGTCGGCGACGACGCCGTGGACCTGCGCGAGCTGTGCGCCGCTCCCGGCACACCGGCGGACCGGGCCGCCGTGGACGCGTACCGGCCGGACAGCCGCTCGATCGCCGTCTTCCTGCTCTCCGGCGGCACCACCGGGCTGCCCAAGCTGATCACCCGCACCCACGACGACTACCTCTACAACGCCCGCCGCAGCGCCGAGGTCTGCGCATTCGGCGCCGACACGGTCTACTTCGCCGCGCTGCCCCTCGGACACAACTTCCCGCTCGCCTGCCCCGGCCTGCTGGGCGTGCTGCTGAACGGCGGCCGGGTGGTGCTGGGTTCCCCCAACCCGGAGAAGGCGTTCCCGATCGTCGAGCGCGAGCGCGTCACCGCGTCGGCTCTGGTCCCGGCCATCGCCCAGCGGTGGCTGGACCACCACCGGGAACACCCGGGGACCGACCTGAGCTCACTGCGGATCCTCCAGGTCGGCGGCTCCAGGCTCGCCGACCACGTCGCCCGCCGAGTCCGCCCTGAACTCGGCTGCACCCTCCAGCAGGTGTTCGGGATGGCCGAAGGTCTGCTCAACTACACGCGCCTGGACGACCCGGAAGACATCATCTGTACGACACAGGGGCGCCCCATGTGCGAGGACGACGAGCTCCTCGTCGTCGACGAACTGGGCAACCCGGTCCCCGACGGACTCCCGGGGGTACTGCTCACCCGCGGGCCGTACACACCGCGCGGCTACTACCGCGCCCAGGAGCAGAACGCCCGCGCCTTCACCGAGGACGGCTGGTACCGCACCGGCGACATCGTGCGCCTGCTGCCCGACGGCAACCTGGTCGTCGAGGGCCGCGACAAGGACATGATCATCCGGGGCGGGGAGAACATCTCCGCCGAGGAGATCGAGAACTTCGCCTACCAGACCCCCGGCGTCGCCCGCGCCGCCGCCGTGGCGATGCCCGACGCACAACTGGGCGAGCGCGTCTGCCTCTACGTCGTTCCGGAACCGGGACACACGGTCGCCCTCGACGACATCCACCACGTCATGGAGAACGCGGGCACCGCCCGCTTCAAGTTCCCGGACCGGCTGGTGACGGTCCCCGAACTCGCCGCCACCAAGGTCGGAAAGATCGACAAGAAGGCCCTGCGCGCCGACATCGCGCGCCGCCTCGACGCCGAAGGAACCCCAGATGACCAGTGACACCGTCATAGCCCCGGAGGAGACGGACCCCGAACTCCGCAAGCTGTACGACGGCTTTGCAACCGCAGGGCTCATCCCCCTGTGGACCGAGATCGGCAACCTCATGCCGCTCACCCCGCAGCCCGAGGCCGTCCCGCACGTCTGGCAGTGGGACACGCTCCTCCCGCTCGCCCGCAGGGCCGGAGACCTCGTGCCGGTCGGACGCGGCGGTGAGCGCCGCGCGATAGCGCTCGCCAACCCGGGCCTGCCCGGCCGACCGTACGCGACTCCCAACCTGTGGGCGGCGATCCAGTACCTCGGCCCGCGCGAGGTCGCCCCCGCGCACCGGCACTCACAGGGCGCCTTCCGGTTCATCATGGAGGGCGAGGGCGTGTGGACGGTCGTCAACGGCGACGCGGTCGAAATGCGCCCCGGCGACCTGCTCCTCACCCCGTCGATGCACTGGCACGGCCACCACCACGTCGGCGACGCGCCGATGGTCTGGCTGGACGGCCTCGACATCCCGCTCGTGCACCGCCTGGACGCCGGGTTCTTCGAGTTCGGCGAGGACGGCGTCTCCGACCGCTCGACCCCCTCCCGCTCACGCAACGAACGCCTGTGGGGCCACCCGGGCCTGCGCCCGATCGCAGCGCCCAGCACCCCCGACTCCCCGCTCATGGCCTACCGCTGGGCCGACACCGACGACGCCCTCACCGCCCAGCTGGAACTGGCGGACGAAGGACACCCGGGCGTCATCGAGCCCGGTCACGCAGGCATCCGCTTCACCAACCCCGCCACCGGCCGCGACGCCCTCGCCAGCCTGCGCACCGAAATGCACCGCCTGCGCCCGGGCAGCACCACCGCCACCCGCCGCACCGTCGGCTCGTCCGTCTGGCAGGTCTTCCGCGGCAGCGGCACCGTCACCCTCGACGACCGCGAGATCGGGGTGTCCGACGGCGACCTGATCGCGGTCCCCTCCTGGTGCGCCCTGACCATCGCCGCCGACACCCAGCTCGACCTGTTCACCTTCAACGACGCGCCGCTCTACGAGGCACTGAACCTCGCCCGCACCGAAACGACCGGGAGCACCTCCGCATGAAGCTCGCCACCATCCGCACCGCCGACGGCACGGTCGCCGTCCGCCTCGACGGCGACCGAGCCGTGGAGACCGGCACCCCCGACGTCGCCGCCCTGTTGCGCCGCCCCGACTGGCGTACGTACGCGGGTGCCGCCGAAGGGCCGGCGCACGACGTGACGGCTCTCGACTTCGCCCCCGTCGTCACGACCCCCGCCAAGATCTTCTGTGTGGGCCACAACTACCGCGCCCACATCGCGGAGATGGGCCGCGAGATGCCGTCGTACCCCGCTCTCTTCGGCAAGTTCGCCAACGTTCTGCTCGGCGCCCGCGACGACATCGTCCACCCGGGCGAGACGGACGAACTGGACTGGGAAGCCGAACTCGGTTTCGTCATCGGATCGCAGCTGCGCCGCCGGGCCACCAAGGAGGAGGCGGCGGCCGCGATCGCCGGCTACACCGTCGTCAACGACATCTCCATGCGGGACTGGCAGTGGCGTACCCCGCAGTGGCTGCAGGGCAAGGCGTGGGAGGCCAGCACGCCGGCCGGGCCCTGGCTGGTGACCGGCGACGAGATCGACGACGCGGCCGACCTGGAGATCCGCCTGGAGGTCGACGGGCAGGTCATGCAGCGCTCGCGCACGTCCGACCTGCTGTTCACCCCGGCGGACATCACCGCGTACCTCAGCACGTTCACGACGCTGGAGCCGGGCGACCTCGTCCTCACCGGTACCCCGGGCGGGGTCGGCGCGGCCCGCGACCCGAAGGTGTTCCTGAAGCCGGGCCAGGTGGTACGGACCGTGGTCGAGGGCGTCGGGGAGTGCGTGAACACGGTCGTCGAGGACAAGCCGTGAGCAAGCCGGAACGGGTTCTCGGATGGGTCGAGGACGGGCAGCGCCGACTGCGGCAGGCGGTCGACGCGTTGCCGGACGACGCGGTCACCGAGCCCTCCGCGCTGCCCGGCTGGACCCGCGGCCACCTGCTCACCCACCTCGCCCGCAACGCCGACGCCCTGGTCAACCTGCTGACCTGGGCCCGGACAGGCATCCCGACCCCCATGTACACCTCGCCGGACCAGCGCGCCACGGACATCGAGGCGGGCGCGGGACGCTCCCTCGCCGAACAGCGGTCGGACGTACGGGAGTCCGCCGCGCGTTTCCGGAAAGCCGCCGACGCGCTCTCGGCCGGCGCCTGGTCGGCCACCGTCGTCAGCGGCCAGGGCCGTGAGATCCCCGCGGCGGAGGTGCCGTGGCTGCGGGCCCGCGAGGTGTGGATCCACCTGGTCGACCTGCGCGTGGGCGTGGGCATGGACGCGTTGCCGCCCGCCTTCGCCTGGGCCCTCGTACGCGATGTCGCCGGGTGGATGTCGGCCCGCGTCGAGCCGGGCATCGGCGCCGAGCTGGCGGCGGAGGGCCACGGCACCGTCGTACTCGGCACACCGGCCGCAGGTGTCACGGTCACCGGACCGCCGTACGCCCTCGCCTCCTGGCTCACCGGCCGAGACGGCACCCAAGAGCTGCGTGAGCTGCGTGTCACGGGTGAACTCCCGGACCTCCCACGCTGGTTGTGAACCCACTTTTCATCACTCGATCACTCGATCACTCGATCAAAGGAGACCGACATGAGCGAGACCTTCGTCCTGGTGACCGGAGCCTGTCACGGCGGATGGGCCTGGCGCCCGGTCGCGACAGAGCTGAGAGCCGCCGGCCACCAGGTGCACACCCCCACCCTGGCCGGGCTGGGCGCCGACGACGACCCGCGCGGCGTGACCCTCACCGACTGCGTGAACAGCCTCGTGGACTACGTCGAACGCGCCGGGCTGACCGACATCACCCTGCTCGGCCACAGCTGGGGCGGCTACGTCCTGACCGGCGCGGCGCCGAAGCTCGCTTCCCGGATACGGCGCCTGGTCTTCTGGAACGCGTTCGTCCCGAACGACGGCGAGTCCCTGATCGACGCGTGCCCGCCGCACTACGGCGAGATGTTCCACGCCGTGGCGGCCGCCTCCGGCAACGACACCGTGACGTTTCCCTTCGAGGTCTTCCAGCAGGCGTTCATGCAGGACGCCAGCGAGGAGACCCAGCGCCTGATCCACTCCCTGCTCGTCCCGCAACCCCTGGGCACCTTCACCGAGAAGCCGGACACGGCGGCGTTCGCCGCACTCGACATCCCCACCGCCTACATCCTGGCCACCGAGGACCTCGCCCTTCCCGGCGAGTGGGCCTGGGCCGACCGCTTCCTGCCACGGCTCAAGAACCCGCTGGTCATCGAGACCCCGGGCAGCCACGAGGCCCTCTTCACCCGCCCCGCCGAACTGGCCGACGCGTTCGTCCGGGCCTGCGCGGCATAGGCGACGACCACCCACATCGCGCGTGGGGCCCCGACCTCCTCGCGATGCGGAACCTGTTGGAGGCGTCGGCCGGGCTCGCTCCGGCCCGGCGCTCATGAGGGGAGCGGCACGGCGGCGCCGCGGCACCGGGACGGTCACCCCGTCTAGGCAGCCCCGCATGTCCATCCCGGGTGGGGCGTTACGGTACGCCCCAGAGTTCGTCATAGCCGCCAAGGAGCCGCTGCCGCACCGTAAGGACCCGGACCTGTCCGCCGCGCGCTGCGTAACCTGGGCCAATCCCCTGCCCGTTAGGCCGGACCCCTCGTGCCCAGCGGAGCGCCGAAGCCGCCGCTTCCGGCGAACTCGCACCAGGGGCCAGCCGGACCACCGGGAAGTGCGCCGCCGGCAAGATGAGCCTGCGGGATGAGTCGGCGACCGCGGAACGGTACGGCGGCGCCGCGGGGTTCTTGAGCCGTGCGCCTTGACTGCCAGTCGTCGCGCACCCCGGGGAACGCGCTCGCCCTTCCGCGAAAGCGATTGCGTCTGGGTAACTTATCGAGTCAGATACTTGCACTTGTTGTTAACTGGTGGATTCTCTAGCGTTCTCGGCATGAACCTCACCGTCCTCGCGGCCTCCGGCCGGACCGGCATCGCCCTCACCCGACAGGCGCTGCGACGTGGTCACACCGTGACCGCCATCGCGCGTGATCCCGAGCGGATCGCCCTGCCCGACTCCCCGAACCTGCGCAAAGTGGCGGGCGACGTGAACGACACGGCCGGTATCGCCGCCGTCGTGGACGGGGCTTGCGTGGTCCTTTCCGCGCTCGGCACGGACCGGGCCGGGATTTTGCTGACCGGCGCCCGGGCCGTCGTCGCCGCCGGCCCGCGACGGGTCATCTGGCTCGGTGCCTACGGGACGGGAAAGTCGGCCGAGGTGGCGGGGGAGGGCGCGGGCGTGCTCGCCGCGGTGCTGGGCGACCGGCTCGCGGACAAGGTCGGAGCCGACAACACCGTTCTCGCGGCCGGCGGCACCGTCTTCCACGCCGGGATGCTCGCCGACGGGCCGGAAAGCCCCCGCCGACGCACGGTCGGCCTGGAGGACGCGCCCCCCTTCGACCTCAGTGCCAAGGTCAGCCGGGAAACCGTCGCCGCGGCGATGCTCGACGAGGCCGAGACGCCCGGCTTTCCCGGCGCCGTGGCCCTGCCACTGGCCCAGTAGGCGTGGTCGCCAACGCCGCCACCGGGTGCGGTCAGCGGGCGGTGATCTCCTCGATCGACGCCCTGACCTGCTCGCGGAGCCAGGCGTGGGCGGGGTCGGAATCGTAGCGCTGGTGCCAGTTGCAGTTGATCGTCGCCGCCGGGGACTCGATTGGCAGCGGCCGGGCCAGGAGCCCGAACGCCTCGATGAGGGGGCGGGCGTGGATCGCCGTGCAGGTGACCAGCGCGTCGCCGCGGGCGGCGATCTGCAGGGCGGTGGCCACCGTCGCCACCGCCGCGATGACCCGGCGCCGCAGGCCTTCGGCGGCCAGCACGTCGTCGATCGGCGCGGTGAGGCGGCCACGCCGGGAGATCACCACATGCGGCTGCGCCGCGTAGGAGGCCAGGTCGAGTCCGGCGGCACACGGGTGGTCCGCGCGCATTGCCACGACGAGCCGGTCCTGGCCCAGCGGCTCGGACCGGAACTCGGGCAGAGCCGGCCTGCCGCCGCCGAGTTCCAGATCCACGCGGCCGTGGCGCAGGTCGTCGGTGTCGACAAAGCTCTCCGCCAGCACCCGCAACTGCACCCCGCGAGCCCGCTGCTGGATCCTGGCGACCAGTACCGGTACCAGTGACGCGGCCACCGCGTCGTGACACCGGATCGTGAAGGTGCGATCCAGCTCGGCCAGATCCAGCTCACGGACCGGCGAGAGCACCTCGTGCGCCTGCCTGACCAGCCGGTGCACGTCCTCGCGCACCGACAGCGCGTACGGGGTGGGAGCCATCGAGTGGCCGGTACGCACCAGGATGTCGTCCCCGGTGACGGCGCGCAGCCGGCCCAGGGTGCGGCTGACCGCGGGCGAGGACAGGTGCAGCCGCTCGGCAGCACCCATCACGCTGCCCTCCTCGAGCAGGGCGTCCAGCACGGTCAGCAGATTCAAGTCCAATTGCATGACAGTAAATCCCCACAAGACGCAGATCCACTTCGGTCAACTTGAGGAGCATCCCATGAGCCGGCAACTGCTTGCCGCCACCGTCGCCGCCGTCCGCCACGCCGGCGCCCGGATGATGACGCGCTATTCCACCGAGTCCCGTCCGCCGGGGCTCCCCGAACTGCTCGCGCACCTCCAGGCCAATGACGCGGCCGTTGCCGACACGTTGCGCCCGGCGTTGACCGAGGCCCTGCCGAGCGCGGGCTGGCTCAACGACGAACACGGATCGGGACCGCTGGCCACGGGTGAGTGGTGGCTCATCGACCCGGTCGGTGGCAACGTCAACGCCGCGCACGGCATGCCCGACTGGAACATCGGCGTGAGCCTCGTCCGTGACGGCCGCCCGGTGCTGGCGGTGGTCTATTTCCCGGTCCTCGACGAGATGTTCACCGCGACCGAGGGCGGCGGGGCGTTCCTCAACGGCGTACCGCTGCGGGTTTCGGTCAAGACGTCGTTGGACGCCGCGCTGACCGGGACCGGTCAGGCCCAGCCGGGTCACGACCCCGAGCTCGCGAAGCGGATGGGCGCCGCCTTCGCCGCGATGACGAACTCCGCTCTTTATGTGCGGATCTCCGTACCGGTGACCCACCAGCTCGCCCAAGTAGCCGCAGGGCGAATGGACTTGCACTGGCAGTTCGACAACGTCCGGTCCCACGCGGCAGGTGTGCTGCTGGTCCAGGAGGCCGGAGGTGTCGTGACCGACATCGAGGGCAAACCGTGGGAACTGGCCAGCGAGAGTTACCTCGCTGCCGCGCCGGGTGTGCACGCCGCAGCGCTGGAAGTCCTCACCGCCTGAGGGAAGTGCGGATCCGCCTTCTCGTCACCCGCCACGAACGGGAGAATCACCCATGACGACCACCGTGCCGTCCGGCCTTGCCGAGCTGACCGAGATCATGGCTTGCGCCGACTTCGCGACCAGCGCGTCGGCGTCCGTGCGGGAGGCCTTGGGCCTCGGCTCGCTGCACGTCGGCTCGACGCGGGCATTGGCGATCCGCGAGGATCCGAGCCACTTCTTCAACCGGGCGGGCGGGTTCGGCGCCGATGGTCCGATCACCGTCGACGACCTGGTCCGGGTGTGCGACTTCTATCGGAAGCAGGGTGTCTCCCAGGGCTCGCTCATGATCGCACCGCCGTTGCTGCCGCCGGACTGGGCCGGCACCGCCGCGAAACTGGGCCTCGCCGAGAGCAGCCGATTCACCAAGCTGGGCTGCGACATCGAAACCCCGCCCACCACCGCCGACCACACCCCGCTGGATCCGGGTTGGCGCGTCGGCGTCGTCGAAGCCCACCAGACCCGGGAGTGGGCCACGGTCATGATGACCACCTTCGGGTTCACCACCCCGGACATCATCGAGATGGCCGCGTCATGCGTGGGCAATGCGAACTGGCGGCAGTACGCGGTCTGGGCGGGTGAGCGGATCGTCGCGGTCGGCAGCGTCTTCCTGAACGGGGAGTGCGCCGACATGTTCGGCGGGGCGACGCTCCCCGAAGCACGCGGCCGTGGCGCCCAGTCGGCGCTGCTCACCGCTCGCGTCCGGGCGGCCACGGCCGAGGGCTGCCGATGGCTTGTCGCCGAGACCGGCGTGAAAGGTCCCGGCGAACACAACCCGTCACTGCACAACATGGTGCGCGTCGGCTTCGAGCCGTTGTATGAACGGGCCACCTGGCTGTGGCGTTCGTAGCCCGTTGAGGGTGAAGACACGAGTCGGCTGCGGCACCCGCCTTGGCAGCCCGTTCCTCACCTGTCCGGCCCGTGAGGTGTGAGGGCGGACGCGAGGGCCACCCGGCAGATCAAGGGTTGGGCAAACAGCCCCTGAGGGCCCTTCGCCGTCCCAAGATCGGCGAAGGGCCTCTCATCCCGCGTGATCTGCACTCCGCATGGGAGGGGGTCTTGCTGTCGCGGTAGGGGGCAGGCGTACAGGGAAGCCTTGCCCCTGCCCGGAGAGACCAACCATGACGACCTCCCGCGTGCCGCGGTCCTCACCCGACGGCACACGTGACGACGCCACGAACGCCCGCCTGGAACAGGAGAACGCGCAGTTGCGGCATGCCATCGGCTCCCACGCCACGGTGGACCAGGCCATCGGTGTTCTCACCGCGATTCACCAGCTCGCGCCGGCCGCCGGATTCGAGGTACTGCGTGAGGTGTCCCAGAACACCAACACCAAGCTGCACACGGTGGCCGAGACAGTGATCGCCTGGGCGCTGGGGCAGCCGCTGCCGGAGCCGTTGGGCCAGGAGCTGGCCGCGGCCGTGCGGCGGCGCTCGCGCCGGCAGGACGCCCTGAACGGGGAAGCCGGATAGAACGCCGTGCCCGGGTATCAGCGTGGGTCAGGCGGTCAAGGCCTGCTCGACGGTGGGGTAACAGGGGATGACTTCATTCAGGCCGACGATCTCAAGGACTCGCAGCACCGATGCCTGGGGGCCGGTCATACGCAGCCACCCCTGAGCGTCACTCATGGCCTGGTGGGCGGCGACGATGACGTTGATGCCGCTGGAGTCCATGAAGGTCACGCCGCTGAGGTCCACCACGGTCCGCGGCGGCGCCGCGCCGTCAAAGGACAGCAGGGCCTGGCTGAGTATGTCCTTGACGGTGTGGTCGATCTCGCCGCGCACGGTGACCACCCTGATGTTGTTGATGGTGGTGTGGCCGACTGACAGCTGGCCGGTCCGGCCTGCTCCGTGGGTGTCTGTCACCGTTTCCTCTGCTGCGCTCACTGATGGGAACTCAGGTTCCCGACACGATAGTGCCGACAGTCTGCCCTGATATTGCGGTGAACACCCGTTCGGACCTCTTCGTGAGCGAGTTCACGGGCATGCGAGGCAGAGTCCGGGGTAGGCGCAGGCGGGTGAACGGGGGGAAAAGGGTGGATCCGGCGGAATCAGTCCCCGATGGTGAGGACAGCGCGATGCCTGGCGCCCCTCCGATACAGGACACGGTCGCCCTTGACGGCGACGGATCCTGCATCGCTGAGGCTCGCCACCGCGCGGTGGACTTCCTCGCCCGCGTCCAGGCCGAGCACGGCCTGCCGGTGTCGGCCCGCGCGTTGGACCTGACGCAGCTGGTGGTCAGCGAGCTGGTCACCAACGCCCGCAAGTACGCTCCCGGGCCGGTGCTGATGGAACTGAGCATCGCCGGGGACCTGGTGGAGATCATCGTGTGGGACAGCGATCCCGTCCTGCCCATGGCCCGGGCCGCTGACGCGGGCAGAGTCGGCCAGCACGGTCTGGAGATCGTCATGGCCGTCGTCCAGGGCTTCGAGGTCCAGCGGGAGCCGGTCGGCAAACGCATCACCGCCCGCATCGCCCTGCCCGACGACCCCTGCGGGGACGTCACCGGACGCCGCCCCCACTAGCACCTTCCGAGCCGCCTTTGCGTCGTGGTCCCGCATCCAAAGACGAGGAGACGACGTTCGACCTCCCCAGGCATCCCGCCGCCTCCTCGTCAACATCCGGCGCCTACCCGTCAAAGCCCGTGCCATGCCAGCAGACGCGTGACCTCTCGGGCAGCGTGCCCACGACCCCGGCCGGCGGGTCGCAGGTGCTCGCGCGGCGACTCACGCCACGGGGCGTGGCGACCAGCGCGTCAGTGATGACTCGCAGCTTGGTGTTGGTGTTGGTCTTCTGGCGGCCACAGCAAGTCCGCCAAGCTTCCTCCGGCGTGCTGCGGAGATCGCTGACGAGAGCAAGCCCGCGGGTCATGTAGATGACCGGACGGCGCTTCCTCCCACGTCTGCTGTTCTGCGAGTGACGGTGCGAGTCGGCCACCGCTCTTCAAAAGGCAGGCGCTGCCATCGCTCGTGTCGACCTTGCCGATCACCGGACGAAGTGAGGCGCAGAAGTCCCGACTCGGCCCTTCTGCGGGGAAGACGATGCCGACGATGCCCCGAATGGCGGATAAGAAACAGATAAAGATTCAGCGTGTGTGGAGACCAGGTCGGGGCACACGGCGGGACGGAGGTTGATAACTATGGTTCCCCTGCTACTCGTTCTGCTGCTCGCCCTGATCCTCTTCGGTGCCGGGTTCGCCCTGAAGGTACTGTGGTGGGTTGCCGTGATCGTCCTGGTGATCTGGCTGGTCGGCTTCCTCGCCCGCTCCACCGGACCGAGCGGAACGCGAGGCCGCTGGTATCGCTGGTAGGACGCCAGATCCAAACGGGGGCGCACCGATCATCGGTGCGCCCCCCCCATCATGTCCGGGCTCGCACACAGCGGTTCGAGCGCGAGCGGGACCGCCGGTCTCCGGATCGCAACCGCCCGTCATTGAAGCTGCCCAACGCTGCGGCCCGAGGCCGGTTCCTGCTGGAGGTGCCGGGGTTCCCTTGCCGGCACAGGTATCGGCCCCGGACCTGACCGGGCGCGTACCCACAGAGAGACCGGCGAGACAACCAGTCGTGTGTACAGCACGTGAGGGAAACGTCGCCGGCAGCCTCGACAACATCAGCGACGAAGGACCGCGGCCCGGCGTCACCTCGAGCGGGACGAAGACGAACACCCGGCCTGGCCATGCTCCCGTTTGCGGCGCGATGGAACTCCGCCCGGCGTGCGACGCCCGCCGGCCGCCCGCGCGTTGCGGCAAGCGGGCCGCCACACCCCTCTCCAGACCTGTGTCGCGGTCAGGTGAGGACACACGGACCACTTTCTGCACCATCTCTTGCGTGAGCCTCGCCGATGCCGCCGCATCCGTGCAGGTCATCCGTGCCATACGGGCGTGGTCGGGCCTCTGCCTCCCCGTTGCGGCCGCTTTCGCCCAGCGGGCAATGGGGCGGTCAGCACCACAGACACCGCCCCGATCGGTCGACGGTGACGGCCCGCATCCGGCACCTGAACGTCGCCCTGCCGCCCCGCTACGCCGCCCGCCTCTTCGAGGCCAAGGAGTACCACCGCGCCGGACAACTGAGGGAAGTGCGCTTCACGAACATCGAGCACCTCGACTTCGACCTGTAGGAGACCCTGGAAATCACCGCCTGCTGCAGCATGTGTGACTGGCGGGAGGTGAAGGAGGTGAGTTGGCGGCTATGGGGGAGGCGGCGGGGCCGAATGCTGCGGAACGGCGTCCGCGAGGATCGCGCGGCGCGTGCTGAGAGCGGCGGCCAGGAGGTTTTCGTCCAGTCTCATCTCGGCGTCGGGGGTGGCGTCGTTGACGGGGATGCGGGTACGTCTGTCGATCAGTGTCGTCACGGCCGGCAGCGCGGGGCGCGCGTGGCCGCCCATCCGGGCGAGACCCGCCAGGTAGTACTCACCCACCGCGTAGTCGGCCAGGTGCGGTGTCATGAGGGCGAGCAGCCGGGACAGTGCGGAAGGACCGGCGTGCCGCAGCCACAGCGGGGCGCACTCCGCCTGTGTGCGGCCGGGGCGACGGAAAGTCAGGTTGTACAGCTGTCCCGCCTGCCGGAACGTCAGCGGGCCGGCGTCCAGCAGGGCCTCGAAGATCTCGCAGGCGTGAGCGAGGCGGGTGATGCCCACAGGCTTGGCCGCGAGGATCGCGGCGGCGGATGCGCTGTCGTACGCCGTCGCAGTGGACGGGTTCCGGCGGTCCCTTGGGGACGGTTGGAAGGGGACTTGGACGAGGAGCGCTGCGTGCGTCCGCATCGCCGCCTCGGAGATCGAGGCTGTCGTAAGGGCTGCACCAAGAGCCGGGGTGAGCCTGTGGCCTCGGTGTTGGACGAGTAATGGCAGCAGCCGGATCGGGGCCGCCCGCCAGGCGTGGCACGCTTCACGGGCCAGGTCGGCGCCGATGTCCCGGGTGGCGGGGGCGGCGAGGAGGCGGGCCACGAGGGCGTATGTGTCGTGCTCGCGCATCAGGCCGTACAGGGCCTGGCCCCAGATGTGCCCGATGTCCTCCAGGTGTTGCGCGGCCTCCCGGACGTCGTCGAGGAGTGCGGCGTCCAGGGAACGCCATCGAGTGGGTGGCGCTGCCCGCAGCGTCTCCAGGTTGGCGAGGAAGCGGACCGACGCGAGGTCATCATCCGTCAGGTGGGCGGCGGTCGGGCCAAGCGCCCTGGCCAGGACGGTGCGCACGACAGGATCGGCGAGTTCACCGAGGGCCTCGAGAACCAGGCCGGGCTGCCCGCGGTGGCCGAAGAGGCACGCGGCTCGGCGCCGTACCTCCTCGTCGGGGTCACTGAGCCGGGCCACTGCGGCGTTGACGGCTTCCGGCCAGGGCCGTTCGCAGGCCAGGCTGTGGAGGAGGCCCAAGGCTTCTCGGCGCACGAGGGGGGTGTCGGCGTGGGCGAGCCGAAGCAGCCGGGTGGCGACGGGGCCGGTGCGGTCGGCGCGTACCGCCTCGAAGAGGGCGATACGGGAAGGGTGGGCGGGAGTCGTGGCGGTGCCGTCGGCCACGGCCTCATCCGGCCACGTCATCGGGCGGGGCGGAGGCCGCCCTTCCGTGCTGGAGCTTCGAGCATGCGGCCGATCATCCCATACGACGTAACGGCTCGGGCAGGGCGTTGTAGCGGACTGCAGGAGATACGCACGTTACGGGCCACGGTCGGGCACGAATACTGGACGTCGACGATCACGTACGGCTCGTCTGGACCCGACGCGTCCCGTGCAGGTGACGGAGCTCGGTGACCTTCAGTACCGGGCGAGAAGGAGGTATGCCAGGGCTGTCGCGAGCGCCCCGGCAGCCCATGCGACACGGCAGTAGGCCACGCCGTCTCTCAGGCCGGCGCACGGATAGGAAGGCGCCGATCCAGGCGAGTCAGCGATGACAAGGCGAGCGCCCTCATGCCCGGCAGAATGCCTTATTCGACCTCGACGACGCTGTCTCACCGTCCGCAGGCTGATACGCCGAGCCTGGACCACTCACCGCTGGGAGACACGCCCTCGGGGCAGACCATGAGCCGCCGCCAGCCCGCACTACCCAGCTCATTCCACCCTGCGAGCCAGGAGATAGGCGCGCTCTGTGTCCGCCTCACCCGGGTACGGCCCTCGCATCAGCGTTGCCTCCATGGCAAATCCGGCAACAGCAAGGCCCGTGGCCACTTCTTCGGGGCGCAGAGCGAAGAAGTCGAGCGAGACTGGACGGTCGAACCAGGAGTCCAGGTGCCGAACCTCGTGGCCCGCGTGGAAGGCGGCGAGGAGAAGGCCTCCGGGCTGCAGCACCCGGGCGAACTCCTTGTAGGCCAGCGATCGCTCCTCGGCCTGGAGATGGATCAGCGAGTAGAACGCCACCACACCGGCCAGCTCTCCGTCGCCCAACGGAATGTCGAGCATCGATCCGACCCGCACATCCAGGCCAGGCCTACGTGCCCGGGCCACCTCCACCATGCCCGGTGACACATCCAACCCGAGAACCGGAACCCCGACATCGGCCAGGAAAGACGCCACCTGGGCGGGTCCACACCCCACATCGGCGACAAGGCGCTCTTTCGGGACCTGCTCGGCAAATGCCGCCAGCATGGCTCGGTCCAACGGCTTGGAGACCAAATCCGCAGTGAATCCCTGCGCGTACACGTCCGCGACCGCGTCGTAGGAGTCCCGGAGGGAGGTGCTGTCCACCCAGCCAGTATGCGACACGCCTCCAGACGCTCAGGTCAGTTGGCGGCACAGGGACCCGCAGCAGCTCGTCGCCGTCTGTATCGCAGCCCAGCCGGACGACGTCGGCGTAGAACCCCGGCATGGTCTGCGGAATGCCGTCGAGCCCACGGGCCGTCGGCGAGAGCGGACGTGCCGCCGACACGGCACCCCTTGTGCCGTCCCGTGCGCGAGCGCTGCGGCAGCAGCGGGCGTCAGTGGTGGGCGGAGCGGTTGATTGCGACGAACTACTAACGACCCGTGCTTCCCGCGAACGCGGCCGGGAGCACGGGCCGTTTTCCGTTCGAGCATGTCGACGAGCATCTCACCGAGCGGGTAACCGTCATTCCAGAACATCCGCTTGACGCTGCCGAACGAATGGTCACCCGAAAACACCCCAAGGCGCGTCCCGAGCTCGAAGCCATGTCGGCGCGCATCCCCCAGCGGATGCGCAGGCGGCGGAACCAGTGCAGGAGCGCGAAGGCGGCTTCGACGCCCCGGCGGCGGGTGCCCAGTCCGGTGCCGTGCTCGGTGGCGTACCCGGAGCCCGGCGGCGGCCTGTTCCGACCCGAACGGAGTGTTAGCAGTGACCAGATCCGCCGGGTTCGATGAACCGTCGCCCGGCGCCACGAGACGAGTTGAGGCGCGTGCTGGCCGTCGGCGAGGCGCACGAAGCCATGCCGCATGGGGTAGTTGGCAGAGCTCAGTCGGCCGACTGCCGGTCGTCGGAATAGATCACCAGTGTCTGTTCCGGCTGTTCGGCCAGGTGGAATGCGGTGTAGGCGAAGTCGACGGCCCCACGTCCCGGGCGCCGTAGCCGTTTCCGTCCGCCGTGCCGTGCCTGCACGTCGTACTGCGGCCACCAGGCCCGCACTTCCGGGCTGCCGGCGTTCAGCTCGTCGATCAGCCGGGTGTATCGGGGGTCGCCGGGGTGGCGTCCGGCCAGCGTCCGCAGCCGGGCGAGCAGGCCGCGTGCCTCGATCTCCCAGTCGACCAGAACGTCCCGGGCCGCGGGCTCGAGGAACACCCAGTGGGCGAAGTTCGCCGGCCGGTCCGCTGCCGCGGTGAGGTTCAAGAACAGTTCGTCGGCGGCCAGGTTGAGGCTGAGCACGTCGTAGTTGCCGTCGATGATGTACGCCGGGTGCGGTTGGAGCAGGAGTGGGACGGCCGCGACTTGGGCGGCGAGTGGTTCAGGTTCTTCGGCGTCGGCCGCGGGCGCGTGACCGGCGAGTTGGAAGAGATGACCGCGCTCGTGCCGGTCGAGCCGCAGCACCGAGGCGAGGGCGTTGAGTACCTGGTCCGAGGCGCGAATGTCCCGGCCCTGCTCAAGGTAGGTGTACCAAGTTGAGCTGATCCCGGCGAGGAGGGCGAGTTCCTCGCGGCGCAGGCCGGGGGTCCGGCGCCGGCCCGTGTGCGGCAGTCCCACCGTGTCAGGGGTGATCCGCTCTCTGCGGCTGCGTAGAAAGGCGCCCAGCTCGCGGCGTTGATCCGGTCGTCTCTGCATGGTGGATGTCCTGGTTCCAGAATAAACGCGCTCTGGATACCAGGGTAAAGCCCCCACAGACTGGAGTCGAGGGGGGCGTACTTGTCACTGACGGCCTGTGGACGGTCATCCCGACGCCCAAGGGCCTTGGCGCGCGGACGCGCCGTGCGATCCCCCGGAACCCGTAGCGAAAGGAAAGAGGAAGACACCATGTCGGGAATCGAAGGCAAAGTCGTGGCGATCACGGGAGCCAGCAGCGGCATTGGCGAGGCGACCGCGCTGCTGCTTGCCGAGCGAGGCGCGCGGCTCGTTCTGGGTGCGCGCCGATCAGAGCGCCTCGCGGATCTGGTGGCGCGGATCGAGAAGTCGGGTGGCGCAGCGGTGCAGACCCGCACGGATGTGACCCGACGGGACGACCTGCACGCCCTGGTCGCCTTGGCCGGCGAGCGATTCGGCCGACTCGACGTACTGGTCAGCAACGCCGGGGCCGGTACGATCTCGCCCCTCGACGATCTGCGTGTCGACGAGTGGGACCAGATGGTCGACGTCAACGTCAAGGGTGTGTTGCACGGAATCGGTGCCGCGCTGCCGGTGTTCAGGGCGCAGGGCACGGGTCACTTCATCACCACAGCTTCCACGGCCGCGTTTCGCATCGTGCCGACAATGGCGGTCTACGCCGGCACGAAGTTCGCGGTCCGTGCCATCTGTGAGGGGCTGCGCCAGGAAGCCGGTGATTCTCTGCGGGTGACCACCGTCTCGCCCGGCGTCGTCGGAACCGACTTCGCTGATGCGTCAACGAATACGCAGGTCAGGGCGCAAATCGCGGAGATGCGGGACCGGATCGCGATCCCGCCTGCGGCGATCGCCCAAGCCATCGCGTTCGCCATCGAGCAGCCCGCGAACGTCGACGTGAACGAGATTGTCGTCCGGCCCACCGCCCAGAACTAAGCCCAATCAAGTTCGAGTCGGCCGCCCTGGGCAGCCCCTTGCCCGGGACAAAATGCGCTGGCGTGGCGGGAGGAGTCCGCCGCGGAGATCAGTGGGGTCATCCCGCACCGACGCCGCACACCATCGCTGGCCCACCTCCCGTTTCCACCCCGGATCAGATCTGAGGAACGACCGGATCGGATCCAGTTCGGTGGAGGGGGCCGGTGCCGTGGGACAGAGGCAGGCCGGTGGCCTGGCGGTTGTGGGCGATGATCTCCGCGGTGATGGATATGGCTGTCTCCTCGGGGGTGCGGGCGCCGAGGTCGAGGCCGATGGGGGAGTTGAGGCGGGCGAGTTGCGCCGTCGTGGCGCCGGCCTGGCGTAGTCGTTGGTTGCGGTCCTCGTGGGTGCGGCGGGAGTCCATCGCGCCGATGTAGGCGACGGGGAGGCTCAGGGCCAGGGCGAGCAGGGGGATGTCGAACTTGGCGTCGTGGGTGAGGACGCAGAGGGCGGTGCGGGCGTCGGTCTCGGTGGCGGCGAGGTAGCGGTGGGGCCAGTCGACGACGGCTTCGTCGGCGTGGGGGAAGCGGGCGGCGGTGGCGAAGACAGGGCGGGCGTCGCAGACGGTGACGCGGTAGCCGAGGAAGCTTCCGGCCTGGCTGGCGGGCCTGGCCGCGCCCCTGACGTGAGGCCATCAGCGGTCGGTTGTATGGCACTTCTGTCAGTCTGCGGGTCGCCGGTTCGACACGATGGCTGGGCGGTGGCTGCGAGCAGGGCGGCGTCGTCGTCGACCCGGTCGGGGGTGTTCAGCAGTTCCAGGGCCCGTTCGGTGATCTGCTCGGGGTCGGGGCGGGCGGCGGCGGGCAGCGCGCCGCAGGTCTGGCGCAGGGCCGCCAGGCCGTCGTCCAGGGACAGCGCCCGGTTCTCCACCAGACCGTCGGTGTACATCAGCAGGCTGGTGCCGGGCGGGAACGCCACCTCGCGGTCGACTGGGGTGCTGCCCAGCCCCAGTGGCAGCGCCGGGGGCAGCTCCAGGTAGGCAGTTTCTGCGCCTATCAGCAGGGGCGGCAGGTGCCCGCTGGCGGCGTAGCGCAGGCGGTGATGGTGGGGGTCGTAGACCGCGTAGAGGCAGGTGGCGAAGCGTTCGGTGGCGAGCGACTGCAGGTAGGCGTCCAGCCTGGTCAGCACCTGGGCCGGGCCGGCGCCCTCCAGTGCGAGGCTGTGCAGGGCGGAGCGGAGCTGGCCCATCAGGATGGCGGCTTCCACGTCGTGGCCCATGACGTCGCCGATGGCGAGTCCCACGGCGCCGTCGGGCAGGGCGCGCACGTCGTACCAGTCGCCGCCGACTTCGGCGCCGCGGTTGCTGGCCCGGTAGTGGGTGGCCAGGCGCACGCCGGGTACCTGGGGCAGACGGTGGGGGAGCAGGGCGCGCTGCAGGGACAGGGCGAGGCGGCGCTCGTTGTGGTATCGGGTGGCGTTGTCGTAGGCCAGGGACAGACGGTGGGCGAGGTTCTCCAGATACTTGTGTTCGACTGCGGAGTACCCGCCGGTGTGCCGCACCAGTACCAGGGCCCCCAGCGTCTGCTCGTGGGCGTGCAACGGCAGGGCCAGCACGGCGGCGGGCGCCGGGTGCGGGCCGGCTGGGGCCGGGGCGGTGCCATTGATCGCGTGGATGGCGGCGCTGGCCAGAGCCTCGCGGGCAAGAAGGGGGGTGCCTGCGATGTGTGCCGGGGGTGATAGAGCCGGGGCGAGCGGCGCGGCGGTGAGGTGGATGCAGATCTGGTCGGCGAAGTCGGGCAGCAGGATCTGGTCGGCGATCTGCAGGATCTGGTCCGGGTCGAGAGTGGCGGACAGTCGCAGGCCGGCGTCGGCCAGAGAGGCCAGGACGGCCAGCTGGTTGCGGGTCTCGGTCAGGACCTGTTCGCGCAATCGGGACAGTTCCAACCCTGTGCGGACGCGCGCCAGCAGCTGGCGCGCGGAGAAGGGTTTGGCCAGGTAGTCGTCGGCGCCCGCGTGCCGGCCCTGCACCGATTCCTCCTCGCCGGCGCGGGCGGTGAGCAAGACGATGGGCAGGCGGGCGGTGCGCGGGTCGGCGCGCAGCGCCCGGACCAGCTCGAAGCCGTCCATGCGGGGCATCATCACGTCGCTGAGCACCAGTTCCACCGGCTGCGTCAGGGCCGTCTCCAGGGCGGCCCTGCCGTCGGGGGCGAGCAGCACGTCGTAGTCGGGCTGCAGGAGCTGGGTGAGGTAGGCGCGCATGTCGGCGTTGTCGTCGACGACCAGCAGGCGGGCCCGGTGGGGGCGGTCGGTTTCGTGCGGGCCGGGGACGTGGGGGGCATCGTGGTTCGCGGGGGCGGGCGGGGTGCGTGCCGCGGGGGTGGCCGCGACGGGGACGGGGTCGGCCGTCAGCCAGCCCAGCGCCTCGTCCACATAGGCTGCGGCGCGGCCGGGCCCGCGGCCTCCGCCTTTGCTGGGGGTTTTCCCGCGGGATCCGGCGACAGCCGCGGGCGGGGCCGGGCGGGGCCGGTGGGCGACGGCAAAGGGGAGGTCCACGGTGACGGTGGTGCCCAGGCCGAGCCGGCTGTCCACGCCGACGGTGCCGCCGTGCGCTTCCACCAGGTCCTTCACCAGCACCAGGCCGAGACCGGTGCCCTCGTGGGAGCGGGAGCGGGCGCCGCGGACCCGGTGGAAGCGCTCGAACAGGCGCGGCAGCTCGTCCGTGGGGATGCCGGTGCCGGTGTCGGTCACCGTCAGCCGGGCCCGGTCGCCGGCCGCGGCGATCTGCACCCGAGCGCCGCCGGTGAAGGTGAACTTCAGGGCGTTGCTGAGCAGGTTGAGGATGATCTTCTCCCACATCTCCCGGTCCAGGGACACCGGCTTGGGCAGCGGCGGGCAGTCCACCTCCAGCGTCAGGTCGGCCGCCTCGAAGGCGGAGCGGAACACCCCGGCCAGCTCGGCCGTGGCACCGGGGAGGTCGACCGGCTCAAGGGCCGGGCGCATCTGCCCTGCCTCGGCCCTGGCGACGTCCAGGAGGGTGTTGACCTGCTTCAGCAGGCGCAGGGCGCCGCGCTCGGCCAACTCCAGTTGCTCGCGCCGCTCGGGGCGGTCCTCGTCGGCCAGAGCCTGCTGGAGCGGGCCCAGGAGCAGGGTGAGCGGGGTGCGGAACTCGTGGCTGACGTTGGCGAAGAAGGCGGTCTTTGCCCGGTCCAGCTCGGCCAGCGCCTCCGCCCGTCGACGCTGCTCTTCGTGCGCGAGCGCCGCCGACAGCGCTCCGGCCACGGCGGAGGCGAGCACCTCCAGGAAGTCGTGGTAGGCCCCGGCCGGGGGGAAGCAGGGGTTGACGCCCACCACCAGGACGCCCTCCACCTGGCCCGAGCAGTGCAGCGGCAGGGCCAGCGCCTGCTCGACCGGGAGCCGGGAGGCCGCGGCGTGCTGCCCGGCCGTGCCGCCGCCGGTGAACGCGGCGGCCGGCAGCGTGGCCGGGGCCCCGTCGGCGACCACCTGCGCCAGCCGGGCCGCCACCTCCGGCCCGTCGGCCGCACTCAGCGAGACGGTCTCGGCCGCCGGCCGCTGCATCCCCGGCTCGGAAGCCAGGTACACGCCCAAAAACGGGATCTCCTCCGGATAGGAGCCCGCCACCTCGGCGACCACGCGGGCGACCTCGCCCGGGGCGGTCAGCCCGGCGGTGCGCGCGCCGGTCTCGCTCAGCAGACGCAGCCGGCGCTCGCCCAGTACCCGGCCGGTGGTCTCGGTGAGGATCTGCAGCACGCCGCCGGCGGTGCCGTCGTCCAGCAGCACGGGCTGGAAGGCGGAGTCGAAGTAGCACTGCTCCAAAAAGCCGTGGCGCTCCATGATGAGCAGTTCCTCCGGGACCAGCAGGGACTTGCGGCTGCCGGTCACATAGTGGAAGTGGGAGCTCACCGGGTGGGCCCAGACCTCGGGAAACACCTCGCTATAGGGCCTTCCGAGCGCCCAGGGGTGTTTGGCGCCGACAATGGGTGTGGAGCCCAGGTTGTACAGCGTGGCGAATTCAGCTCCCCAGTACAGAGCCATCCCATGCTCGGAGGTGAGCATGAGGCGCAGGGTGTCCACCAGGGGCCCCGGCCAGGAGATGGGGGGCCCGAGCGGCGTCGCCGCCCAGTCGATCCCTGCCAGAAGCTCGCCGAACGCACCCCCCTCGGCGAACACCCGGGCCGCCGCGGTGCGCGGGTCATCGGGCCGGGTCATCGAGAAATCTTCCTCCTGGCGCCTGCGCGATCCGCCCACACCCTCCCGGGACTGCCGGCGGTCGCTTGCTGCGAGACCTCCCGGGCAGATCGGACGCCGGATCCGACGGTTCTGGCTACACTTCTGCCCGAATTGTTAAGTTTAAACAATTAAATGGCTATTTGTCAGCAGTGTACGCCTGCAGCGCCACGCGTCGACGGCGGTGATCGTCGACCCGCAGTCCCTGCGCGCGGCCGACACCGTCGGCGTCAACGGACGAGCCACGGACAAGGCCGGGACGGAGGGAATGGCTCTCAGTGGTGCCGTCGGGGTGCACCCAACGCGAAGATGCGTCGCAGGCGTGGGACGTACTTGGATGTGTCGAGGTAACGATCAGCCCGCTGATGTGTGGCTTTTGCGCTGCTTTGCATGGAAGCGCGCTTTCTTCTGACGATTCCCGCAGGTGTTCATGTCGCACCATTTGCGGGTGCGACTTTGGCTGGTGTCGAAAAAGGCGGCTTGGCAGGTTGGCGATGCGCACAAGGCCAATTTTCCGTCTCGTTCGCCTGCGATGATGCTGATCGCGTCGGCGGCGATCACGCTGAGGGCGTCTTCCACGCAGGAAGCCGAGCTGAGCCGCCAGCGCCGCTCACCCTCGGGGGTCAGGATTGCGGCGGCCCGACCCTGGGTGCTGCAGTCGTTGATGACTTGGACTGCGGAAACCGGGAGAGCGTCCTGGATCGCGGCCGCTGTCGCGGCGGCGTGAATCGACTCCCGCAGTTCCCGGGCGAGTTCGAGCTGGGCGGTGGTGCAGGAGTCCACGGCGAGGCCGCTCACTGCGAGCCAGTCGACAAGTCGGCGCGGCGTGGGAATGCGCTCCACGGCGTCGCCATGACGCTCCGACAGAGTCCCGGTGAAGCTGGTCGCCAGCACCGTGCCGAGGCGAAAGTCAGGGAACTCGGCGCGCATGGAACCACCTTAGCAGGTTGCGCGCGGGCAGAGAGGCTTGCTAGAACCGTCTAAGCCGGTTCGCGACAGGCCGTAGCCGGTTCCGCGATGGCCAGGAGGTCCCATGTCCCGTCCAACCAGCGACGTGCAAGCATTTGAAGCCCACGCAACTGGCGCTGACCTCGACGATCTGCGCGCGCGACTGGCCGCCGCGCGACTGCCGGAGGCTGAGACGGTCTATCGCGCCGCGCCCGACCCTCACCGATGGGACCAGGGCGTTCCTCTGGCCGACCTCGTCGATGTCGTGAACTACTGGCACACCGGGTACAACTGGCGGTCGTTCGAAGCACGCCTCAACCGGATCGGCCAGTTCCGCACGACCATTGACGATCTGGGAATCCACTTCCTGCACCGCCGATCCGCGCGCGCGGATGCCACTCCTCTGATCCTGACGCACGGTTGGCCAGGCAGCATTGCCGAGTTCATTGATGTAGTGGACGAGCTGGCAGATCCGAAAGATGCAGACGCGCCGGCGTTCCACGTCGTGGTCCCGTCGCTACCGGGCTTTGGTTACAGCGACAAGCCGGTCACCACAGGGTGGGGAACCGAAAAGATCGCGGCCGCATGGGTGGAACTGATGGGAAGGCTCGGCTACGGCAAGTTCGTAGCCCAAGGCGGCGACTGGGGAGGAAATATCACCACGGTTCTCGGCGGCAGGTTCCCGGCGCACGTTCTCGGCATCCACACAACGTTCGCGGAGGCACCACCCGGGTTGACAACGGAGGGGCTGACGGCGGTCGAGCGCACATGGACCGAGGAAACCCGCGATTTCTGGCGCCACCGCGCGGCGTACGCGAAGCAGCAGGCGACCCGACCGCAGACCATCGGCTACTCGCTCGTCGACTCACCGGTCGGGCTTCTTGCCTGGATCCTTGACAAGTTCGCCGAGTGGACAGACACCGAAGACAGCCCGTTCGAGACGATTTCCAGGGACAGGATTCTTGACAACGTCATCCTGTATTGGCTGACGCGGACCGGCGCATCGGCGGCCCGCATCTACTACGAAAGCCACAACTCACTGGACCCCGAACTTCGGGTCGACGTCCCGTCAGCAATCACGATGTATCCCCGTGACATCGAGAGGTGTCCGCGCCCCTGGGCGCAGGAGCGGTACCGGCAAATCGTCCGATGGAGGTCCCCCGAAATCGGGGGACACTTCCCGTCGCTGGAGGTACCCGAGTATTTCGTCAAAGATCTCCAAGAGGGCCTCGCGGCAGTGCTGGCCGCTAACCTCGATCTTGCATGAGGGTCCGTCAGCTTCCTGGCGGACCCTTTCAGCTTGTTCGGGGCGGAGATTGCTGCGGGTGGGCAGATTGGCTACCGGGCTGTCGCGTCGGGTGGGCGCCGGTTCCACGGTTCCGGGTGTGGTGAGTGCTCGTCGGAACAGGTCGTTGTCGCTGGTCAGCCGAGGTTCGGCAGGGGTCGCAGTCGTTCGAACGCGTTGGTGATCACATCGGTCCAGGGCCAGTGGCAAGCCTAGGCGGAGGGTGCGGCGTCGGCCGGTCGTCACGAGCTGAGCGGCGACGGAGAACAGCCGTAGCCGCAGACGTTTGGGCTCCGAGCGCCGGGCCTGGCCGGTCAGGCAGCACCCCGCCGGCCTGCGAGACCACACCGCGGCCATCGCCCGCGACGCGGACACGCGAGTACGACCCGATACGCATACTCACCTGGGAAGTGCCTCCGACAGGCGCGGGAATAAGGGCCTGGATAATCCTCATTCTCACTGGTCAGAGTCGCTTTCTGCATACTTGATCACCCATCGCGACCGGCGCTTGAAAATCGCGAAGCTGCTAGCTAGGGCCTGTCCGGCGGATCATGTGACTGCCTCACCCTTGGATCATTGTTCTGGGCATGGGGCGGGGCGATCTGACCAATGACGAGTGGGCGCGACTTGCCCCTCATTTACCCAAGGCTGGCCGTCGGGGCGGCCGCTGGACGGACCACCGGAACGTAATCAACGGGATACTGTTCCGTGCCCGCACTGGCGTCCCCTGGCGAGATCTTCCAGCGCGCTTCGGATGCTGGAAGACGGTCTATGAGCGCCACCGCCGCTGGTCGGCCGACGGCACCGGGGACCTGATCCTGCAGGCCGTCCATGCCGAGGCCGATGTCGATGGGCGAATCGACTGGAGCGTGGTCAGAGTGGACTCGACCTCGTGCCGAGCCCACCCACACGCGGCAGGGGCGCCGCGCAAAGCGCCACGAATCCCGAAGAGGCGATCATCTCCTCGCCAGCACCGGCCCGACGAAGGACTTGGCCGTTCCCGAGGCGGCCTCACCTGCAAGATCCACCTTGCCGGGGAAGGCGACAGTCGACCGCTGGCCTTCCTGATCACTCCCGGCCAGTGGGGAGACAGTCCCCAGTTGATACCCGTCCTGGAACGCATCCGGGTCAAGCGCCCTGGTGGCGGTCACCCCCGGACGCGTCCGGCCCATGTTGGTGGCGACAAGGCGTACAGCTCTCGCCAAAATCGCCGCTACCTGCGCAGACGGCAGATCAAGCACACCGTCCCTGAACCTATGGACCAGCGTGCCAACCGCCGGCGCCGTGGCAGCAACGGCGGCCGTCCCACCGGGTTCGACAAGCAGTTGTACAAGCGCCGCAATGAAGTTGAGCGCACGATCAACCGGCTTAAAAACTCCCGGGCCGTAGCCACGCGCTACGACAAACGCGCCTACGTGTTCCACGGCACCGTGACCGTGGTTTCGATCCGCCTGTGGCTACGGCCGGCGTTCAGCGGTGGCGTACGGCCGGCACCCGTGGCCGCTACGATGCGCGCCGGGGTCGCGGTTCCGTGCGGCACGGACGCGGGCGGCACGCCGGTCATCGTGGACGGCAGCAAGCGGTGACGGGTCTTTGAACGTGGTGATCGTGGGTACGGCCTTCCTCCGGGTCCGCTCGTTCGGGCCCGGGGGAGTTCGGCCTTGCGGGACCTCGGGCGGCGGAGAATAGTGGGTGCTGTATAGCCTGGGCGTCGTTGAGCTGCGCATTTCCGGCGGCCTGGTCTCGGTGGTCGTCGTCCGAAGATGTCATAGCCGTGAGGGCGGGAAAGCACCGCTCTTTTCTTGGCGCATTCCGGCGCTGGGGACGCCCGGCCGAGGAGGTGCGCCATGCGCAGATCAGCAGTCTCGGTCGCCATGGCGGCGGCCCTGTCGGTACCGGCGTTCGCCGTTGCGCCCGCGGATGCGGCGGTACCCGTTGACAAGACGACCGGTCAGTGCGACGTGCCTGGTAAGGTGCGCCGGCCGTGGGTGAACTGTGGGCACCTCACGATCGGGCCGGCCGAGGTTCTGTCGGTGAGGGTCTTGCCGTTCTGGAAGGTCACGAAGGCCGACTTCGAGGTCTGGACCACCGGCGGGGAAAAGCTCGCCGCTGTCGGTGCCGTCGATGCCCGGACGCGCAAGCCGCGGGAAGTCTGGACCAATCCCTCGACATCCCTCGTGACCGTGAAGATAAAAGCCCGCGCCGAGAAGAAGGGCTTTCTCCAGGCCGAGTACCGGACACGTACCGGAGCCACCTCGACGGTTCCCTTCCGGTGTGCTGTCGACGTCGATTCCAAGGAATGCGGCTCGGTGAAGGTGCCCGACAAGGAAACCGTGTGGGTGAAGCTGGACAAGGGCAGCCCGGTCGACACCGCCGACTTCGACGCGAACCAGAACCCCCAGGGCTTCGGCGTGCTCGGCACTGCCCTCACCCTCAAGGCCGGCGGCGTCGCGAAGCCGGTGTGGACGAACGACACCGGCAAGGCGACGCAGGTGTACATGAGGGCCAGCTCGATCGTCCCGCTGGCGGCGAACGAGTCGCCGACGGTGCTGGGCGTCTACTTCACCAGGCCCGGGGAGCCAGAGGAGACACCCTGACGGCTCGCGTCGGATGTGTTCAGCCTCGCCAGGAGCGTCGTCACGGACAAGGACGCCGTGGCCATCAGCGTCATCGCCATGGGGGCGGACGTGAGTTGGGCGTGGCGCATCGACTTCACGTACGCCGACACGAACAACAAGACCTACCGGACGTCGCGCGGGCGCACGCACAGTGAGTGCAAGATCGATCCGATGCGGAACACTCTCCCCAGACGCTCCCTCGTTAGGGCAGGACATGCGCCCACCTGTACGTGAACGGGACGCGGCGCGTGAGTCAGTGCCACCACGTCACGAAGTGAGCCGCGCATGATGGAACAGCAGAACACCACTCCGGCAGGCGCCGCACGGCTACGGCGGATCGGGATCGTCGCGTTTCTCCTGGGGCTTCTCGGCTCGCTCGCGTTCTTCGCCTTCGCCCCAGGGCTGCCGCACGTCATCGACTGGGAGCCGTTCTCGTCTCCCTGGGCGTTGGCGCCCTGAGCCGGTGGGGTTGTCTGGTCCGGGTGAGAAGGAAGGGGTGACGGTGAGGGCGGGGACTCGCCTCTGTCCGCCGGTTCGACAGGGGCGGTGCGCTGTCAGCCCGTCGACTTCAGTTCGTACTCGCAGCCCTTCGCGTTCTCCTTGTTCTCGTTGTGGGCCACCTGCTTGCCGTCGACCGTGATCGTGCAGGCCGGGAAGACGAAGCGGGCGCCCGCCTCCTGGACTGCCTGGGGGACGACCGAGAGGAGCGTGCCGACCTTCAGTTCGGCGCCTTCCAGGGTGACCGTCGTCTGCTTCTTCCAGGGCAGGTCCACCTGGTCCATGCCGTTGTCGCCGGCCGACCACAGCACCTGGCCCTTGCCGGAGCCGCTGACCTCCAGGGTGACCTGGTGGGTCTCGCTCTGCGACTCATGTGTCCTTGTCGCCGACGGGGACTTCCCAGTCGGCTTCCTGTGGCCGTCCGACTTCTTGCCGCCACCGCAGCCCGTGAGTACGACCGCCGCTGTCAGGAGGGCTGTTGCCGTGGTGATCGTCTTTGATCGGCTGCATCCACGGGAACGACCACGGAGTCGTCCCCGTGGACCTGGCTGGCGTGCTCAGCAACGCGACCAGGCTTCCCGGGGCAAGAAGTGGGGGAGGTCGTCCAGGGCCTCACGGGGGACGAACACCGGCCGTGTCAGGAGGTGATCACC
The DNA here is from genome assembly GCF_056820935.1 of Streptomyces sp. Q2. Taxonomy (NCBI): domain Bacteria; kingdom Bacillati; phylum Actinomycetota; class Actinomycetes; order Kitasatosporales; family Streptomycetaceae; genus Streptomyces; species Streptomyces sp. Q2. The sequence continues at coordinate 2,157 of NZ_JBXEJE010000021.1, read as the reverse complement.
TGCGCGTTGCACATCCAGAACGCCACCCAGTGAGTCCGACCCAGGGACTCCAGCATCCATGTAAGAAAGCTCCGGATAGGGCTCGCGGGCTTCGGCACGGTCGAGCATCCACTGCTCCAGAACGGAGAGGACCCGGCCGACCAAGGCCACACCCTCCACGAAGACCTGGGGCCCTCCAAGCGCATCGACCACAACGCCGGCCAGCCGTTCCTCCCGGTAGTAGAGCTTCAGACCGAACTCCCGGTACTCGCCCTCCTCAACGACGTCGACGGTCTCGTTTGCACGACGGCTAAGCCTGTGTCGCTGAGCTTCCCTTGTGACACCGCTCAGTGCCTCCGACGTCTCACTGGGCCTCATACCAAACGCCAGCGGCCCCACGCTCACGAACGGATCCAAAGTCCATTGCTGCCGTTCCTCATCCGCCAGCACATGCCATCACTTGAACATGACCACGGAGGCTACGGCAGCACCGATGGAACCACCGCCACCGGCTGCAAGAGCCGGACACGCCCTAGTGGGGCAGGGGGCCCCGCCCAATGGAGGTAGCTGTCACGCCGCTTCCTTGGCGCCTGCCTCGCCGGGAGCCGAGCGGCTGAGAGCCGCCCGCCGGAAGTCGCGCTCGGTGGCCTGGCGCGCTGACCTGCGGCTCGTCACCTCCAGATGGACCTCAGCTGCCACGCCTGCATGTGGTTGAGGGTGGCGGTGCCGCCTTCGGCGAAGACCTCGACGCCGGCGCTGGAGGGGTCGGGGAAGATCTGGTCGGTGATCACCGCTTCGCCGTTGCCGCCGAAGACCTCGACGGACGACCAGTCAACGAGGATACGCAGCTTGACCTTGCCGTTTTTGGCCTGCAGCGGGGCTCGCTGGACGCCGGGGAAGGTGCTGTTGAAGTCCACGGCGCCGGAGCGGGTGCGGTCGACGTACAGCTCCCGTGTCGTGGTGTCGTAGCCGATGACGGTCTCCTCGCCGCCCGCGCCGGTGCGCACCTTGAGGCCGAAGCGTTCGGCGTCCTTGAGGGAGAAGGTCGCCTCGATGTCGAGTGCCTTGCCCTTGGCCGCGCGGCTGATCAGCGGCTTGGAGGTGCTCTTGACGGTGACGTCTGACGCCGTCGCCGGGTGGTGCTGCCGGAGGGACTCCAGGCTGCCGACCGGCTTGCTGGTCAGCCGGGTCTGGCCGTTGATCGTGCGCAGGGCCATCTCCCGGGGAACGCTCTGCGCGCTGCGCCACGGGGAGGTGGGGACGGCGCCGCCGTAGTCCCAGTTGTTCATCCAGCCGATCATGTACCGCTTGCCGCCCGGGGCGTTCTCCCAGGACACGGCCGCGTAGTAGTCCTTGCCGTAGTCGGCCCAGTCGGCGCGCTGCACGACGGACTTGGCCGGGGTGGCAGCCGTGGTGAACCGGTCGGCCAGGATGTGGCCCCAGCCGGCGGTGTTCATGTCGACGACCTGGATCTGCGCCTTCTTGCCGGCGTAGGGGCGCATGTCGAAGGAGGCCCAGTCCAGGGTCTCGCTGTTGGAGCCGGTGGCGCTGCGGACGACCTGGCCGTCCACGAGGAGCTCGATGGCGGTGGGGGTGTCGGAGTCGGCCGGGTGGTTGCCGCCGCCGATGAGGAAGTTGATGTGCTTCTTGTCGATGGTGAACTCGGGCGATGTGAGTGTGCCGGTGGTCGAGTCGCCGTTCAGGAAGGTGTTGACCAGCCCGTCTCCCAGGAATCCGGAGACCTGCCCCTGGTTGGGGAGGGTGCCGGGGGCCGGCGCGGTGCCGAAGGCGTCTCCGGTCGTCGTCCAGTCGCCGTAGCTGCCGCCTTCGAAGTCGGCGAGGACCGTGCCCGCGGGCGGCGGTCCCTGTTCCATGACGGTTCCGGACTCGTGCGGATGCCGCCCGCCACCGACCTTGAAGTTCAGGTAGGGGCTGTCGACGGTGAAGTCGGGGGAGGTGAGTGTGCCGGTGGTGGCGTCACCCGAGTGGAAGCTGTTGGCGAGGCCCTTGCCGTCGAAGCCGGTGACCGTCCCCTGCCAGTCCACCGCACCGGTTGCCGGTCCCTGACCGAACGCGGTGCCGGTGGCCGCCCAGGAACGGAAGTCGGTGCCCTCGAAGTCCTGGACCACCGTGCCGGCGGGCGGGGTGTAGGTGCCCTTGTCGTCGGCGGTGAACTTC